>JADZAS010000030.1 GCA_020852515.1 Phycisphaerales bacterium
CTCCGACGCCGCGTTCACGATCATCAACGCCACGCCCAGTGTCAACCAGTACATCGTCTACAGCCTGCGCGGGCTCGGCTCGACGTTTGTGCCGCAACTCAACGTCACGCTCGATCTCGCCCAGCCGGCGCTGCTCACATCCGGCCGGGCCGACGCGCAGGGCATGCTGCAAAAGAGCGTCCACGTCCCGCCCGCCGCTGCCGGCCGCACCGTGTGGTTCCAGGGGGCCGAGGCGAATCGAACGACTGGAGTGATTAGCGAGGTCGTGCGCTGAATGCATGACGGGTGCTGGAGTGGACCCTCGCTCGCATGGACGCAAACTACATGATGAACTCTCTGAAGGAGAATGTCGTGCAACGCCTTTTCACAGCCCAGTGGCTTCTCGGTCTCGCTGCGTGGGGTTCGATCGCCTCGGCCGCGCCGCCATCCTACGAAGTGCAGTTCCTCGGCGCGAGGTACACGGCCACCGCGATCAATGAATCCGGCTCCGTTGTCGGCAACCTGGACGTAGATGGCACGCGGCTGCGCGCTGCAGTTTCACACAACGGCCTCCCCTTCGAACTTCTGCCCCTGCCACCGGGCATGGAGACCTCGCGCGCCCACGACATCAATGACCAGGGCGTGGTCGTCGGCGCCGTGTGTCCCAACCAGTACGTGATCACTCAGCCGCTCGCCGCGCTTTGGAGACCCGTTGGCAACTCCTACGAAGTGGAGCTGCTCGGAGTGCTTGAGGGTGATTCGTACAGCAGCGCCTATGCCATCAACACGCAGGGCGATGTCGTTGGCGGCTCGGGCTTCTTTGGATGGAGCCTGACTCACCCCGTTCTGTTCACGGACACCGGTCCGATGCGACTGCCGCACATCGGCGCCGCCACCGACGTGAACGACCGCCGCCACGTCGTGTCCGGCCCGCAACTGCTCGATCTGAACACCATGAACGTCCAGACCTTCCCTCTTCCGCCCGGCAACTGGCAGGGCTTCGTCAGTGCGGCCCTCAACAACAACGACGATTTTGCAGGCTACGTCGCCGGTTACTCCGGGTGCAGCACGTTCCCCGTTCGCTACCGCCAGAGCGCGGGCTGGGACTTCCTCGGAGGATGCGCCACGACGACCAGCGCCACCGCCATCAACGATCGCGGCGACACGCTCTTCTACTACTACTTCACGTCCTCGGGCGTTTACCTGCAGGGTGAAGGGTCTTTCAGCATCGGCGAACTTATCGACCCGTCACAGGGACCATGGCTCGTCGAATGGTTCGGCGCCAATGACATCAACGAATCCCGGCAGATCATCGCCTACGCGCTCAATCTCTCGACCAACGAGCGCGGCGCCGTGCTGCTCAGCCCCATCGATCTCTACTCCCTCACCGTAACCAACCTCATCGGCGGCTCCGACGCCACGTTCACGATCGTCAACGCCACGCCCAGTGTCAACCAGTACATCGTCTACAGCCTGCGCGGGCTCGGCTCGACGTTTGTGCCGCAACTCAACGTCACGCTCGATCTCGCCCAGCCGACGCTGCTGACCTCCGGCCGGGCCGACGCGCAGGGCGTGCTGCAAAAGAGCGTCCACGTCCCGCCCGCCGCCACCGGCCGCACCGTGTGGTTCCAGGGGGCCGAAATGAATCGCACGACAGGAGTCATCAGCGACATCGTGCGCTGACAGTGTCGTCGCCCTTGAGCAATTTGTTCAGCCGTGCTCGGAGATTCTCGCAGAAAATGCGATCTGCACTTCAGGAGGGAATGGTGATGATCCGAACGACGCGCGCGAGTCGAGTCATGAGGCTCCCATTGATCCGCGAAACCGCGGCACTTGTCCTGATTGCCTTCGCAACGGGCGCTCTCCGCGCGCAGGACCTCGGCCCATTGCGGTTCATGCCCGGCGATGACGCGGTCGCCCCGTCGATCGGACCGGTGCGCCAGCTGGCGATCGCCGCGGGCGGGCCCGGGTTTCTTGCCGTCTGGTCGGACAATCGAACCGTCATCAGCGGTCAGACCAACGCGCCGGGCGACCCGAACGCGGGCAACATGGAGGACATCTACGGCCAACTTCTCGATGAAACGGGCGCACCGATCGGGCCGCCGGTCATCGTCGCCAACGTGGGCCGCAACCAGCGCGACCCGCGCCTGGCGTGGAACGGGCAGAACTGGCTCGTGGCCTTCGAAAGCGAAGACCCCGACTGGTACTTCGACGACCAAGTGCTCGCGGTGCGCGTGTCGCCGACGGGTGAGGCGCTCGATGCCGAGCCGATCTTCCTCTTCGGCATGGAAGACAACCAGGGCGCCTACGACCCCGCGGTCGCCAGCGACGGCCAGAACTGGCTCGTGGTTTGCGACCAGTGGGTCGGTGGCCAGCGGACGGTGCGCGCCAGGCGCGTGGCGCCGGACGGCACGGTCATCGACGCCCAGCCGCGCAACATCCAACAGTCCAGCAGTCTGCAGTATCCGGTCGTCGATTTTGCCGGCGGCGTGTATCTGCTCGCGGCGAACAGTTACAGCCAGAACCAGTTCTATGTCCGGACATTTGACCCGAACCTCAATCCACTGACGAGTCTGACGAGCGTCGGTCCAGCCACGCCGTACCAGCACGTCGCCCTGGCGAGCAACGGATCGCGCTTCCTGGCCATCGGCGACCGCGCGCATCGCATCGAACCCAACGGCGCAAACCTCGATCCGAGCGGCATCGCGCTGGGCGGGAGCGAGACCGCGAGCTGGATCGGCAGCGCCTGGACGGGGACGCACTGGATCGCCTCGATGCGCACCTTCTCCGGCCAGGTGTACTACGACGTCAAAGCGCAGCGCATTTCCAACAGCGGCGCGCTGCTCGACCCGCAGCCGCGCCTCGTCGAAACCGCACCGCAGGGGCTCGACAACTTCGAAGCGCCCACGGGCGTTGCCGGAGCGGGAAACGGCGATGCCGCAGTCGCCTTCATCCGGCGCAATCTCCCGATGAATCACTCCGACGTGCGCGCTGCGCGCATCGACGCCGGCGGAAACGCCGATCCGGCGCAGGACATCTCCATCGGCCTGCCGCGGCAGTCGTACACCCGCCTGTCAGAAGGTGATGAGTCGATCCTCGCCGTGTACGTCAGCGAGACATCCGGCTCGACGCGCATCCTGTCGCAGCGGATGTCGCCGGATGGCGACCCGATCGATGCGGAGCCCAACGTCATTGTCGAAATCAATGAAGAGGGCCCCAATCCGCTCTTCACACCCAGCGTGGAGTGGAACGGCAGCACCTGGCTGGTCGTCTGGCGGGCGCGCGACGGCGGCGTGGTCGGCGTGCGCGTCTCACCCGACAATGTGGTGCTCGACCCCGTGCCGCTGCGGATCACCCCCGGGGCGCCCGGGGGCGAGGGTTACGCCGCCGGCGCCGTCGCGGCGGCAGGCGACACGTTTGTCGTCGGCATCTTCCACACCATCAACTTCCACGAGCCGGTGCGCTACGCCGAATTCGTTCGTGTCAGCGCGGCAGGCGATGTGCTCGATCCCCTGCCGGTATTCGTTGCCGGCGGCTTTTCGAGCGAAATGACCGGCGAAGCATTCGCGGCCGACGGCTTCCTGGCGTGGGCGCAATACGGCTCGCACGATTCGAGCGCATCGTATATCCAGGGCGTGATCGTGCACGCCGACGGTTCCACTTCCGGCTCGCTCAGTATCGGAGCCACGGGCATGGAGCCGGACATTGCACCCGCCGGCGACCGGGCGCTCGTCGTCTGGCAGGACGACACGACCATCCATCAGGATGACATCAAGGGCCGGTTCATCGCGCCTGGCGGATCGTTCCTCGGCGGCGAATTCACCATCAGCGGCGCCGCGCACCCGCAGATGACGCCCGCTGCCGCGTTCGACGGATCGAACTTCGTCGTCGCCTGGACCGACTTCCGTCACCAGGTCGGCCAGGT
Organism: Phycisphaerales bacterium; assembly: GCA_020852515.1. NCBI lineage: Bacteria > Pseudomonadati > Planctomycetota > Phycisphaerae > Phycisphaerales > Phycisphaerales bacterium. The sequence goes on from JADZAS010000030.1 coordinate 3,905, forward strand.
GGATCAGTTGCGCGGCGACATCATCATGGCGCGCGTGGACGCAGATGGCACGGTGCTTGATCCCAGCGGCGTGCAGGTGACGGAGGGTCCGTTGCCGGAAACGCTGCCCGACGTCGCCAGCGCCGCTAGCCCGGCGATCATCGCCTTCAGTATGCTGCACGGGGAAGAGCGGCCCGAGATTCAGCGCTTCGGATATCGCATCCTCGGCGGAGCCGGCGGCGGACCCGTGCTCACCATGGGCGGAACCTGCCCGGGCTCGATGCAGATCGGCGTCACCGGCGCGACGCCCGGCGGCAACGTCGCCCTGCTGCACGCCACCGGCACGGGATCGGTTCGCATTCCGAACGGTAACCCGTGCGCTGGAACCACTCTGGGGTTGAACTCGACGGCCCAGCTCTACCGCGTGGTGCGCGCCGATGGGAACGGTTCGCTTTCACTCGATCTGCAGGTCCCGGCGCAGGCCTGCGGCCGCTACGTTCAGGCGCTGGATGCGGCCAGTTGCGCCACGAGCAATGTGGCTCGGTTGTGAGCAAGCCAATACAGGGCGAGATACCTGATCCACTGATGTGCTGATGGAAGAAAAATCCTGTCCCGGAGCGGATACCGCGGTGGGCAGAAGCCCGGAAAGTAAGTGCAACATGAATCGCACCGCCTGCGCTTCAATCGTGCTTGGTTTCGTGTTCGGTCTCGCCGCGCCGGTTCAGGCGCAGAATCCCGAGTGGAGAGTCCTCCGTCCCAGCAACAGCGGCATTCCCGGCGAGGAAATGCAGTGCATCCGCCTCGCGCCTGATCACGCGCTCTGGGTCGGCGCGCGCTGGCCGTTCTGGGGAGAAGGCGGCGTCGGCGTGCTGGACCAGCCGACTGAAGTGTGGACCACGTATTCAAACGTCGACACTCCCGTCCCCGGCGAATACATCCGCGACATCGAATTCGCCGCGAACGGCGCGGTGTGGATGGCTTCGGAGGGGGGCCTCGTGCGCAAACAGGGTGAGTCGTGGACCGTCTACAACACGTCCAACTCACCCCTGCTGCACAATGATGTGCGCAGCATCGCCCTCGACAGCCGCGGTCACGTCTGGCTCAACAACAGCAACGTCCAGAATCAGAACGCCGCACTCTTCGAGTTCGATCCCGTGAACAACACCTGGCGCAAGTTCGCGGTGCCGACCGAACTGCCCTGGCCCGATCCATGGAGATCGCTCTCATCCGTCTTCGTGGACAGTCGCGACCGGGTCTGGGTCGGTAACGCCACGCTGACGGGAGCCGCGATGTACGACGGCCAGAGTTGGCGGTTGCTTGGGTCGAATCTCACCAGCTTCAAGCGATTCGCGGAAGACCTCAACGGCAATATCTGGCTGCTCTCCGGCGGGCTCGGATACTCCTTCTACAAGTATGACGGCCAGAACTTCACCGAGTACAGCGCCGCCAACACCCCGTTCGTCAACACCACCATTACCTGCTTTGGCGTCGATGACGACGGGTGGTTCTACGTCGGCAACTGGGCCGGGCAGGTCATCCGCACCAGCAACTCCGGCGGAAACTGGCAGTCCTTCCTCAGCGGCCTGAACATCATCTTCAATCTCGAACCCGATCCGGCCAGCACCGGCCTCTGGGTACAGACGATCGGCGCCGTGGGACACTTCCGCAACGACGGCTCATGGGTGCGCGATTACAACTCCTACAACACCGGAATGCCGGACTTCTGGGTCGATCGATTCAACCTCGATCCGCAGGGCAATCTCTGGCTCGCGACGGGTGAAGCGGGCCTGTCGCGCTTCGACGGGCAGCACTGGCGCAACTGGGGCGCGCACAACGCCGGCTCAGAGCCGTATCCGTTTGCCGGGAACGAGCCGATGGGCGCGTTCCATATGGATCGCAATGGCGTCGGCTGGATGGGCGGTAACGGCATCGCCCGATGGATTCCTGAGACCGGTCAGTTCACGGGCTTCTGGAACTGGCAGAACAACCCCGGTATGGGGGTCAGCCAGTGGCAGTTCTTCGCCCAGGACATGAACGGGACACTCTTCTCGGCTGAGGAATACGGCGCGATCTACCGCTTCAGCGGCAGCATGTGGGTGCGCGAACCCGTGCAGGCCTACGCCGTGCTGGGCCTTCCGGGCATGCAGGCGGACTCGCGCGGCAACGTCTGGATCGCCGCGTGGTTCGACATTCACAAGTGGAACGGCTCGGTGTGGGCGCAGATCACGCTGCCGTATCGAGACTACTTCTTCGACCTCGGCGGCATTAACGACATGGCCATCGGCCCCGATGACGTGCTCTGGTTCGCCACTCCGCAGGGAATCGTGCGCTTCGACGGAGTGAACTTCACGCTCTACCGGTCTGAAACGCTGCCGCTGCCGGCCCGTTCGGTGTCGAGCATCGACATCCGCAGCGACGGCGTCATGGGCATCGCCGCGGCCGACGATGCCAACGCATCGGGGATCGCCATCGTGCGCGGCGACATTTCCGACCCGGCGAACTGGGAAGTGCATCGCTACGGGCAGTCACCTCAGCCGCACTGGCAGATCACTCAATCCACTTTCGATGCCGATGGCACGTACTGGGTTAGCGCGCTGAGCATGGGGATGTTTGGCCTGATCGTCGATCCCGTTTCCGCCCCGCAATTGAGTCTGACGGGTTCGTGCCCGGGCCCGATGCAGATCGGCGTCACCGGCGCAACGCCCGGCGGCAACGTCGCCCTGCTGCACGCCACCGGCACGGGATCGGTCCGCATTCCGAACGGCAACCCGTGCGCTGGAACCACCCTGGGGCTGAACTCGACGGCGCAGCTCTACCGTGTCATCCGCGCAGACGCCGGCGGCGGATTCCTGATCAATTTGAACGTGCCGCCGGGGGCGTGCGGCAGGTTCGTGCAGGGCCTTGACGCCTCAACCTGCACGACGACCAACGTCGAACCGCTCTGATGCCGCATCGTGCGGGGGGGGCACGCACCGGCTGGCCGCGGTGAGGGAGGAGCTTCCTCGCCGCGGCTTATCACACCCGCAACTTTAACGCACCGCTCATTCGAGTTATGAGCGGTCTCGCTCAACACGCGCTGCCCAACGTCCGACATGGATCAAGCGCGCCCGGCATCGGCTGGGCTGGATGGATGGATTCCATGTGGAATGTCTCGATAACGGGAGGTCAGCGATGTCGAATCAACGGACGAATCAACTGAAGGTGGCCGGCAAGACGCTGGTGACGGCGGCCCTGGTGGCGGTCGTGGGCATCACGATGCCCTCGGGATGCACGACGACGGAAACGGCCAGCCGCAAACCGATCATCAACGTCAACACGCCCAACGGCCGGGTGACCGAGACGCGCTCGTACATCAGCAGCGCGTCCAAGCAGTACCAGCTGCCCGAGAACTACGTGAGCGAAGCGAAGATCGGCATGGCCCGGGTCGAGCGCACGCTCGCCGACGCCGACGCCACGGCGCTTCAGCAGCAAGCGGTGCAGCGCGAGGGCACCGCCCGCCTTCAGGCCCGCCAGCAGGAAGCCGCCACGCGCGAGCAGATCGCCATGGCCGAGGCGGAGAAGCTGCAACAGCAGTACGAGGCGGAGCAGAACCGCATCTTCGCCGACATGGCCGCCAAGCAGCGTGAAATCGAGTCCAACGCTGCCCGCGACGAGGCGCACGTCAACGCGCTCATCAAGGAGCGTCAGACGGTGCAGGATGAAGTGATCTCTCGCGCCAAGGCCGAGTACGCCCAGGCGACGGCGCGCATCGAAAAGCTCCAGAACATGCGCGAGACCACCGACACCGAAGCCAAGGCCGCCATCGCCGACATGCGCGAGACCGCCAAGGCGACTCGCCAGCGCGCCGAGGCGACCGTCAACGCCATGCGCGTCGAGGCCAAGGCCGTCAGCGATCAGACCGCGGCGCAGGCCGATGAACTGCAGATCCGCATCGACACCGTGCTCCAGCAGAGCGACGCCGAGTCCAAGCGTCTGGCCAGCAAGGCCGCCTCGATGCTCCAGGAAGCCACGGCTCACTCGGCCGAGATCAACGCCCGCGCCGACGCCCTCACCGCGCAGGCTTCGCAGGAAGAGTACGACGTCAAGGTGAGCGCCGCCGAGTCGGAATGGGCGCAGGCGCAGTTCAATCACGAACGCTCGCTCGTCGAGGCCAACTCGAACTTCGCCCGCGCCGAAGCGCAGATCTCTCGGCTCCGGGGCGACGCGCAGGTCATCACCGAGCGCGCCAACGCCGACTGCCAGCGCGGCATGGAAGAACTCGAGTCGTGGGCCAAAGACGCCCGCGCCGAGATCGAGAAGATCCGCATCCGCGCCAATCGCGCCGAGTCCGTCGCTCGCAGCGAGTTCGTCAAGGCTGAAGCCGAAGCACGCGCCAACGCCATGCGCGAGACCGCGGCTCACCAGCAGGAACTCGCCGAAGAGCAGATGAAGGAAATCATCGCCGCGGCCAACGAAGAGGCGACCCGCCTGCGGGCCCAGATCATCGATGAGCTGGCGAACCAGCAGAAGCAGAACAGCGTCGAGGTGCCCGGCAAGACCGATCCCGCCGCGCCCCAGGCCGACGATCTGCACAAGGTGCCCGAGTCGCCGACCGTCACTCCCGTGACGCCGCGCGTCGAGCCCGAGTACGTCGCCGCCTTCCGCGCTTCGCTCGCCCAAGTGATGAAGGACCGCGCCACGGCTGATGCGCACACGCTGGCGCTCGAGGCCTCGTTCGCGCAGACCAAGACCAACCTCGACGCGGCCAAGAGCCAGCAGCTGGCCATCGCCGCCGAGCAGAACGCCATCGCCTCGGCTCTCGAGTCGCAGGCCAAGGCCAAGCTCGTCGAGACGATCGCCACGGCCAACGCCGAACTCGCGTTCGGCAAGACCGAGCACGATCGTTCGATCGTCGAAGCCGGCGCCTTCCGCAAGGAAGCGCTCGCCCTGGCGACCGATCTTCGCGCCCAGGCCAAGGCGACCTATGACGTGGCCGTCGCCCAGAGCAACCAGCTCAAGGCCGAGTCCGACATGACCGCTCGCAACGGCCAGACCGAGGCCACCGCGCTGCAGGCCCAGCTCGACGCGCTCAAGCGCCGCGGCAACGCCGAGTACAGCCGGCTCATGGCCGAGGCCGACAGCGTCGGTCAGAGCCAGGCCGCGCTCGCGTCACAGTTCGACGCCCAGATTGACGCCGCCCAGCGCACGCTGACGGCTGAACTGGCCAAGCTCGATCGCTCGATCGAATCGCAGACGATCGTCGCTCAGGCGAACTACGACGAAGCGCTCGTCCGGGCCGACGTCGTGGGCAAGCGCGCGGAGGTGGAGATCGCCCGCATTCGCGCCAAGAACGCGCTCGAGCAGTCTTTGGCCGAGGCTGAACTCGATCGCAACCGCAACCTCGTCTACGCCAGCCGCGTCAAGGGTGAGGCCGACGTCGAGCGTCTCGTGGCCACGGCCCGGGCGCAGAGCGAGCAGGCCAGCGCCCTGAACGAGGCTGAGTACGCTCACCTCCGCGCCGAGCGCGACATCGTGATGGCCAACGTCGAGGCCGGCCGCAAGACCGCCCTGGCGCAGGAAGAGGCCGTGCGAGCCCAGTTCGGCGCCCGCCTCGTGCAGGTCGATGCCGAACGCGTCAAGGATGCGGCCGACCTCTACCGCACCGAGACCTTCCGCCAGAAGAACCTCGAGCAGACGCTCGCGCAGGCGGAAGCGACCCGGGCCGAATCGCAGCAGCGCCTCGCGGCCCTGCGTGCCCAGCAGCAGGAACTGCAGATGGCTGCAATGAAGAACTGGGATCAGCGTCTGGCGGAACTTCGCAACTCGACGAAGAACTTCCAGATGAACTTCCAGGTGCCCGATCCCTCCACCACGCCCGTCCAGGCCAGTCGCGAGACGGTCAAGACCGGTGACAAGGAGCAGAACGTCGTCCAGATCGCCGACGTCCCCACGGACGGCAACGACTGATCGAAGGCGACGACTGAGTTTCGCTGACCACGCCACCGGCCGGGAGCCCTCTCCCGGCCGGTGGTCTTTTCTGTCCGGCGCGCGATTGAATTTCGACCGCGCTATTCCCGGGATCACGCCCGATGCAGCGCGGCGCGCCGCGCGACCTACCCTTGAGCAAAGCGCGGCGTGCGCTGCGCCGCCGCAGTCTCCGGCGCGAGCCGCCGCAACTGAAGGGTGAATCGCGTGGAAGCGGAAGTGATGCGCGATCTGGCCATTGCACTGGGCCTGGGGCTGCTGGTCGGGATGCAGCGCGAGTGGGCCGACAAGGCGATTGCCGGCATCCGCACCTTTGCGCTCATCGCCCTGGCCGGGGGGCTGTGCGGCCTCATGGCCCGCGAAACGGAATCCCCCTGGACGCTCGCGGCGGGGCTGCTGGCCATCACCTGGATGTTCGCCGTCGGCAACCGGATGCGCCAGTCAGGCCCAGCCGCGGCCGGACCCGGCGTGACGACGGAGATCGCGGGCATCGTGATGTTTCTCATCGGCGCGCTGCTGCTGATGGAGCACGTGGTGCTCGGCGTGGTCACCGCCGGAGCCGTCGCGCTGCTGCTGCACTCCAAGGACCCGCTGCACCATTTCGTGGACCGTCTCGGCGCCGACGACCTGCGAGCGGTCGCGCGGCTCATTCTCATCGGCATGATCATTCTCCCCCTGATGCCCGACAAGGCCTACGGCCCTTACGACGTGCTCAATCCTTTTCGCATCTGGCTCATGGTCGTGCTCATCGTGGGCATCAGCACGGCGGCCTACGTTGCCCGGCGGCTGATCGGCGCGAAGGCCGGCACGCTGCTGACCGGCATCCTCGGCGGACTCATCTCCAGCACCGCCACGACCGTCAGCTCCGCACGACGGGCGCATGCCACTGCCAGCGAGTCGGCGGCGGCTTCGATCATCGTGATGATCGCTTCGACGGTGGTCTTCGGCCGCGTGCTGTTCGAGGTGGCCATCGTGGCGCCGGGCCTGTTGAGCCGCGTCGCGCCGCCGCTGGCGATCATGATGGGATTCATGCTTCTGATCTGCATACTGGCGTTCGTGTCGATGCGCTCGAACCTGAATGCGCCCTCGGATGAACAGCCGCCCAAGGACCTCGCCGCGGCAGTGATCTTCGGCCTGCTCTACGCCGCGGTGCTGCTGGGCGTGTCCGCCGTGCGCGACCACTTCGGCGACGCGGCCCTGTACGTCGTCGCCGGCCTGTCGGGGCTCACTGACATGGATGCAATCACCCTGTCGAGCGCGCAACTCATGAACAACGGCTCGCTGGAAACGGAAACGGGCTGGCGGCTGATTCTGGTGGGAGCGATGGCGAACCTGCTGTTCAAGTTCGTCGCGGTGGCGCTGCTCGGCGGGCGGCCGATGATGCGGCGCATCGGCGTCATGTTTGCTGCCAGCGCCGCCGCAGGCGCGGCCCTGCTCTGGCTCTGGCCCCATTAAGCTGAGGATCACGCGGCCATGATCACGCTCAACCAGATCGACTCGCGCATTGCTTCGTTCATGCAGCGCTGGGGCGTGCGCCTGCTGCGCTGGTCGCTGGCGGTCATCTTCATCTGGTTCGGCGTTCTCAAGCCCTTCGGCCTCTCGCCCGCCGAGCCGCTCGTGCTCAAGACCGTGGACTGGCTGCCGGTGCTGTCGCCGCGGCAGTGGCTCGGCGTCATCGGCTGGTGGGAAGTGGCCATCGGCATCACCTTCCTCTTCCGCTCCACGCTGCGACTGGCCATCGCCCTGCTGGCGCTGCAGATGGTCGGCACGTTGATGCCGCTGGTCATGCTGTCCGAAATCACCTTCCAGAGCGGCCGGTACCCCTACGCCCCGACCATGGAGGGGCAGTACATCATCAAGAATCTGCTCATCATCTCCGCAGCGCTCGTCGTGGGCGGCACCGTCCGCCGCAGAGGCGCCTCGTGAACGAATCAGATTCGTCGACCCTGGGCGGGGTCACCATCCTCACCCAACGGCGGCCCGCCGACGGAAGAGAAGTATGTAATGAAACACAACTCGCTCCTGCCCGGTTGACCTCGCTCCAATTGCGCACGACAATCGCAGGCCGGCCGACCGCGTTTCTTCCCGGGAGTTGTGCATGGCGAGCTTTCGTGGCCCATCCGACACCTTCATTCCGATGCACCTGCAGCACGCGGTGTCAGCGGAACTCTCAGACGGCGAGCAAGTGCTCTGGCAGGCGCAGCCGATCCCGGGACTCTACATCCGTCGGTCGTGGCCGGCGGTGCTATTTGCCATCCCATGGACGGCCTTCGCCGTGTTCTGGATGTTCGGCGCGGCTGGATTCAAGATGCCGACATTTAGCAGCGGCGCGGATCTCTTTCCCTTGTTTGGCATTCCGTTCGTGCTCATCGGCTGCGGCATGTTCTGTTCGCCGCTGGTCCTGCGGCGCAAGGCCCGACGCACCGTCTACGTTCTCACGGACCGGCGCGCGATCATCATCACCGGGCTGCTCTCGCTGGACGTACAGTCCTTCCCACCGGATCAGCTGGGGCAGATCCGGCGCAGGCAGCGACGTGACGGCTCGGGCGATCTCATCTTCAGAACTGAGATCGATTACGACTCTGATGGCGATCGCACGCGCCGCTATATTGGTTTCCTCGCCATTCCGGACGTCAAGTCCGTTGAACATTCGGTGCGCGACCTTCACCGGATTACTGCATCGTCGAGTGCGTGAGACGGCACTGCTGACCGGCCGGAAGGAGAATCATGCTCGAACTCATCCTCGCATTTCTCCTCTGTGGAGTCATCGGCAAGGTCGCCGACTCGGAAAATCTCTCGGCCATCGTCTGGGGCTGCGCCACCTTCGTCGTCGTCATCCTGTGCATGGCCATCCCCCTGCCCTACCTGCGGCTGGGCGTCGCGCTGGTCGTCATGTTCGTGCTGCTGATGCTCTACAAGATGTACGCTAAGGTCTGAGTCGTTTGCAGATTCCGGCTTATCGCCGCGGGTTCGCTGGCCGATAATCTTGAATCGGAGTGCCCCCTCGATGACGCTCAGACCCGACTTTCGCGCCCTCGTTGACGCCGCAACGGCCCTGCAGGGCAAGTTCGGCCTTGAAGACGACTTCAGCGCCGCAGCCGTCGCCAGCGCGCTGCGCACCGAGGCGGGCAACGTCTACACCGGCGTGTGTCTCGACCTCGCCTGCGGCATCGGCTTCTGCGCCGAGCACGCCGCCGTCGCCGAGATGCTCAAGCACCGCGAGACGCGGATCATGGCGATCGTGGCCGTCGGCAAGCGCGGCCTGCTGCCCCCGTGCGGCCGCTGCCGCGAACTCATGCTGCAGGTCGATGCCCGCAACGCCGACACGCAGGTGCTGCTGCGCGGCGAGCGCATCGTGCGTCTGGCCGACCTTCTCCCCGAGCACTGGCTCGAGGCGTATGAGAAGTAGGGGCGCTCCGGGGATCGGCGGTGCTCGGCTCACGCCCCCAGGTGCTTGTCCACGATGAGTGTGACGACGCGGCGCATGGCTTCGATCGTGGCGTCCCGTCGCGTGACCTGCCGGGTGACGTAGGCGCCTTCCATCACCAGGCCGATCTCCTCGGCCAGCGCCGCCGGATCCGAAGCGCCCGCGTAGCCGGCGATCTCGCGCAGGATGTCTTCCATCGCGTCCTTGTGCTCCACCGCCAGTTTGTGGGCCGGATCGTGCGGCAGCGGGAACTGCACCGCCACGTTGACGAACATGCAGCCGTTGTAGGAGTCGCCGGCGAACAACTCCGCCAGCGCGTCGGGCACGGCGAGCAACTGGCCGCGCGGCAGGTCGCCGCCGAGGCGCCGCAGCATCTTGCGAAACGTGTTCTGCCACCACTCATCGTGCCAGCGGAGCGTCTCGACGATGAGATCATCCTTGCTCGAAAAGTGGTTGTAGAACGTGGTCTTGGTCACGCCGACGGTGTCGAGGATCCGATCGAGACCGACGGTGTGAAATCCTTCGGTGTAGAAGAGATCGTGTGCCGTCTGAACGAGTTTTTCCTTGGTCGTCGTCGCCACGATGAACTCCTGCCAATCGCCCGGCATCGGCGATTGAGCCTCAGTTTATGCCTCCCGCAGCCGCAACTTGACCGGGAGTCAAGTTCGACTTGACCTGCAGTCCACGATTGCTGCACCGGCAGTCCATTGTCAACGCTCAATCGCATCGTACATTTGGCCAATCAATGACGAGCGCAGCCATGGATGCTGCGAGTCGCATTGACGCACGTGCAATCGTTGACCCCATGGACCTCTGAATCATTCAACCCAGTTCTGAAAGGATCGGCACCATGACCACCGCAACTGCTCATCTCAACGGCATCGACACCGACGGCATCAAGCAACTCGTCCGCACCATCAAGCAGGACCATCGCCAGGGCCTGGCGGACTTCCGCGTCGCCACCCAGTGGAAGCACGGCATGCACAGCCAGACCCGCGTCACCGGCTGGGGCCTGGGCGGAAAGAGCCTCAAGCACTCGTTCACCATCGACATCGACGAGCCGCGCGAACTCTGCGGGCAGGACCAGTACGCCAACCCGCAGGAGTACCTGCTCGGCGCGATGAACGCCTGCATGCTCAACACCTTCGTCGCCGTGTGCTCGCTGCAGGGCGTCGAACTCGAATCGCTCAGCTTCGAGTCCGAAGGTCAGCTCGACCTGCGCGGCTTTCTCGGCATCGACACGAGCGTCAAGCCCGGTTACGGCGAGATCCGCTACACGATCCGCGTCAAGGGCAACGGCACGCCGGAGCAGTTCCGCAAGGCGCACGAGGCGATGATCGCCACCAGCCCCAATTACTTCAACCTCGCCAACGGCATTCCACTCCGCGCCAATCTCATCATCGAAGATTGACGCGCGCGGACCCGCGCCAGGCTGACCGTCTCCTCCCTGCAAGCCCCTGTTCGATGAACAGGGGCTTTTTGATGGCGCCTGCCCCGCCGCCGCCCCCACTATCATCCGCGGGTTCGAGCACAGCGATGTTCCAGAACATCTTCAACGAGTTTGCCGTCATCATGCTCATTGCCGCCGGCGTCGGCGCGCTCGGCCGGCTGCTGCGCCAGCCGCTGATCGTCTCGTTCATCGCCGTGGGCGTGATCGCCGGTCCCGCGAGCCTGAATCTCGTCACCGCCGAGCAGGAGATCGACCTGCTGGCCAAGATGGGCATTGCCATCCTGCTGTTTCTCGTCGGCCTGCGGCTGGATGTCGGCGTGATCCGGCGCATGGGGCTGGTCGCGCTCTCGATGGGCGCCGCCCAGGTGCTCATCACCGCAGTGCTGGCGTTTTTTCTGTGCGCGGCGCTGGGGATGGGGCGGATCTCTTCGCTCTACACCGCCGTCGCGCTCACGTTCTCCTCCACCATCATCATCGTCAAGCTGCTCAGCGACAAGCGGGAGATTGACGCCCTGCACGGCCGGCTGGCGGTGGGCATCCTGATCGTGCAGGACCTCATCGTCGTGCTGGCGATGATCGCCCTGACGGCGCTGAGCGCCGGCGTCGGCGAGCAGGTCGAGCGGCCGTGGCTCGAAGCGCTGCTCGTGATCGCCAAGGGCGGGGCGTTTCTGCTGGCGATCGCCGCGCTGGCCCGCTTCATCCTTCCGCGCCTGGCGCACTACCTGGCGCGCTCACCCGAGCTGCTGGTGCTTTCCGCGGTGGCCTGGGCCCTGGCGCTGGCCACCGCCGCTGATGCGCTGGGCATGAGCCGCGAGGTCGGCGCGTTTCTCGCGGGGGTGTCGCTTGCCTCCACGCCCTACCGCGAAGCGATCTCGGGCCGGCTGGTGAGCCTGCGCGATTTTCTGCTGCTGTTCTTTTTCATCAGCCTCGGCGCGGGGCTCGATCTCAACATGAAAGCGCCACAGTGGGGCGCCGCGCTGGCGCTGGTCGCTTTCGTTCTGCTCATCAAGCCGCTCGTGCTCATGCTCGTTCTCTTCCTCGCCGGCTACCGGCAGCGCACCGCCCTGCTCACCGGCCTCACCGGCACGCAGATCAGCGAGTTCTCCCTCATTCTCGCAGCGCTCGGGCAGTCGCTGGGCCACCTTGGCGATTCAGACGTCGCCCTCATCACCCTCGTCGGGCTGGTCACCTTCGGCCTGTCCACCTATGTCATTCTCCACTCGCATCAGATCTCGGCGCGCCTCGCACCGCTCATGCATCGCTTCGAACTAAAGAAGCCCACGCGCGAGATGGCCGAAGACGCGGCTGTGCCCGACCAGCCCGACATCATCATCCTGGGCCTCGGGCGATACGGCCGCAACATCGCCCGGCGCTTGCGCGAGCGGGGCCGGCGCGTTCTGGGCGTCGATTTCGATCCGCACATCATTCACGCATGGAACGCGCAGGGGCTGTGGGCGGAATACGGCGACGCCGAAGATCCGGAGATCACCTCATCACTCCCGCTGCGCAGCGCCCAGTGGGTCGTGGCGGCCCTGCCCGGTCTCCAGGCGAACCTGGCCGTGCTCAAGACCATCCGCGCGCACGGCTTCGCCGGACTCATCGCGCTGACAGCCCATTCACATGACGACGCACACGTGCTCGAACGCGCGGGCGCCGATCTCGTCCTGCTGCCCTTCTACGACGCGGCGGCGGAAGCAGTGGACCGGCTCACCACCGCCGAACCACCCCGCGCGGATCAGCCAGCGCGATGATCGGCCCGGCGACTACTCCCCCTCGCCCGCATGGTGAAACGTCAGACGCTGCGGGTCTTTCACCACGCCCGGGAAGCGCAGCACGCGGTTGTGCATCGCCACATAGACGCCCGGCTCGACGAGTTGCACGGCCAGCAGAGCCTCGGTAAGGTTCTGCATCGCGTCGGTGTTGCGCAGTTCGTACGGCCGCATCGCGCCGGTGAGGATGATCGGCACGCGCGGCCGCTGGCCGAGCCGCTCGACGAGACGCTCACCCGTGAATTGCAGACGGTCGGTGCCGTGCGTGATGATGATGCCGTCGTGCGTTGCCGACTGCTCGCGAGCCGCCTGGGCGATGCGCTCGTGATCGGCGTCGCTCATCTCGAGCGAATCTTTGTTCATCACGGGATAGCGGTCGATGGTCACGCCGTGCAGCACAAGCGAAGCGAGCATGATCTCGAGGACGGAGCGCTGGTTGGCGAGCGTGCCGTCCGACGCGTTGTAGGTCTTTTCGATGGTCCCGCCGGTCGAGAGGATGGCGATGCGGCGGGGAGCGGCGGGTCGGATCATGCATCAGTTTATGCCGGCGTCGCAAGGGCCGCGTCAGCGCGGATTTGCCGGCGGATGGCCGCACATCATCGCAGGATCTGGTATGATGCCCGCATCACCCGAGGGCGCGATGCCAGCGACTCTGCCTCAACCCGTGCGGCCGGCCCTGACCTCTCCGCCGCCTGAGCAAGAGCGGCCGATCGAGTGCCCGCGCTGCGGCTACGACCTGCGCGGCGCGGTGCAGTCTTGGCGCGAGGCGTGCCCTCTGCAGGGCGTCTGCGCGGAGTGCGGCCTGGAGTTCGAATGGTCCCGGGTGCACTCGAATGCGACCCACCCCTGGCTGATCGAATACCACTGGCGCCGCCGGCCGATCAGCAGCCTGCTGCGCACCCTGGCAGCCATCTGCGGGCCAAAGCGATTCTGGTCTGCCGTCGATCTCACGGACCCTGTGCACTTCCGACCGACCGTGTCTCTCGCACTGCTCATGCTGGCGCTGCCGCTGATTTTCCGGTGGATCGGCGCCAGCACTTTCCTGCTGGCGCAGACGCGCTTGACGGGCTCGTGGCGTCCGTGGTGGGCATCCCGCCCCGCAACCGCAACAGACATAATGGTGGCTGCGCTGGACTGTTCATTCTGGGTGCTGAGCCCTGATGACACCGCCACCTATTACTCATCGGATGTTCCGTGGCTCGTCGTCGTGCCTCAGGTTGTGTTGTGGTGGTTCGGACTGGCCTGGCCATTACTGACGGCGCTGTGCTTTGTGCTGATCCCCATCTCTCTGCGGCGCATCCGGGTGCGTCCCGAGCACATCCGCCGCATCGGAGCATACGGAATTGTGTGGATGATGCTGCCGCTCGTGGCGCTCGCCGCGGTCGAGATGGCAGCGCTCATCATCAATGCGGCTTCGATCTGGGCGACAGGCCGTGAGGCGTACGGCTGGTGGAACGTCTGGCTTGTGCCACTGACGGCAGGCATGCTTCCCACGCTGCCGTTCTTCTTTGCGCCCTTCGCGTACTGGTGGTGGGCCGCCGCCTGCCGCTGCTATCTCAGGCTCCCCGACAGCCGGATGGTGGCGGCGCTTCTGACGCTGCTCAGCGGCCTGATTACACTCGGCGGATTCGTCTTCATTGCTGAAACGCTCGGCGCCCACGGATGGTGGATCGAAAAGTTGTGAACCAGACCTCCGCCGCCATTGCAGCAGACGACACCGCGTCGCGAACAGGCGACGAAGTGCAGTGCCCGCGCTGCGGCTACGACCTGCGCGGCGCGGTGCAGTCGTGGCGCGAGGCGTGCCCGCTTGAAGGCCGGTGCACCGAATGCGGGCTGGAGTTCCGCTGGGGCTGGGTGCTGCGCGAGCAGGTGCACGAGTGGCTCTTTGAACATCAGTGGAGACGCCAGTGGGTTCGCAGCCTGCTCAGGACGATGGTCGCGTGCCCGCGCGGGTCGCGCATCGCGCGCGAAGCGACCATCATGCACGTCATCAGGCTCCGGCCGCTCCTGCTGCTGGCGATAATCCTCTGGCTGATCGTGGTTGCGCTGCGTGCGGGCACATTGGCTTACGCGGTGCATGCCTTCTTTCGCGCCCCCTGGAGCTGGCGATCGGGTGGCAGTCGTCTGAATGCAGGGCTTCGATGGCTTTTGCGCGATGAATTCGATTTCTTCGCGATCTACCTCGCGGCGGTAGTTCTGCTTCCGCCGCTGGCGTTCTTTTTCATCCCCGCGTCGCTGCAGCGCATCAAGGTGCGCTACATCCACCTCGCGCGCCTCGGCTGCTACTGGATGATCGGCGCTGCAACCATGGTGCTGCTGCTCTCAATGGTGCAGGCGATCTGGCACGCCTTTGGCGCCGATGCGCCGCTTCTTCTGCGCCCGGGCGCCTGGCGCTTTCCCGCCAATACGGCCTATTCCGACGCGAACATCGTCGTCTTCGCTCAGACGGTATTGCCGCTCTGGCTGCTCGCCATCGGCTGGGCGTGGGTCTGGTGGCGGGCGGCGTGCCGCGATTACCTGCGCCTGCCCGACGCCACGCTCACGGCTACGCTGCTCATGGTCATCGTCGCGCTCGCCTCCTATCTCGTGCAGCACGCGGTGATCGTGATGCAGTCACTGCTGTAGCGTGCAGATGGCATCCTGGTACGATGGCTGACACGATTCGAGCGATCAATGTCAACGGCAATCACTCCAACCGCTCGGCCACATGAGCCCGCACCCTCCCCGGGCGCGGAGCGCCCCGTCGAGTGCCCGCGCTGCGGCTACGACCTGCGCGGCGCCGTGCAGTCGTGGCGCGATATGTGCCCTCTCGGCGGCCGGTGCACCGAGTGCGGTCTCGAATTCGATTGGACCGACCTCTTCACGCGGCCGCTGCACAGCTGGCTCTTCGAGCACCAGTGGCGCCGCCGACCGGTCCGCAGCGCCCTGTTCACGATGATCACGCCAGTCGGCGGCCGGCGCATCTCCCGCGAAGTCAGTCTCATGCAGCCGATCCGTCTGGCGCCGCTCATCTGGCTGCTTGTCGGGCTGGTGCTCGTCACGATCGTCGTGCGCACCGGGCGAATCTGGTATGCCGAGGGCCTGATCAGAAACCGCTGGGGTGCGAGATGGACGCCTCCAAGGAATATCAGTCAGGATGTGTTTCTCTGGTTGCGATTCGAATTGCAGTTCTTCGCGCTCTGCCTCGCCCCCGCGTTCACACTGCCGCTGCTTGCATTCCGGGCCATACCCACGTCGCTTCAGCGCATCAGAGTCCGCCGAGTGCACCTGGTTCGCATCTGGCTGTACTGGCTCATCGCCGCCGCGAGCATCGCCCTGCTGCTGGCCATCGTTCAACTCGGTTACGTGGCGCTCAGGTCGGATGATCTGCCCGATGCGCTCATGCCCAGCCAGTGGGAGTTCTTCTCATTCAGGGATGGCGGGATCGCCACCGTCATCTTCATGACGGTGAAACCGATCTGGTTCCTCGTCATGGTGTGGGCGTACATGTGGTGGTGGTTTGCATGCCGGAATTATTTGCGGTTGCCCGACGCCGGACTCACCGCCGTGCTGCTCATGACTGTGGTGCTGATTGCCTCGTACCTCATCGGCTTCATCGGAGCCGAGGTGCTCGGCTGGACCTGGTTCTGATGCCTCGATGCCGCCTCAATTGTCCCGGCGCACGAAGATGAAGCACGCCACCGCCAGCACCAGGCCTTCAAAGATCAGCGATGTGCCGATGATCTTCCACCACGGCCGGCTGTTCTCATATTCCTCGGCGCGGCGCATGATCTCCTGATCGCGCCGGCGGTACATGTCGCGCTGCGAATCGTCCTCATAAGACTCGGGCTGCTCAGGCACATCAGGCTGGTCGCCGTTGAGCGCCGACATGAGCGACGACGTCGTCATGCCGCTGCTCGACTGCAACTGCCGCTGCACGATGTTGGTCGTCGACGATGTCTTGGGCAGCAGCAGCGTCGCGAGATTCGCCGCCTGCGAAATCGGCATCCACTTCTCCACGCGGTGCTGCGCCTCGGCCAGGGCCGCTTCGTCTGCCGCCAGGCGCGTGCGATAGCGGTTCACTGCGTCGTTATCGCCCTGCTCGGCCGCCTCATTCAGACGCTGCTCGTACCACTCGATCCGCCGCGCGTAGGCGTCTCGATCCACCTCCGCGCGGATCCGGAACTGCGTGAGCAGAATGCCATCGGTCGTGTGCAGCGTGAACAGCGCCAGCCACGCCAGGAGCGTGAGCACGAGCGATGGCAGCGTCGAGCGCGTCACCACGTTGAAGAGCACCATGAGCGAATAGAGGTAGCTGAACACGAGCACGAGGATTGGCACGGCCAGCAGAATCGGCCAGCGCCACTCGCCCACGCGCCAGCGCATGACCAGCAGCACGCCCACGCAAAAGATCGCCACCTGCAGCAGCACGAACAGCAGACTGCCGAGGTACTTGGAGAAAAACACCGTCGTCCGCCGCACCGGCTTGGACAAAATGAGATCGATCGCCCCGCCGGCGAGGAAGTTCGGAAAGATCTCCGCCGTGGATATCAGTGCGAGAATGATCGCGCCCCAGGCGAGCCACATGGACACGATCACGCTGGCAAAAGCAAAGTCCATGAACGGGCCGATGAGCGGGCTTTCCGCCTTGAGCACTTCGTTTTCGATCGTGTACAACCCATAGCCGATGCTCACGCCCTTGTCGTTAAAGCCGATCGAGCCGAACGAGAGCACGATGAGCAGCGAAATCGCCAGCACGAACCAAAACAGCTTTTTGGCGATCAGTTCGCGGTACGAATCGACGAGGATGGCCAGCACCGCCGTCATGACTCATCCTCCCCGCGCACAGCGCCCGGCAGGTGGGACCGCCCCGTCTTCGGGTCGCGCACCGAGCGGATGAACAGATCTTCGAGCGACTCGACGCACAACTGGCAGCGGTGGATGACAAACTGATCGGCGCGCAGGCGGTCGATGACGGGCTGGGCCTCACGCGCTTCGCGGCCGGGCAGGGCGATGATCCGCCGCGATCCATCCGCCGAAACGCGGCTCGACGCTCCGTTGATCTCGCTGATCCACCCAACCTCCGGGCCGGCGTACTCGATCTCAAAGCGCCGCGAGTCGCGCGTCAGTTCATCAATGGTGCCCTGCACCACGACCTTGCCCTGGAGCAGGATCGCCACGCGATTGCAGACCATCTCCACTTCGCTCAGCAGGTGCGAGTTGAGAAAGACGGTGCGGCCCTCGGCGCGCAGTTGCGCCAGCAGGTCGCGAATCTCCTTGCGTCCTTCGGGATCGACGCCGTCGGTCGGCTCATCGAGCACGACCAGGGCCGGGTCGTTCATCAGCGCCTGCGCCAGGCCGACGCGCTGCATCATGCCCTTGGAGTAACTGGCAATCTTCATGTCGCGCCACTTGCTCATGCCCACGCGCTCGAGCAGCGCCGCGGCTCGTCGCTTTCGATCGGCGCGCCCCACGCCCGAGAGCGCGCCGTAAAAGTGCAGCACCTGCTCGCCCGTGAGATAGCCTGGGAAGCGGTGGTGCTCAGGCAGATAGCCGACGCGCCGCAGCGTGGGCTTGTGGCCGACGGGCTCACCGAGCACGCGGCCCTCGGCCCGGCTGGGGCGGATCACGGTCATCATGATCTTCACGAGCGTGCTCTTGCCCGCGCCGTTGGGGCCCAGCAGGCCGAACACCTCGCCCGGGGCGACCTGCATCGTGATCCCGTCGAGGGCGCGGATCCTGCCTCGGTACGTCTTGGACACGTGATGCAGGTCAATGCACCAGCCGTTGTTCGAAGTTGGCGCGGCTGCGGTGGAGGTCATGTCTGATTCGGCCACGGAAGATGATTGCGAACCCCTGCGGCTCGATCAAACCGCCGGCGGCTCATTGGGAATCGCCCGCCCCCAATTCCGCCCTGCATTCCGCGCCGGCGACCGCGGGCCGTGCCGTGCGTTCAGCCGCCATCGGTCTCCGGCACGGGAGTGAGCAGCGCGATCTTGGAGAGCAGCGCGTCAAAACGGTTGCGGTCTCCCTCGGTGAGCCCCGTCGCCCGGCCATTACGGATCGCCTCGGCAATGCGGTTGGCCCGCTCGACGTCGGCCGTCTTCTGGCGCAGGACGAGATCGAGTGCATCGACCCAGTCAGAGCCGCGCGACGCGTCGGCGGCGTCGAACCGGTCGAGCGCGACGAGGGCGATGTTGCGCCACCGCGCCTGCCGATCGGCCTCGTTGTCGCCCGGCGGGGCCGCCTGCACCGCGGTCAACATCGCCTCCGCATCCGCGCGGTTCCACTGCAGTTCTGCCAGGCGCAGGCACACCTGCCGGCGCAGCGCCGGCGCCAGCGTCGCCTCGCCTGCGCCGGTGCTGTTGGGCTGCTGGGGCAGCGTGAGCACGCGCGTGAGTGAGTTGATCCGCTGCAGGAGGCTGACGGACTCGTGCGTGGCCAGCAGGTTGTCGGCTTCGAGCCAGTCCGCCGGGGCAAGTGCCGACAGCGCCTGGGTGACTTCTTCACTGAACTTGGCCGGGTCGAGCACGTTCCAGCCGAGAATCAGCCGCAGCCCCTCGAGCCCGCCGCGCTTGCCCGCCGCTCGCAGGGCGAAGGGATAGACGATCGGATCGCCGGCGTTGGCCACGAGAATCTGCGGATGCAGCCCGGATGCAACCAGTCCCCGCGCCGCGGCGGCCTTGCGATCGGCCGGCGTCTGGGGCGATTCGAAGAGTTGAGTCAGCATCGCCTGCGCCGCTTCGTTGCCGCACCACGCGAGCAGTTCCGACTCGGCCGCGCTGAGGTTCGCGGCGTCTGTTTCAGCGAGCCGCGCGGCGATCTGATCGAGGCTGTCGGGAGCAACGAGACCCGCCACGGTGGCCGTCAGCACCGCCGAGGCGCTCCCCTTGGGCCGCGCCGTCATCAGAAAGCGCTCGACCAGCGCCGGCACGGCCTCAGCCGACGCCGTTTGAGCGAGCACGGCGAGGATCGCCGCTTCCATCTCGGGGTCCTGCGTCTGGGCCAGGGCGGGACCGACCAGACTCGCCGCCCGGGTGGCATCGACCAGCGCCAGGCGCCGGATCGCCGGCGGCCGCAGCGCCGGCGCCGGATCCGCAATGATCTTCTCCAGTGCCGCGATGACCTCGGGCGTCAGGTTCTCCGCGTTGAGCACCCGCTGCTCGACGAGATCGAGCCCGAGGCGGCGCACAGGGACGCGCGGATCCTGCAGCAGCGACAGCAGCAGCGCATTGCGCTGCGCCGCGTCGGTGAGCGTGTAATTGCGATTCAAAGCGGTGAGCAGGTCGCTCGTGAGCGAAGCGACGTCGCGCTGGAGGACCTGGATGCGCACCAGCGCATCGCTGCGCTCGCGTTCGAGCCGTCGCAGTTTTCGGCGGATGAGTCCCTCGCGGCCCTGGATGCGATTGTTGCGCCACCACGACTGCCAGCGCGTCATCGAGTCGCCGTGATCGGCGCCAGTGACGGAAACCAGCGCCTGGAGCGCCGCGGCGCGCACCTGCGCATCGGCGCCGGCGTCGAGGCAGTTGATGAGTTCATCGACGACCTCGACCTCGGTAAAGCGGCTCAGCGCCGCGATGAGGCTGATCTTCTCGGACGCGGGCGCCTCCGGCCGGCGAAGCCGATCGATGAGCCGGGGCAGCACGGCCGTGGAATACGACCCGATCGCATCGGCCAGATCCGCCAGGAGTTCAGGCGGCGCGGCGATGAGATCGTTCAGCAACGGGTCGAACAACTGTTCAGGCGGGACGTCCATGTCGCGAATGGACGTGCAGATGAGGGTGACGAGTTCGGGCCGGTCGAAGTCGCCTAGTCGCTCGCTGATCACCTGCATGGACTCATCCCAGCCGCTCTCAAGAAGTCGCCGGGCCGCGGTCCGCTGCACGTTGAGGTCGGCCGGCGAGGTGGACAGCACGGACTTCCAGATTTCGAGATCCGCCCGCTGAGACTCGGTCAACTGAGCCCCGGCCGGCGGCGCCCAGCCCATCAGAAGTGACGCAAGGCACGCAAGGAGAAGAGATTGAAGCGTTCGGCAGCGCATGATGTGGCGTAATCAGCAAAGATCGACGATCAAGGGCTTTCGTGTCGATTTAACTGACGATTGCTTGGCGGAGTATAATCCGGGCAATTCCGGAGAGTCTCCTTCGATTCAAGGTCCGACCTGATTTACCGTCAGTTTCCTCTACGTTGAATCGGCCCGGCGAGGTTTGAATTTCATGAGCGAATGGCAGAGCGGCGAAGAACACGTTCAGCGGGCGCATGAACTCTTCGAACTGGGCCGCTGGGAAGAGGCCGAGGCCGAACTGCGCAAGGCCCTGGCGCTCAACCCCCATCAGCCGGACTGGACCTACAACCTCGGCCTCACGCTTGAGGCCGCTGGCCGCCTCGAAGAGGCCATCGAAGCCTTCAAAGCCACCCACGCGCTCGATCCACACAACCACCAGGCCCTCGTCAGCCTGGGCGTGAACCTCGGCCGCATCGACCAGCCCACCGAGGCGCTGGCGGCGCTGGGCAAGGCCGTCGCGCTCGAACCCTCGAACGAATCGGCCTACTGCCCGCAGATCGCCGCCCTGACGATGCTCAACCGGCACGACGAAGCCGAGCAGGTCTACTACCTCGCCCGGCAGATTCGCGACGAGTGCCCGGTGTGCTGCGCGCACCTGGGCGAAAGTCTGCTCCAGCGCCGGCTGTTTGAAAAGGCGATCTGGTGCTTCAAGGAAGCGGCCCGACTCGATCCGCGCATGCCGCGCGTCCACGCCCGCCTCGCCGCCGCCTACGCCGCGCTCGGCCAGCCCGAGCAGGCCCTGCGCCTGTATCTGCGCGACCTGCGCGAGGATCCGGGCAACATCGGTACGCTGCTCGATCTCGGCCAGCATCTCTTCGCGATGGATCGTCTCGCCGAAGCCGCCGAGAAGTTCCGTCGCATCCTCGAACTTGAGCCGGCCAACAGCGACGCGCATTTCCACTTGGGCCAGATTGCCCTCAAGGCCCAGCACTACCAGGCCGCGGCGCTCGAGTTCGAACTCGTCGCCAAGCTCAACGCCGAGTACCCCGGCGTCGCGCTCAACACGGCGATCGTCGCCTTTCACACCGGCCGGCACGATCTGGCCCGCCGCCATCTCAACGCCGTCATGGAGACGCTCACCGCCGACGAGCCTGATCTGATCGGCCTGGCGGACCTGCTGCACAAAGTCGGCCTCAACGACCAGGCCTTGGTCGCGCTGCGCCTGCTGGTCGATCGCGAGCCGGGCGCGGCCGAGGGCTGGCATCGCATCGGCGTGCTCCTGCTTAAGAGAGGCGACTACGAGGGCGGGATCGACGCCACGCGCCAGGCGCTGCGCATCGACGCCTCGCACGAGCGCGCCAATCACAACCTGCTGCTGGCCTACATCCGCTCGGGCCGGTTGAGTCGGGCCCGCGTCATGCTGCGCCGGGCCCAGAAGGCCGCCCCGCACGATCCGACCATCCGCCGCCTGGCGGTTCGCTTCCAGACCCTCTGGCTCGTGCACGGCATCGGCCGCGGGCTCAGGCGCCTCATCGAGCGACGGCTCGGCCTGGGCGCCAGCCACAATTGACCGGCGCAGGTCAGATGCAACCACCGTGAAGCACCCTCAATCAAGCGCCAGGTCCAGTCGTCCCCCAACGCTGCGAACAACTGCTCCGCCGCGGCGCGACCGATGCCGCGCGGCTGCCGTCAGGCCTATGCCGCCCCGCGCTCCGGAAGGCTTCGCTTCTGCGCCGGCCGCAGCGCCAGTTGCGGCCCGGATCGGGTTCGCATGACCAGCAGCCCGTCGCCGCAACCTGATTCCGCCGACCACTTCGCGCCGACGATATGAGCACCAAGGGAGGGATCGAAGCGGCAGTGCACTGCCTCGATGTCGCGAATCCTGCCGCTGCTGCCATCGCACTGGAGCAGTACGGAGCCGCGCGTGCCGACCGCCACGGCGATCTCGCAGATCAGTCCGATTCCCCCCAGCCCGAGATCGCAGCATCTGATCGAGACCGGCTCGATCGGCGTTCCCTGCGGGAACCAGCACACCTGACACTGGTCATTCCAGTCGAAGCGCTCGTGCGCGCGATTGGTGCGCCCCTTCGGCTTGCCGTATTGCGGCTGACTACTCTGAACCCCTTCGCCGGCATTCATGGCCGTCCTCCCCCTCAGCGAGACCCGAACTTGTGCTCCACTAGCTCCGGAGGCCGGCTCAGGCGGCAGACATCCCGCCGCGCCCGCAGCAGGCCGACGATCAGCCGTGGCCCGTCCGGAGTCATCTCCGCTTTGACTTCCGGCAGCCCGGCCGGCTCGCCGATCCACTGAGCGCCGATCAAGTGGGACATCGATCCCATGAGGTAGCGGCAGTGGACCACCTTCGCGTAATGCAGCTTCAACTGTCGGTCGGCGCCGACGAACATGACCAGACCGATCGAGCCCGGATGGATCATGTTCGGGCAGATCAGGCCGATGCCGCCCGCGCTGAGGTCCGTTGTGCCCACCACGACGGGACGACCGATCATCGAGTCACGAACCCAAGACACATGAACCCAGTGACGCCACTCATAGCGATCATGAAGCCGGTCGGACGCCGCGCCCCCCGACGGGGCAAGAGGTTTTGAACTCCACCAATTCTCCACGGGTCCCCCTCCGAGGCGGTTATCCGCTCGCACGGCATGGCGAGAGTGCCGCCGCCATCAATCATTTCGCACCATCAGGGGTTTCGCTTTGATGCTCGTGAGCCAAACCGCTCAACAGCGGCCAGCCGGCTCGCATCATCCGATAGAGTTGACCTGTTTTCGCTCAGATCATGCGGGGGGGCAGGTCCGAATCGAATTCGAGCCGCAGGCCCGACGCCGTCTGCACGACCTTGACGGCCGGCGCGTTCTCGGGCGCAGCGATCCAGCGACAACCGATAACATGCGCTTTGCGCTCCGGCACATATCGGCCGTGCAACACCTCGATCCAGCGCACGCTGTGTCCGGCTGATCCCTCCGAGAGCAGCACTGCACCGCAGCGGCCGGTGTGGATCCACGGCGAGGAGAGCAGCGCCACGCCGCCTGCGCTGAGATCCTGCGTGCGCAGGATCACCAGCGTTCCCCGGCCGTGCTCATCTAGCCAGAGCACCTGCACGCGGGTTTTCCAGTCGAAGCGGTCGTAACGGCGCTTGCCCGCCCCGGCCACCGGGACCGCATCGCCATCAGCCCTGGAATGTGTCGCGGAACTCATGTCTACCCGGCCCCTCGCAGGCGGGACACGCCGGACCCGCCGCTCTCTCATCGGCAAGATTCTGCATCTGATCTCGCCGCCCATGCCCGCCATCCGGTTTCGCGGTACATATAGAATGGTTTTTCCGTTCCGGATAAGAAAGGCCCCCGATGCCCCTGACTGCCCATGAGGCTCGAACGTTGATGCACGAATGGGTCGCCAGCCCGGCCCTGCGCATCCATATGGAGTGCGTCGCCGCCTGCATGGCCTCCTACGCCCGAGAACTCGACCCCGCCCAACTTGAGCGCTGGGTCGTCACCGGCCTGCTCCATGACTTCGACTATGAAAAGCACCCGTCGCGCGAGGAGCACCCGTTCGTCGGCGTCGCTCATCTTGAATCCATCGGCGTTGATGACGAGATCCGCACCGCCATACTCGGCCATGCGGAATACAGCGGCGTGCCGCGCGACACGCCCATGGCCCGCACCCTCTTTGCGGTGGACGAGCTGGCCGGATTCATCGTGGCGTGCGCCAAGGTCCGGCCCAACGGCCTGGCCGATCTCGAAGCCCGGAGCGTGAAGAAGAAACTGAAAGACAAAGCCTTCGCAGCCGCCGTGAGCCGCCAGGACATCGAACAGGGCATTGAAGAACTCCAGGTCGATCGCGACGCCCACATTCAGCGCTGCATCGACGCCATCGCGGCCCAGGCGCAGCGACTCGGTCTGTAGTCACCCCGCCAGTGGTCAGGCAGCGTCGATCATCACCTGCCGCAGTTCAGGATCCGAAAGCAGCGCGCGAAGGATCTTCCGCTGTGCTCGGATGCACACCCGCTCGACCTCCGCGGAACTGACCTCCGCGCCATAGCGGTCGCTGAGCACCTGCGCGATCGACTCGAACGACCGCTTTGGCTCAGTCTCGGGTTGAGTCTCCATGTGCGTGCGGCCCGGCCTCACGACGCCCTCACTTTGACTTTGACTCTGACTTTGACTTCGACTTGGTGCGGCCTTCCTTGCCTCGCTGCTTGTTGACGGTGCGCGCCGCGATTTCCTTGGCGCGGTCCTTGCTGCGACCCTGTTCACGTTCGCTCTCCTTGACGTGCTCGTACTGACGCTCGTCCTTCTTCGTCCATGATTTCTTAGGCATAGGGTGGCTCCTCTCGTGCAATGAGTTGCTGCGGCCGCCCGGTGTCGGGTTTGCCTCACAACAATGTCAAAACCATACCGGTTGCTCCTGATCGACCGGTGAAATTGTGATGAAATCCTGCTCATCAGGGCGGTTTCCCCCGGCCGCGACGGCGCAACGGGATACTTTGCCTAGCGACAGCCGCTCGCACTTCGGTTACGCTCGCTCAACGTGACCGCGCCAACATCCATCGAACCGCACCCGGACCCGCAGTCGTCGTCAACGACCCCAGGCGCACACGACGACCTGCATTCCGGCCACCTCTACTGGCCGACGCGCAGCCGGTCTGCGCCGCTCGAGCCCGCCGCGCTCGCGCCCGCACAACTCGACGCAGTCATCCTCGGCGCGGGGATCACCGGCGCCTTCGTGGCCCACGCCCTGGCCCGGGCCGGCGTGAGCGTCGGCGTACTCGATGCGCGCGGCCCGGGCCGCGGCAGCACCGCCGCCAGCACCGCGCTTCTCCTCTACGAACTCGACACGCCGCTCACTGAGCTCTCGACGCGCATCGGGCCCCCCGCCGCAGCCGAGGCGTACCTTGCCGCCTGGCGCGCGCTGGGTGACTTGCGGGCTCTCGTGGCCGACCTCGACGACGACGCCGATCTCGCAGCGCGCCCGAGCCTGCACCTCGCAGCCCATCGCCGCGACATGCGCCGCCTCAAGGCCGAGGCGAAGGCCCGCAGCGAACTGGGCATCGCCGTCGAAATCCTCGGCCAGCGCGACCTTCGCGATCGCTTCGGCATCAACCGGCCCGGCGCGCTGCTCAGCGCCGATGCGTTCGAAGTCGATCCGCTTCGGCTCACCATGGCGCTGCTCCGCTCGGCGCAGCGCGCCGGCGCCGTCCTGCTGCCGCCCGGCGTCGTGGACGCTTCCGCGCTCGCTGACAGGGGCCGGCCTTTTCGATTGCGCTCGACCTGCAGCGGCGCCATCAGCGCGCGCCACGTCGTCATCGCCACCGGCTATGAAACGCCCGATGAGTTTGCCGAGATCGCACGCCGCGTCCAACTGCGCAGCACCTACGTCGTCGCCACCGAACCGCTGCCCGCCGAGCCGTGGCCGCAGCGCGCCCTGCTGTGGGACACCGGCGAACCCTATCTCTACGCCCGCACAACTGCCGACGGCCGCGTGCTCATCGGCGGGGAGGACGAGCCCTTCATGGCCGCCGATCGGCGCGATGCGCTCATTCCGGCCAAGTCGCGCCGCCTGCTCAAGCAGTTGCGCGAACTGGCGCCGGGAATCGATCCCCGCCCGGCGTTTCAGTGGGCCGGCGCCTTCGCCCAGACGCACGACGGCCTGCCCTGGATCGGCCGGCATCGCAACTGGCCCGACGTGCACTTTGCGCTTGGCTATGGCGGCAACGGCATCACCTTCAGCCTCATCGCCGCGCAAATCATCGCCAACAGCATCACGGGCCATGCCGACCCGCGCGCCCAACTCTTCGGCTTCGGCCGCTAAACGCGCCCGCACGGCTGCCGCGCGAATACCATGCTCGCGCCCCAGCGGAGCCTGCCATGGTGCACCTGCGTCTGACGACCGAATCGGATATCCCGGCGATCGTGGACATCGCCAACTGGTACGCCGCCAACACCCCGGCCAACTTCGCCGTCACGCCCGAGCCGGTGTCGATTTGGATTGACGCCTGGCGCCAGCAGCGCGAGAAGTACGCCTGGTTCGTCGCCGAGCAGGCGGGCGAGGGCATCGTCGGTTTCGCCAAGGCCTCGCCGTTTCGCGCGCGCTGCGCCTACCTGTGGACCATCGAAACCACCGTCTACCTCCGTGCCGGCTGGCACGGCCGGGGAATCGGCCGCGACCTCTACGAACGCGTGCTCTCGATCAGCCGCCGCCAGGGATACCGCAAGGCCATCGGCGGCATCACCCTGCCGAATCCTGCGAGCGTGAGCCTGCACGAGCACTTCGGGTTCCGACACGTGGGCACCATGTTTCGCGTCGGCTGGAAGTTCGGCCAGTGGCACGACGTGGGGTTCTGGGAATTGGAATTCGACGGCGGCGACTCGCGGGAACCCACTGAAAACATTGCACTTGTGGCCGAAGTGCTCGCAAATCCCGCTCCGACTGCCTCTTGAACTACAGTTTGTGGTAGAATCATCCGCCGGGCAAGGCCAATAAAATCACGCTTGCCCGGCGCGCGCCCGCCGCCTCGCCTGCATCGGCCGCGCCTGCGACATCGGCCATCCTTTACTGGCGACTAACCAAAGGAGAGACTCAGATGAAGATCGTCATTGCCACCGCCAGCGCGCTGCTGGTTGCCTCGTCCACTCTTGCCGGCCCGCCGCCTGCGGGTACGGACGTCACCCAGATCGTCCGCCAGGCGGACGAGACGACGCTCAAGTGCGAGCAGATCACCTACGACTTCCGCTTCCAGCCGCTGGAAGGCGCACCGCCATCGATCCAGTCCGCCTCGGGCCAGGTCAAGGCGATCATGGGCGACTCGATGGAGGAAAGCCCCTTCTGGGTCGAGATCGACAACCCCAACACCGACGGACCCATCGGCTCCAATCCCATCAAGATCATCTCCTTCGACGGCGAGAAGTACTACGAACTCGACTACGAAAAGAAGACGCTCCGCTGGGCCGGCGCCGACAACGGCGGCGAAGATCTCGTCGGCCTCGCGCCGCGCTACATGATGATCGAATTCGTCCACCCCACGCCGTTCTCGGATGAACTTAACGGCGAGTCGCTCAAACTCGAGGGCACGAAGGAGATCAACGGCGTCGAGTGCGACGTCGTCCACGTCGTCTACGCCGAGTCGATGGGCGAAGCCCGCTGGTACTTCGGCCAGAAGGATCACCTCCCCCATCGCGTCGAGCGCCTCAGCGGCGGCTACTCCGTCGAACTCGACCACGTGAACCCCAAGGTCAAACTCAAGGCCGCTGAATTCGCCCTCGAAGCGCCCGAAGGCTTCACCACGACCGAATACGAACGCCCCGAAGCGCCCAAGCCGCTGGCCGTCGGAGTCGAAGCGCCTGACTTCGAACTCCAGTCCGGCGAAGGCAAGACCGTTCGCCTCAAGGACCTGCGCGG
This sequence comes from Phycisphaerales bacterium, assembly GCA_020852515.1. Classification (NCBI taxonomy): domain Bacteria; kingdom Pseudomonadati; phylum Planctomycetota; class Phycisphaerae; order Phycisphaerales; species Phycisphaerales bacterium. Next base: position 31,891 of record JADZAS010000030.1, read on the forward strand.
CAACGTCGTGCTCATCGACTTCTGGGCCACCTGGTGCGGCCCGTGCAAGTTGGCCATGCCCGGCGTGCAGGAAGTCCACGAACACTTCAAGGACAAGAACGTCAAGGTCCTGGGCATCAGCACGTGGGAGAACGGTGACAAAGTCAATGATCCCATCAAGTACATGAAGGATCAGGGCTTCACCTACGGCCTGCTCGTCGAAGGCGATGAGGTCGCCGCGGCTTACAAGGTGCGCGGCATCCCGACCTTCTTTGTCGTCGACAAGGAAGGCAAGGTCGCCTACGTCAATGTCGGCTACGACCCCGAAGGCGAAAAGAAACTCATCAAGGTCATCGACGAACTGCTCACCAAGGGCGGCGTCTGATCCACCACTGATCGGCACTAAAAAAAGGTGCCAGGTACCTCTCCCAAAAAAAGGTACCTGGCACCTTTTATTTTCCGATGCAGAAGCCGGCGAAGATGCGGCCGAGCACGTCGTCGGGCGAGATCGCGCCCGCAAGTCGGCCGAGCGCATCGAGCGATCCTCGCATCGAAGCGGCGACCAGTTCCGGCTCGCGCAAAGCCACCGGCATCCGCGGCCCTCTCGCATCAATCAGCGAACAGGCATCCCGCAGATGCCTCGCCGCCTCGCGCAGGCACTGCTCGTGCCGCGGCAGCAGCGCCAGCGTCTCAGCGCCGAGCGACGCCACCCGATCCGACAGCGCCTCGCCGATGCGCTGCCGCAACTCGCTCAGACCCTCTCCCGTGACCGCGCTCACTCGAAGCGCGCCCGGCGCAAGCGGGGCCTGCCCGCCCGGCGCCAGATCCGACTTTGACTGCACGATGAACCGAGCGGCGAGTGACTGTTCAACTGGGGCCGTTGCAGGCGAGCATCCGCCATCGCGATCGCCGCCCATCGGAGGGACGAGTTGCACAAGCAGATCCGCCTGCTCGATGGCGCGCTGCGCCGCCGCCTGCATCTGCGGGTTCAGACCCGCGGGTGATTCGTCAAACCCTGCAACATCCACGAGCAGCACTTCCGGCGAAAGTGGATCGGCCGGATCCAGGTGCATCGGCTCGACAAGGACATCGCGCGTCGTGCCGCGCTCGGCGCTCACGACCGCTCGGCGCCGGCCGAGCAATGCGTTGTAGAGCGTCGATTTGCCCGCGTTGGGCGGACCGACGAGCACCACCGTCGGCAGCGCGCTGAGCGCTTCGCTGCCCACGGCTCGCGCCAGCGTCTGGTCGATCGCGTCGATGATCGCACTCAGCCGGCCGGCCAGATCGTCAGGCGCGATGGCCACCACGTCCTCCTCGTCGGTGAAGTCGATGCCGGCCTCAACCAGCGCCAGCGCCGCGGCAAGGCGGTCGCACAGATCGGCGGCAATGCGCCCGAGCCGGTTGCCGCTCAGCGCCTGCGCGGCGCGGAGTTGAGCATCCGACGCCGCCGCGATCAGCGCTGCAACCCCCTCCGCCTGCGTGAGCGTCAGCCGGCCATTGAGCCAGGCGCGGGCGGTGAATTCGCCCGGCTCGGCGTGCCGCGCCCCGGCGTCGATGGCCGCGCTGGTCACTCGTCCGATCAGCGTCGGGTTTCCGGGAATCGCGATTTCGATCACATCCTGGCCGGTGTAACTCTGCGGCCCGGGAAAGCACAGCAGCAGGCACGGGCAGCCCCCGCCGAGCCGGTGCGTGCGGACGCCGCGTTGCCGCTCGATGGGCCGGTGCGATTGGGCGCTGATGGCTTCAAGCACGGACCACGCCTGCGGCCCGGACAAGCGGATCAAACTGCGCCGCGAGGCGCCGGCAGCCGAGGCGCGCGCCACGATGGTGTCTGCAAAGTTCATCGGCGCCAGAGTCTATCGCCGCTCGGCCGTTCGTGATTCACTCAGCGCGACCGGCCGGACCGCTGCGCGCGGTTAGGCACTTTTTTCGTCGGCCGCGCCGCCACGGGTTTGGCGTCCTTGTCGAGATCGAGCGAGTCGATGTGCGAGCGGATGTACCGGCTCTCGAGAATACCCACCGTGCTCGAAGTCATGATGTAGAGCGTCAGCCCGCTGGGCGCCGTGTAGAGCATGATCGGGAACACGAGCGGGAAGACGATCTTCATGATCTTCTGCTGCTGCGCCTGCTCGGGCGTCATGTTCGGGTTCGGCGGCGTCATGTACTTCTGCTGCAGGTAGAAGATCACGCCCATGAGAATCGGCAGCAGGTTAATGCTCGACACCGAGCCCACGAGCGGAATCTTTTCGAGATACGGCCCGATCTTCGGGATGCTGCCCAGGATCGAGTGGCCAAGCGAAATGAAGTGGTCCGGCTGCGAAAGATCGGCCAAAAACGCCCAGTTGCCGAACATCTGAAACACGCCGTAGAACGCCGGCTGCTGGCGCAACTCGATCGCGAAGTAGAGCATCGCGTACAGCGCGATCCAGATCGGCGATTGGAGCAGCATCGGCAGCATGCCCAGGCACCCCGCTGGGTTGATGTTGTGCTCGCGGTAGAGCGCCATCTGCTCCTGCTGGAGCTTCTTGGGGTTGTCCTTGTACTTCTCCTGGAGCTTCTTCATCTCCGGCTGAAGTTTGGCCATGCCCCTGCTCATGCGCTGCATCGACACCTGGCCCTTCTTGGTCAGGGGATGCAGCAGCACGCGCACGAACAGCACGAGAATGATGATCGCCACCGCCCAGTCGTGGACGCCGATCCCCACGCCGGCGATGCGGATCACGTCGCCCTCGATCAGCCGCAGGAACCACAGAAGAAAGTGCGTGAGCCACTGGAATGTGCACCACGCACAGGTCAACTGGTAAACGACGAGTTCCTTGAGGTTGAACGCCTGGTACGGCTGCTCGGCGGCGAGCAGCGAACTGCGCAGCGGCCCGGCGTACACGCCCAGGTCGAGATTCCGGGTCTGGCCGGGCGAGAGTTGCACCTCGTTGCCCACCAGTTTCAGATTCATGTAGAGCGTGTCGGCAGCCTTGTCGTCGATGTCGCTCAGCCGCGGCGCCGGCGAGTTCACCCACATCTCGACGCGATCGACCTGGTCGAGAGCCCGGGCCAGATTCGCTTCGGGGTTCTCCACGGCCCGGTGCACCGCAAAGCCGAAATACCGGTTCGTCGTCGCCGCCCAAGCCAGCGTGTAGTTGCGCTGCAGGCTCGTCGCATTAGGCCAGATGAACTGGCTCTCGGGCGCATCGCCGGTTTCCCGGGCCCGCTCGATGGCGTCCTTGATTACGGTGTGGCGGCGGAGCAGGAAATCGCTTTCGTGGGCCAGCACTTCTGACGCGCTGCGCGGATCGAGGTAACCGAAGCGCACCCGCCGGAAGTCGCCGTAGCCGTTCTGCGAATAGGGCAGGTCGCCCGGGCCCCACTGCTCGAGGCTCACCGTCATCGGTTCGCTCGTCTCATTGCGCAGAGACTGGTGGAGCGTGACCTCGCCTTCGGAGTCGCCCAGTTCATAGCGGCGCGACACCGTCAGCACCGGCCGGTCCTGGGCATCCACGACCACCGCCTCGAATTCGCCCGGCGCGATCTGCCGGAACCAGCGAGGATCGTCGAATGCATCGACGCGTTCGCCGTTGATGTAGATTCGGCGTATGCCCAGCGCGGGCCGGCTGTCGGGCTGGCCGTCGAGCAGCGTGTATCGATCGTCGGACGACCGCTCGCGGCTCTCATAAAAATCAGCCAGCGTTATCTGCGAGAGTCCAGCTCCGTACGGGCTGAACTCGAGCATCAGTCGCGCTGCGTTGTCGGGCGAGTCCAGATTGCCCAATGGCGCCAGCGGCCCGGACTCCTGCGGCTGGAAGTGCAGGCCCGTCGGAACCGCTGCCGGCGGCTGTTCATCACCGGGTGGGCCGATCTCATCCGGTGACGACTGAGCCGCTTGCCCCTCGGGCTGCTGGTCGGCGCCGGTATCGTCCATCGCCTGGTCGTCGCTCTCGCCTTCAGCCGGGGGCTGAGTCTGCGGCTGAGACTCGGGTTGCACAGCCGGCGCGGCTGGGCCCGGCTGCTGCTTCGACTGGCCCGCGCCGCGGATGAGCACCGCCACAATGGCCAGCCCGACCAGGATGACCAATGACGTAATGAGGAATCGCTTGAATCGCGGTGACATGAATGGAACCCGTCAATGCTGATCGTTCATCGCCGGCAGAGCCGCGCCCCGCGCGGCGAGACGGCCCGCCGCCCCGGCCGCGGCGCCCGGCTCACCGGCCCTCGTAGAGGCGATCCGCGAGCCAGTCGTTCAACTGCGCGATGGCCTTGATCTTCCGCGCCACGGTATCGATGTCATAGCCGACCCGGTGGAATTCCACCGAGCCGTCTTCCAGAACCACGTAACTCGCACGCGGGTCGTTGTCGCGCGGCTGGCCGACCGAACCCACGTTGATCATGCACTTCTCGCCGTCCTGGAACGTGAACTTGTTCTTCAACTCCGCCGGGCCGTAAAAGTCGGGCTCATCCGTAAACACGCCCGGCACGTGCGTGTGTCCGACCACGGCGCAGCGGTCGATGCGCTCGAAGATCTGCTGGATCTTGAGCGTGCCGTTGATCGCATCGTCGGGGAAGACGTATTCATTGATCGGCCGGCGCGGCGAGCCGTGCACGGCGATGATCTGGTTCTCGCTGCCGAACTTCACCCGCACGCGCAGCTGGCTCAGAAACGCCCAGCGGCGAGCCCGGGCCTTCTCGTCCTGCTCGTTCTCGAACTGGGCCCGCGTCCAGTAGGCCGCCTGCTCGGCGCCGGGGTTGAAGTTGGTCGGCTCGTAGAGCACCCCGAAATCGTGGTTGCCCAGCAGCGACCACTGGCACCGGGCCTCGACGAGATCGACGCATTCGAGCGGCTCGGGTCCGTAGCCGACGATGTCGCCCAGACAGACGATGCCCTCGACGTTCTGGGTCTCGATGTGCGCGAGCACGGCCCGGAGCGCCTCGGCGTTGCCATGGATGTCTGAGATGACCGCGAGGCGCAAGGGTTGGCTCCACCGCTAACAAAAATGCCGGTCGCCGGAACGGCAAACCGGTTCCCGATCCTATTGGGATCCGGGCAAACCGTCAATCACCGCGAGCCGCAAGCCCAGTGCCAATTCCACGCTACCATCGGGTTCATTTCGCCGGCTGACCCGCCACGAAGTTCATCGGCGGCGCGGCCGGCGCCCCGCCGGGCTTGATCGGCGCACCATCCAAGGACCTCTCAAATGGCCGATTCTCAGTTCGATCTCATTGTCATCGGTGGCGGGCCCGGCGGCTATGTCGGCGCCATCCGTGCCTCACAACTGGGCATGAAAGTCGCCTGCGTCGAGCGCGACCGGCTCGGCGGCGTCTGCCTCAACTGGGGTTGCATCCCGACCAAGGCCCTGCTCAAGAGCGCCTATCTCTACCAGGAAGTCGCCAGGCACGGCAAGGAATGGGGCTTTGAATACGAGCGGCTGACCCACAACTGGGAGAAGGTCATCGGCCGCAGCCGCGGCGTGGCCGACACGCTCAATAAGGGCATCCACTACCTCTTCAAGAAGAACAACATCATGCACTTCGAGGGCCACGCGAAGATCACCCGCTCGGCCAAGGCCACGCTGCCCTGCGAAGTGCAGGTCTTCGACAAACCCGGCGGCACAAAGCAGCACACCATCACCGCGCCCAAGGTGCTTGTCGCCACCGGCGCCGCGCCGCGCGAACTGCCGTTTGCCCCCTTCGACGGCAAGACCGTCATCGGCTCGAAGGAAGCGATGACCATGGCCGTGCAGCCCAAGCGCATGCTCATCGTCGGCGCGGGCGCCATCGGCGTCGAGTTCGCCTATTTCTACAACGCCTTCGGCACCGAAGTAACCATCGTCGAAATGCTCGACCGCCTGCTGCCCATCGAAGACGATGACGTGAGCAAGGTGCTCGAGCGCGAGTTCAAGAAGTCGGGCATCAACATCCGCACGAGCCACATCACCAAGAAGATCGAAAAGACGCGCAGCGGCCTGGCGGTGACCATCGCCGCAACAGGCGACGAGAGCAAGACGGAGACGATCGAGACGGACGTGGTGCTCGTGGCCATCGGCGTGCGCGGCCGCTACGACGGCCTGTTCGATGCGGCGCTGGGCATCGAGACCTTCAAGGACCACATCAAAGTTGCCTACAAGGACGTGGAAGATCCGACTTACCAGACCAGCGCCCCGGGCATCTACGCCATCGGCGATGTCATCGGCCCGCCCTGGCTCGCCCACGTCGCCAGCGAGGAAGCCGTCGCCTGCGTCGAACGCATGAACGGCCACGACTGCGTCGGCGTCGATTACGACTCGATCCCCGGCTGCACCTACTGCCACCCGCAGGTCGCCAGCATCGGCAAAACCGAACGGGCGCTCAAGGAAGAGGGCCTCGTCGCCGGGAAGGACTACAACGTCGGCAACTACGGCCTCAAGGCGCATGGCAAGGCGATCGCCGAGGGCGAGAACGTCGGCATGGTGAAACTGCTCACGAGCATTCCGCACGGCGAGATCCTCGGCGCGCACCTCATTGGCGCTGAAGCGACGGAACTCATCGCCGAGTTCGCGTTGGCGCGAAGCGTCGAAGCGACCGCCGAGGACATCATCAACACGGTGCACGCACACCCGACGATGAACGAAGCAATCCACGAAGCCGCGCTGGCCAGCGAAGGCCGGATGATCCACGGGTGAAGCGAGAGCGGGCGCGTCACAAGGCGTCGCGCCTCGCATGGTTATACCCGATGTCTCAGCGCTGCCGCAGTCGGTCTCGACCTACGGCGTCGGCACGGGCCGGCTCGTCGCACACGTCGAAAGATCAATCGCCTGAATGAGGATGCGCCCGCCGCAGGCGACGTTGGGCGCGTTGGCGCTCAGCAGCGCGACGCCCGAGCCGTCGGCGGTTACCGTTCGCGCCAGCGTCACCGGGCTGCCCAGGCACAGACGCGTGCCGGCGCAGGGCATGTTGTTGGGAATGGTGAACCCGCCCGCCGAGCGCGAGTGCACAAACGCCACGCGGCCCACCGGCGTGCAGTCAAAGGCGCGGATGGCCAGCGTGCCCGGGCAGGCCCCGGCGACGGTGAGATCGATCGGCACGGTGCCGATGGTGCCCGTGTTCGTCCGCAGCCGCTGCGCGTGGATGTCGCTCTGCCCCGTGCCGCCGTGCTCCCAGACGAGCATCGCGCTGTTGGCGATCGAGATGGCATTGGCCGTGAGGCGCGATCGCCCGGTTCCGCCCGGCGTAAGCGACACGATCCCGGGCGCCCAGCGCAGGATGCCCGCATCCGTCACCCCGGCCGCGCGCACGGTGTCATCGTCAAAGCCGGCGCTCTCGATGAAACACACCGTCGCCTTGCCGTCGGCAAAGATGGTGTTGATCGAGCGGTAATCCATTCCGGCGCTGACCGGCCGCAAGACAATGCCGCTGTCGCCCCACAGCCGGCTGCCCGAGCCGTCGATGCGCTGGCCGTACACGCCGCGATTGGCCTGCCCGTTGCTCTGCTCCATCCAGAAGACGTAGATGCTGTCCGTGGCGGCGTCGTACGCCGCGGAGGGCGAAACGCGATCCTGCAGGCTGTTGATCGAGACGGGTACGCCGTTGTGCGCGAAGAGTTCATTGCCATCGGCGTCCACGTGCTGCACGTAACACTGCAGCGAGCCGCTCGTGTTGTACCATGCGAACACGCCGCCGCCCGAGCCGTCTTCGACGAACGGCGGGAAGTTGCCGAACTGCAGCGATCCGCCGTCGAACACCTTCACATGCCCGCCCGTCCACCGGGGCGCGCCCCTCGTGCTGATGCGCTGGGCATAGAGATGCTTGGGCGCGTTGAAACTCGTGGACTGCACCCAAGAGACGATCACGTCGCCGTTCACGCTGGGATGGAGGTCGGCAAGCGAGAGCGAAGCGCCGTTCGGATCGCTGAGGATCGTCTCGCTGCTCCAGAGAACATTGCCGTCCGCGTCGAGGCGCTGAAGGTGAACATTCTTCTCCTGCGTCCAGGCGACGACGCACTGGCCGTCGCTGGTGCCGGCAATCTTCGGCGACGCCACGAAGGCGCTGCCATTGCTGAACTGCACGCCGTTGGCGCCCCATGGCATCGAGCCGTCCTTGCCCACGCGCTGGGCGGTGATCTTCGTGCCGCCGAAGCGGTCATCGCGAAACGCGAGCAGCGCAAAGCCGCTGCGATCGACATCCAGGCCGTAGTCCTGCGTCGAACTGAAACTGCGATCGGCGATGAGCAGGCCGTTGTGGGGGAAGGTCTCGTTGCCCTGCGGGTCGATGAGTTGCAGCGCGATGTCGTAGCCGTGGCCGATGTTGCGCTGCCAGACGAGAAAGTCGCGGCCGTCCACGTCGCCGTCCGCCGCCGCGGACTTGGGCTGGATCTCATCGCCGGTCAGGTCGGCGATGATGAGGTCAGTCGGCTGCGTGCAATTCTGTGCGATGGCCCCGGCGCTCAGCAGGCCAAGGGCGACTCCAGCCGAGCAGGCAATCAAACGACGCGATGTACACATCTTCTTCTCCCCGCCCCATGCTCTGTTGGTCTCAGAAAGCCGTCGCTGCGGCGCGGCAGGTAATTTGGGCCCCGTCGCCGGAACGCGTAGCGTACCAGATTTTGCATCTGAGTGCAACAGAAAACCACAATGGACTCCAGCAAACCCCGCGGGGAAAGTGATCGGGCAATGGAACGTGAGCCAGTTCCAACCCGCTTACAGCTCCGGGAACGTGAGCCCGAAGCGCTCGCACAACCCCGGAATGCTGCCCAGATCCATCTCGAGCTTGTACTTGGCGGCGATGGCGGCGAACTGCTCGACATCCCCCCATGCGGCTGCGACTTCACGAAAGAAGTCCTCGAAACCGCCAGGGCTGATAATCTCGATGATCTCGCACGGCTCATCGCCGGCATTCCAGAACGTGTGCCACTGGCCCCGCGGCTTGAAGACCCACGTGCCCGGTTCGGCGGTAACGACTTCATCGCCCAGCAAGGCTCCCAGCCGGCCGCGCAGGACATAGGAGTACTCATCCTCGTTCCTGTGCCGGTGCAGCGGCGCGGCCAAAGCCCGCGGCGCGATGGGGTGGTGAACCACCGAAAATCGCCCCCCCGCCTCGGCCGCATCGATCTTCCATCGAACGCCCAGCCCGCCGAAATCGAAAAATGCTCGCTCATCGGCCTTGATCGCCGTCGCCATGTCTCGCTCCTTCTGTCGGGAAAGGCCATCATCGACGCACCGGGTCCGACGTCAAGCCGGGCCAGAGCCCCATTGCGCCAAGCGGCAAGCGACAGCGATGCTCAGGTTCCGCAGCGGGCCGCTTGACAACAGCCGGCGCCATGCTATCATTTGCACGATGACGCAAATACGCAAGAACCCGCCCGCCTCCAGCCACTCTCGCCCGAATCGCTGCTGCCCCAATCTCGCCGACCTGCTCGACCCCAAACTCTTCCGCGCCCTGGCCGACGCCAACCGCCTCTCCCTGTTCATGCGCCTGGCCGCGTGCGGCGAGCCCTGCACCGTCGGCCAGCTCAACGCCTGCTGCCCCGTCGATCTCTCCGTCGTTTCGCGCCACCTGGCCATCCTCCGCGACGCCGGGGCCCTCGAGTCAACCAAGCGCGGCAAAGAGGTCTACTACCGCGTGAACTTTGAGCGGCTCGTGCCGGTGATGCGCGGCATCGCCGGGGCTCTCGAGAACTGCCAGTGCGAAACCAACTCCTGCTGCTTCAGCGCCATTGACCGCGCCGCCACTCCAATATCCGCACCGCCGTCCACGTCGGCCCGGCGCCAACCGCCGCGCCGAAAAACTGACTCTCAATCCCGAAAGGAACGATCCTCATGAGTACCCGAGAAGCCGAAATCCGCGAGCACGTTTCGCAGGCCTACACCAGGGCCGTCACCACGCCTGGCGGCGGTTGCTGCGGCGGAATGAAACCCGAGCAGAAAGGCGTCGCGGTCAAGTGCGCCGGCTATGGCGAAGACCTCGCCGACCTGCCCGCCGACGCCGTCGAGAATTCCTTCGGATGCGGCAACCCGCTGGCCTTTAGCGAGGTTCGCGTCGGCGACACCGTCATCGATCTGGGCAGCGGCGCGGGCATCGACCTGCTCATCGCCGCGAAGAAGACCGGGCCCACCGGCCGCGTCATCGGCATCGACATGACCGACGCGATGATCGCTCGCGCCAACGCCAACATCGCCGACGCCGGCGTAAGCGACTACGTCGAGGTCCGCAAGGGTCTCATCGAGAACCTGCCCGTGGACAGCGGCACGGTGGACTGGGTCATCTCCAACTGCGTCATCAATCTCTCGCCCGAGAAGGACAAGGTGTTCGCCGAGATCGCCCGCGTTCTCAAGCCCGGCGGCCGCATGCTGGTGTCCGACATCGTCGTCGACAGCCTGCCCGAAGAACTCCGGCGTAACCAGGCACTGTACAACTCCTGCGTCGCCGGCGCGATCAGCGAGAAGGACTATCTCGCCGGCCTGCGCAAGGCCGGACTCACCGACGTCGAGGTCAGGAAGCGCCACGTCTACGACGACTGCCAGCTTGAAGCCCTCATCGAAAGCGAGATCGTTGAACCGAGCGAGCGCAAGAGCGGCTGTGGATGTGGCTGCGCAGCTCCAGTGGATGTCGATGTCGCCCAGATGGCCACCCGCGCCGCCGGCAAGGTCGCCAGCATCAGTGTGTACGCCCGCAAGGCCTGAGCGAATCAGCCGCGAAGAGGCAGAGAGTTCAGCCGCAAAGAGGCACAGAAGGCACAAGAGGCAGTTGATCAGATAGCCGTCTTGCGCCTTTTGTGCCTCTTCGCGGCGAGCCGGATTTGCGGCCGGCTGAGTCCGCCTAGCATGGTCCATGCGACACTTTCTCACCACCGCCGACTGGTCCCGCGATGATCTCCAGCGCCTTCTCGACGAAGCCAAGCGCCTCAAGGCCGATCCGATTCAGCCGCGTCTGAAAGACAAGACCATCGCCCTGCTGTTCTTCAATCCCTCGCTGCGCACGCGGAGCAGTTTCGAGATCGGCGCATTCCACCTCGGCGCCCACGCCGTCGTTCTCGAGCCCGGCAAGGGCGCCTGGCCGATCGAGTTCGAAGAAGGCGTCGTGATGGACAAAGAGCCCGAAGAGCACATCGCCGAAGTCGCGCGCGTGCTCTCGCGCTATTGCGACGCCATCGGCGTGCGGGCGTTCCCCAAGTTCATCGACTGGTCGATCGACCGGCAGGACCGCGTCATCAACCAGTTCGCCCGCTACGCCACCGTGCCCGTCATCAACATGGAGACCATCACCCACCCCTGCCAGGAGATGGCGCTCATGCTCGCTCTGCAGGAGCGATTCGCCGGCCAGTGCGATGGCAAGAAGTTCGTGCTCACCTGGACCTACCACCCCAAGCCGCTCAACACCGCCGTCGCCAATTCGGCCCTGATCATCGCCGCCAAGTTCGGCATGGATGTGACCCTGCTCTGCCCCACGCCCGAGTACGCCCTCGACGAGCGCTACATGACGCTGGCCAGGCAGTACACGAGCGAGAACGGCCGCAGCCTCACCATGACCCACGACATCGAAGCGGCCTACAAGGGCGCCGACATCGTCTACGCCAAAAGCTGGGGCGCGCTGCCGTACTTTGGCAAGTGGGAGCCCGAGAAGCCGATCCGCGACAAGCACAAGCACTTCATCGTCGATGAAAAGAAGATGGCCCTGACCAACCGCGGCCTCTTCAGCCACTGCCTTCCCGTGCGCCGCAACGTCAAAGTCACCGACGGCGTACTCAATTCACCCAACTGCATCGCCATCGAAGAGGCGGAGAATCGCCTGCACGTGCAAAAGGCGATCATGGATGAACTCATCAACCGCACGTGATCGGGCATCCAACTTCCAACCCAAAGACACCACGGCACAAAGACACAAAGATAACCTCGAATTTGATTGGAAGGGCTCAGCAATCCCTTTGTGCCTTCGTGACTTTGTGGCGTTGTATTGAGCGTTCACGTCCCGACTGGAATGAGCGTGGCCGATTCGCAGTTCCATCCTGAGTTTCTCGCCGCTCTGCGCGACGCGAAGCACATCGCCATCCTCACCGGCGCCGGCGTCTCAGCCGAGAGCGGCGTGCCGACTTTTCGCGATGCGCTCACCGGCCTGTGGGCGAAGTTCGACCCGATGCAGCTCGCCACGCCCGAGGCCTTCTCGCGCGACCCGGCGACCGTCACGCGCTGGTACGACGAGCGGCGACTGAACGTACTCAAGTGCGCGCCGAACCCGGCGCATCTTGCGCTGGCGCAGTGGCAGCGATCATGCGCCGCGGCCGGCCGAACCTTCACGCTCATCACGCAGAACGTCGATCGGCTCCACCAGGCGGCGGGAAGCACCGACGTCATCGAAATCCACGGCTCGCTCATCGAGTGGCGCTGTCTCATCACTCAGCGGGTGCATGAGTTTCGAGAAGGGCCCTTCCCGCAGTATCCGCCGCGCTCCGAGGCCGGGGGGCTGCTGCGACCCAACGTCGTGTGGTTTGGTGAGGCGCTGCCCGAGGAGGCTGCCCGCGCCGCGGAGCACGCCGCCGGCTTCTGCGATGTCTTCATCTCGATCGGCACCAGCGCCGTCGTCTACCCCGCCGCCGGCTACCTCCACCTCGCCAAGTCGTCGGGCGCCATCACCGCCGAGATCAATCGCGATCCCACGCCGGCAACCGACGTGGTGGATTACGCCATGCGGGGGCAGGCGGGAACGATTCTCCCGGCGTTGCTGCAGGCTCTGCAGACCTGATGCTGCCGCCGCTCTCTCCGCGCGATGCCGTGCGGACCGCGGGCTGTCTTCCCTACCATGCCATTCCATGAATGCTGAATCATCCCAGCAGCGAACCGCGCGCCTCGCCCAACTCGACCACGCCCACGTCTGGCATCCCTTCACGCCGATGCGGCAGTGGCGCCAGGCCGAGCCGATCATCATCGACGCGGCCGAGGGCGATGAACTCATTGACACCGAGGGTCGTCGCTACATCGACGGCGTGAGTTCGCTCTGGTGCAACATGCACGGCCACCGCGTGCCCGAGATCGACGCCGCCATCCGCGCCCAACTTGATCGCGTGGCGCACAGCACGATGCTGGGGCTTGCTTCGACGCCGTCCATCGAACTGGCCGCGCGCCTCGTCCACGCGGCTCAGCGTCTCAATGAGGCGCGGCGCCGGAGCGATCTTCCCGATCGCGCGCCGCTCAATAAGGTCTTCTACTCCGACGCCGGCGCGACCGCAACGGAACTGGCCATCAAAATGGCCGTGGGACGCCAGCACCACACCGGCCACCCGGGCCGCAAGACCATCATCGCCTTCAGCGGCGCGTACCACGGCGACACGGTCGGCGCCATGAGCGTGGGCTACAGCGAAACCTTTCACCGGCCGTTCTCATCGCTTACGTTCAGCACCGTCTTCGCGCCGGCGCCGGATGTGACCAACGCCCCCGAGGCAAGAGACATCGACTGGCCATGGCACGACGAGTCGCTTCGCCAGGAGGTGCGCGACCGCTGCCTGAATCAACTCGACGCCATTCTCGATGCGCACGCGGGCTCGATCGCCGCCGTGATGATTGAGCCGCTCGTGCAGGGCGCTGCAGGGATCGTCACTCATCCGCCCGGATTTCTTGCCGGCGTGGCCCGTCGCTGCGAGCAGCGCGGCATCCCGCTGATTGCCGATGAAGTCGCCGTAGGCTTCTGCCGCACCGGCACGCTCTTTGCCTGCGAGCACGAGGGCGTCGTTCCCGACATTCTCTGCCTGGCCAAGGGCATAAGCGGCGGCTACCTGCCGCTGGCCGCGACGTTGTGCACCGATGAAATCGAGCAGGCGTTCTGCGGCGAGCCGTGGGAGCACAAGACGCTCTACCACGGACACACGTACACCGGCAATCCGCTCGGCTGCGCTGCGGCGCTGGCCAATCTCGATCTCATCGAGCAGCGCGACACCTGCGCCAACGTGCAGCGCAACGCAGCAAGCATGAGCCGGTCCCTGGCGCTGCTGCGCGATCATCCCCACGTCGGCGACGTGCGGCAGTGCGGCGTGATGGTCGGCATCGATCTCGTCGCTTCGCGCAGGCCGCGCGTGCCGCTGAACCCGCGCGCCCGCACCGGACACGCCGTCTGCGCCGCCGCCCGGCCGCGCGGGCTGATCATCCGGCCGCTGGGCGACACGATCATTCTCAACCCCATGCCGGGCATGAAGGCCGATACACTTGAGAGGATGATGCGGATCGTCATCGACACCATCGGCGATTTCGATTTTGCCGCTTCGGCGGACTGACCGCGGCGGCACGGAGATCTGCATGCTCGTCGCCCTCATGATCGACGAAGAGATTGGCCGATGCGAGCGCGACTGGTTCAATCGCACCGTGGTCGGGCTCATCTCCGCGCGGCAGCGCGTCGTGCGCCTGCTGCCCGACACCATGCCCGACGATCCGCGCGTAGCGCTGACGCCGCGCCTGGCCTACCGCGCTTCGGGCCTGCCGTGGACGCTCAGCGCCTCGATCCGCCAGATGGCTGAATCGCTCCAGTCGCCAAAGCCCGATGTCATTCACGCGATCGGCGCCGGCGCGTGGCGCGGAGCGATGACGCTGGCCGGGCTGCTCGATTGCCCGGTGGCGCTCTCCGTCTGGTCGCGCGAGGAGGCGCGGGCGGCACAGCGGCATGCATCATCGGCGCACCTCGGCGCGGTTCTGCCCGCGGGCGAAGCGCTGGCGCGCCTCTGCGGCCGCGGCGTGCCGCGCGAACTCATACAGACGGTTCCGATCGGCGTGTACGTCGCGCCCGAGCCGCACCGCATTCTGGCGCAGGTCGAGTTCAGCGTCGCGGTGGTCCTCGCCGGCCGCGGCGCGCCCTACAGCGCCATTGAAGGCGTGATCGACGGCTTTGCCATGGTGGCGCCGGACTTCCGCCAGGTAACGGTGTTTGCCGACCTCGATGAAGCCGTCAAAGCCCGGGCCTGGCGCCGCGCCGGCGACCGGTCGGTGCGCGACCAGTTCAGCCTCATCCCCGACGTGCTCGAACACCGCGAACTGGTGCTCTCGGCAAGCGTCCTCGCCGTGCCCTTCGCCACGGGGCGCAACAACAGTTTCCTGCTGCAGGCGATGGCGGCGCCCATGGCCACGATCGCCGTCCCCGACCCGTACATCGACGTGCTCTATGGCCAGGACGCGGCCACCCTCCTCGAACACATTGAGCCCGCGGCGTGGGCCACGGCGCTGCGGCGGCTGCTCTCAAGCCCGGACGCCGCCCGGGAACGCGCGGAAAGTGCGCGTCGCATCATCGCCCAGCGCCACTCCATGAGCGCCCAGAGCGACCTGCTCTGCGCCACCTACGAGCGCATGGTCACCGGCGGAAACGTCACCCTTTCGGCCTGAAACGGCGCCCCGGTGGTCCGTCGCGCCAAATTTGCGGCGGAAAAAACTTTTAGTTGTAAATCAAAGCGGCCGCGTCAGTTACGCAATGTCAATCGGCATATGCCTTGTTTTTCATATTGCGTCGGCTCAAGTTTGTCCGATTTTTGGAATGATCATCTTTCTCCCCTCCGCCCCGTTGCCGCCTTGTGTGGCAACGGGGTTTTTCATCTGGGGCAGGGAGAATCGGCCGGCGGCGCCGCGCTATGCCCGGATCAACTGCTGCAGTTTGCGCGGCGACTCGCCCTGGCCCGTGCGGATACTCAGCCGCACCGCCTCGCACACCGCCAGCGTGGACGGCTGAGGGTAGGGCTCGCGCGGCACGCGACGGGGATCCAGGATCGCGTCGATCTCATCGGCCAGCAGGTCCGCCGGGGCGGCCGCGGCGCCGCGAGCCGACGGCCGCTCGAAGCGGTTCTGCTCCATCACGGCGCCGGCCGGATCGACCCACTCCAGGTCGTGATCGGTCATGCGGACGCAGCCGTTCTCGGCCAGGACGGTGACGCCCCGGGCCCACGTCCCGCCGCAGTCGCTCACGTGGATGCTCGCGCAGCAGTTCTGCGCAAAGCGGGCGTTGACGGTGATGTGGCCGTGCAATTCGCGCAGGGTCTCGGGCTGGTTCGAGGTCGGCCCGCTCATGGCGGCGTCGAGCAGTTCGATGGGCCCGCAGAGGCGCTCGACGGTATCGACCGCGTCAGTCAGTCGCGCGTAGAGCGAGCCGCGCGAGCCGCGGCAGCGCATCATCACGTTCACCGATCGGATCGCACCGAGGTTCTCGCGCAGATCGTCAAACAGGCGCATCGGCGCGCTGTGGCGCATGGCGGGCACGAGCCACACCGGCGACTTCACGCCCTCGAGCGATGCGTCGGAAATGCCGTCGGCGATCGGCTCAAGCGTGAGCGTGGCGCTGGCTTTGTCAAAGATGGTCTTTCGCTCATCGCGGACAATGCCGCCCAGCGTGAGCAGCACGAGCACATCGTGCGATACGTGGTGCACGGCCTGGCGCAGGTCATCGGTCTTCTCGGCCTGGAAGCGCGTCGAGAGTTCGGCCGCCGCGGCGGGGTTGG
Source organism: Phycisphaerales bacterium (assembly GCA_020852515.1). Lineage (NCBI taxonomy): Bacteria > Pseudomonadati > Planctomycetota > Phycisphaerae > Phycisphaerales > Phycisphaerales bacterium. The sequence continues at coordinate 48,293 of JADZAS010000030.1, forward strand.
GCGCGCCGATGGCCGCGAGGTCCAGCCGCGTCGCCTGGCGCCATTCATCGATGAGATCGGCGTGCTCCGCCTCGCACCAGATGATGGCCCGCCGACCCGTCGGCGTTGCCGCAACGCCGTCACCATCGACTTTGGACACTTCGGCCATGCCACAGTGTATCGAGGCCAGGGCGCGGCTGCCGCGAACCAGCGCAGCGCGGAGCGACTATCATCTCGTGTCGCCGCGGATGCGACGATCGCTCCGGGAGCACGCTTCCGGGGAGGAAAGTCCGAGCACGGCAGGACACGGTGATGGGTAACACCCACCGGCTCGAACAGGGCGCTTCGGCGCCGCGGTCGCGGGCCAGGGAAAGTGCCACAGAAAACACACCGCCGATGATTGGGCCCCGCGCCCGAAACAGGCAAGGGTGAAAAGGTGCGGTAAGAGCGCACCGCCCGATTGGTGACAATCGGGGCATGGCAAACCCCACCGCGTGCAAGGTCGCACAGTTCCCGGCTGGTCCGGCCAATGGGAACGGGTAGACCGCTGCGTGACGGCGCTTCGGCGTTTTCACGCCCCGTCGCGGCAACGCGCCGGGCAGAGAAATGATCGTCCCGCGCCGGCCGCGAGCCCCCGTCAAGGAGCAGGCCAGCGCGGAACAGAACTCGGCTTACCATCCGCTGCCGACCGTTCACTGCACACGCCTTGATGACCTCAATGCGTGTGTCGGTGCGCGCTGATCCAGTCGGACGTTTAGCGCTTGAGCACCAAGACGCAAAGGCACAAAGACACGAAGAAGAACTGAATCGGAGTGAACCGGGGGCGCTGATTTCGATTCAATTCAAAACTGGCATTCTGATTTGTGACGTCGTGCCGTTGTGACTTTGTGCTGAATGTGTTGGACCCCCGACGACCGCTCACGTTGCTCCGCGATCTCCGCGCCTCCGCGTGAGGTCTCACACCTCGACGCGTGGCCGATACTCGCCGAGCCGGGTGCCGTGGTCTGGAGGGAGGCTTTGCGACCGGAAGGCCACGCGGGGGCGGTGGGAGGTTCGTTGACCTTGTTCGTCAATCGTGCGATCGCGTGGCCTGCGCTCCCGGAGCGTCGCTTAGACCACGGCACCCGGCGGAGTAGGATCTCTCGATGGAGAAGCGGCGCCATCGCAAGCGATACGAGCACGGCGGTGATGCGCGATACCTTACGTTCTCGTGCTTTCGCAGACTCCCTCTGTTTGGCAATGACCGGATCAAAGATGCATTCGCGGAGCATCTCGAAATCCGGCGACAGCGCGATGGGTTCCGACTCATCGCGTGGGTCATCATGCCGGAACACGTTCATCTGCTGCTGGTCCCGGCGCCGACACAGGAGTTGCCGCCCGTACTGCGCGGCCTCAAGGAGCCATTCGCCAGGATGATGCTCAAAACCTGGCGCGAACTCAACGCGCCAATACTGTCGCGGCTGGTTGATTCGCGAGGATTGACACGATTCTGGCAGCGCGGTGGAGGCTATGACCGGAACATCGTGAGCGAGCACGAGTTGTTGGAAAAGACCGAGTACATTCACAACAACCCCATGCGCCGCAGCCTCGTGGAAAAGGCGACGGCTTGGCCATGGTTGTCGGCACGCTGGTACGCAGGAGACCGTGGCGGGCCAGTCTCAATTGATCCGCTGCGGCCATAGTTCATCGGGGTGCCGTGGTCTGGAGGGAGGCTTTGCGACCGGAAGGCCACGCGGGGGCGCGGTGAGTGGGCCGTTCTGGCTGCGCGTCTATCGCGCTGTCGCGTGGCCTTCCCTCACAGAGCTTCGGTCAGGCCTCGGCACCCTGCTCAGAGTCGTTCGCCTGTTTGCTGCGCGATCGCGTGGCCTGCGCTCTCAGAGCATCGCTTAGACCACGGCACCCTAACGCCGACTCACACTTCCACGCGCGGCCGATACTCGCCGAGCATTTCGGGAAGTAGGCCGTCGTTGGCGAGGTGGAAGTGGAGCATCGCCAGGGCGGTGATGGCCGCGCGCTGGCGGATCATCTCGCGATTGCCAGGGAAGACGAACCGCCGCACGTGCGAACTCGGCTCGCCGTCTTCGTCGATGAACGCCAGGGCGACAAAGACGGTGCCGACGGGCTTAGCGCTGCTGCCGCCGTCGGGCCCGGCGATGCCGGTGATCGCCAGGGCAAAGCTCGAGCCGCTCTGGGCCAGCGCGCCGATGGCCAGCTGGTCCGCCGTGAGCCCCGACACGGCGCCGTGCTGCTCGATGGTCTCGGGCGCGACATCGAGCAGGTCGATCTTGAACTCGTTGCTGTAGGTCACCCAGCCGCCGCGGTAGACGGCGCTGGCCCCGGAAACTTCGGTCACCATCGAGCCCAGCAAGCCGCCGGTGCATGATTCGGCGGTGGCGAGGCTGGCACTGCGCGCCGCCAGTTGGCGCACGACCACGCCGGCGAGCGTGTCATCATCCTTGCCGAAGGCGTAGACGCCCAGGCGATCGCGAACCGTGCGCGCCGCGGTCACGACGAGGTCTTCCACGTCCGGCCCCGATCCGTCGGCGCGGATGCGCACGCTGACGACAAAGTCGCGCACGAGCGTGCCGACGACGGGCTGGGCGTCGCGCTGCATGAGGTCTTCGATCATTTCGCCGACTTTGCTTTCGGCGAGGCTCACGCTGTGGATCCAGGTGGTGAGGCAGCGCTGAGCGCCGTTGGTCAGTTGGCGCAGCGCCGGCTCGACGTGCTCGGCCCACATGTGCTTCATCTCGCCGGGCACGCCGGGCATGACGAACACGCGGGCCTCGCCGATCTGCGCGCGCAAGCCTGGAGCCGTGCCCAGAGCGTTGGGGATCAGGGCCGCCGAGGTCGGCCGCTGCACCTGCTGGAGGTTGCGGCGGGGCATGTCCATACCTCGCTTCTCGAAGCGCACCTTGAGCAGCGTCAGGGCCCGCTCATCCGTTTCGAGGCTTTCGCCCATCGCGTCGGCCAGCGCCTGCCGCGTCAGATCATCTTCAGTGGGGCCCAGCCCGCCAGTGATGAGCAGCACGCCCACGCGCCGGCCCGACTCGGCGATGGAGTCAGCGATGGACCGGCGATCGTCGGGCAGCGCGAGGTGAAACGCCGTCTCAATCCCGAGGCCGAGCAGTTGCTCGCTCAGCCACGTGCTGTTGGTGTCGACGCGATCGCCGCTGGTGAGTTCATCGCCGATGGTGAGGATGCCGGCCGTGATTGCGCTCATGCGGCAATACTATCAGCAAGATCGCGCGGCCGAATGAGGCATTCGCCCCGATCGGCGCTCAGCGCTGGCCCGCGCGGCCGCGATACCCCGTGGATGGGTCGCCGACGTGGTGCACCGCCAGCGAATTCGTCGAGCCCACCCGACCGCTCGGATGCCCCGCGAGAATGACCACCGGTTCGCCGCGATTCACCCAACCCCGGCTCAGCAGCAGTTCATCGAACAGCTCGGTGAACTGATCGAGATCGGGTGGCATGGTGATGGCCACCGGCGTCACGCCGTTGAGCACCGTGATGCGCCGCAGCGTCGAAAGATCATCCGAGCCGATGACGATGGGAATGCGAAAGTTGTTCTGGCTCAGGTGCAGCGCCGTCAGGCCCGACTCGGTCGCCGCGACGATGACTTTCGCCCGCACATCCTGCGCGATCATCCACGCGCCATGCGCGATGGCCGCGGTCCAGTGACCCTTCATGCGCTCGGTGGTCATCGGCGGCGGCCGGTGCGGCGTGCTGCGCACATACTCTTCGGTGGCCGCGGCGATGCGGCTCATCGTGTCCACCGCCAGCACCGGATAGGCGCCCACGGCCGTTTCACCTGAGAGCATGACGGCGTCAGCGCCGTCGAGGATCGCGTTGGCCACGTCGCTGGCTTCAGCGCGCGTCGGCGAGGCATTGGCGATCATCGTTTCGAGCATCTGCGTGGCGACGATGCACGGCTTGCCGCGACGCTGGGCGGCATCGACGAGCCGCTTCTGGATCGCGGGCACTTCGGCCAGATCCATCTCCACGCCAAGATCGCCGCGGGCGACCATGATCACTTCGGCCGCGTCGAGGATCGCTTCGATGTTGTGCAGCGCTTCGGGCCGCTCGATCTTGGCGATAATCGGCAGCGAGCGCCTCCCGCTGCCTTTCATCATCTCCAGAATGCGCCGGTGCAGCAGTTCGACGTCCGACGCCTGGCGCACAAAACTCATCGCAATGAAGTCGAGTTCGTTTCGGATGGCCCACTCGAGGCAGACGTAGTCCTTCTCCGTCACGCAGGGTAGTTTGACCTCGGTATTGGGCAGGTTGACGCCCTTGCCGCTGGTGATCAGCCCACCGGTGGTGACGCGGCAGACGATCTCATCGGGCTTCTGTTCGACGACGAGCATGCGAATGGCCCCGTCGTTGATCAGAAGTTTCTGCCCCGTCGCCACGTCACTGACCAGGCCAAGGTAGGTCGATGAGAAGCGCGGCCCCGTGGCGACGATGGGATCGCGCTGAAAGACAACGTCCTGACCCGCCTCGACGTGCACGCCGCCGTCGATGACCTGCCCAACGCGGATCTTCGGGCCAGACAAATCGCCCAGCACCCCGATCGGGTAGCCGAGTTCGGCTTCCACCTGGCGCACGTGGCGAAGTACCTGCAGGTGATCGTCCAGCGTGCCGTGCGAGAAGTTGAGCCGAAAGACCGAGGCCCCGGCTTCGACGAGTTTGCGAATCGTCGCGGCGTCGCTGGTCGCCTTGCCCAGCGTTGCGACGATCTTGGTGAGAGTGTTGCGGCTTCGCCACATGGATCGGACTCTTATCGGCTCGATTCACTCAACTCTACGATCGCGGCGTAATTCGAGCGGAAGAACTCCGCCCAGGCGATGCGGTCACGCTCGGCCTTGAGCGGGTCATAGCCCCTGGCCAGGCCCTCGGTCGAGCGGGCCAGTTTCCAGTCGGCGCGAATCGCGGCCAGGTGCTCGGCCGAGTCGAGCGAGACCACCGCGCCGTCGAGCAGCGTCACCGTCGGCATGGCATTGAACAGCCGCCGCATCTCAGCGACCCTCGCATCATCAGCCGGCAGCGCGTGCATCGCCTCCCACGCCGCGCGCAGTTCGTCGAGATTGTCGATCGCCATCGCGCCCAGCAGCGGCGCGACGAAACTGCGCATACTGGGGTCCCACGAGTCAATCGGCTCGGCGAGTTCAAACGGATTCACCGCGTCGATCAAGCGATCGAAGTACTGCTCGTACATGATCCGCCGCGCCGGCAGGCGGCGCAACTCGAACTGTCGCGGCCCGAGATCACCCTCGCTTTGCGCGAGTGGGAAGTCCCACAGCGCCTGACCCTCAATCGTCAGGCAATACTCGATGAAGCGGACGGCCAGTTCAGGATTCGGCCCGCCGTTGAGCAGGCTGATCGGATCGGGATCGATGTCCGACAGGCGCGGCGGATCGACGTAGCCGACTCGCTCGCTGCCGTCGGCGTTGCGGATGAACTGCGCCTGCGTGCGACCGTAGAAGTCGATGCACATGCCCATCGCCGCCTCGCCGAGGCTCACGTCGATGGGGATCTTGCTCGACGAGTCGGCGAAGTAGCGCGTGTTGGCGGCCGATTCGCGCAGGATGCGCCAGCCTTCGCGCCAGCCGAGCCGCTGAAGGATGACCTCGAGCGCCGTGGCGATCGAACCCGACTGACCCGGGTCGGCCAGCGCCACCCAGCCCACCAGGCGCGGGTCGGTCATGTCTTCCCACGTCTGCGGCCGCTTGACACCGAGTCGATCGAGCACGTCGATGTTGTAAACGATGCCGAAGCCCGACACAGCCGTGCCGAACCAGTGCAGGCCCGGCTCGTAGAGCACGTTGCGGCCGATTTCGTTCTCGCCGTACCACTCGTGCAACTGTTCGGCGCTGAACTCGACGGCGATGCTCACCGTCGCGGAGTGCGGCTGGCCGTCGGGCCCGACGGCCGTGATGGGCCTCATCATCTGGTTGTGTTCGTAACTGCCGCCGCCAAAGAGCAGGTCATAACTCATCGAGCCCGGGCGGATCGGCCCGCGCCGCAGCGCCGCTTCGTATTCGGCGAAGAGTTGGCGGCGGATTTCAGATGTGCCGCCGGGCGTGCGCCAGTCGATGACCACGCCGCGCCCGCCGTAGTGGGCTCGGTGCCAGCGATCGAAACCGAGCGCAAACTCGGTGCGGATCTGCTCGTTGTGCGGCGTGATGATGACCAGGCGCAGCGCCTCGCCGTCCACCGCTTCGGCGCGCGGCCGAAAGAGAAACGGCACGCCGAGCACGACGAGCAGGGCCGGCAGAAAACTCCACTTGAGCCAGTCAACGCGCACCCGTCAGTCTCCAGAACCCCGACTCGCCATGGCGCTCACGCCGGCGCGATTTCGCCGATCTCCCCGGCAAAGACCTGCGCCGCCTCCGCCACGGCGTCCGCCCATGGCTGCGAGTCGTCCCTTTCGTAGGCGTAGATGACGCTGCGGCTGGCGGTGATGATCGCGCCGCGCCCGTCTTGGTTGAAGCATGCCTGCACATCCTCCGCGCCGCCGCCCTGCGCGCCGTACCCGGGGACAAGGAAGATGCAGCGCGGCATGAGCGAGCGCAGCGAGGCGATCTCATCGCGCTTGGTGGCGCCGACCACGGCGCCGAGGTCGCTGTAGCCGAGCGTACCCATGTGCTCGCGCGCCAGGCCATCGACAACGCTGCCCACATGTTCGGCAACGCTGAGTCCGCTTTCGAGTCGAGCCTGCTGGATCGCATCGCCACCGGGGTTGCTCGTTCGCACGAGCACAAACGCGCCCCGCCCGCCCCTGCAGAACGGCTCGATCCCGTCGCCGCCAAGATAGCCGTTGATCGTCACCGCATCGGGCACGGCCAGTCGCGGCGCCAGTTCATCGCGATCGACCCACGGCTCGAAGATGCCCGCCGCATAGTGATCGGCGGAGATGCCGATGTCGCCGCGCTTCGCGTCGAGAATGACCATCAGCCCAAGGTCGTTGGCGTCGGCGATCAGGCTGTAAAGCGTTTCGACGCCTTCATCGCGATAGCGCTCGAAGCACGCGCTCTGAAATTTGACTGCGGGCACGACGTCGGCGACGGCGTCGAGCACCGTGGAGCAGTATTCGCTGATCGCCGCCAGCGCCGAGCGAGGCCCGTCGATGCGCCGCCGCAGTTCGCCCGGCAGCCGCTCGTGCACCGGGTCGATCCCCACGCACACGGGCGAACCCTTGCGGCCGATCGCGTTCAGCAGCCGGTCTGAGAAGTGCTCCACGTACTGGCTCCGGTGGTCTGGACGCACGAGTTTAGGCCGCCGCCGCGCTACCATTGCGCAATCCGCGCGGCCATCGCCCGCGCCTCCGGCCATGCTCGCCAAACCCCAACATCTCGACATCAAGCGCGATCGCGGCCTGACGGTGGAGTGGGCCGACGGCACGACGTCGTTCTACTCCGTGGCCTATCTGCGCAAGTGGTCTCCCTCGGCCGAAGCACGCGAACTGCGCGACCAACTGGCCCGCAACCCGCTCGCGGTGCTGCCGAAATCGGCCGTGTCCGACGGCACGCCGCTCACGATCGTCGATGCCGAATTCGTCGGCCACTACGCGATCAAGATCCATTTCTCCGACGGCCACGACACCGGGCTCTACTCGTGGGATTACTTGCGCGAGATCGATCCCGCCAACCGCAGACCCGATTCGCCCCGTGAGAGCCAGGGATGACCGATCGCGCCTGCGAAGCGCCGCTGCCCGGGCCGGCGGAAGGGACCAGCGTTGATTGGCTGCGCCTGGGCTGCCCGCACCGTGATCCGTTCACGCTGCGTCTGCGGGTCGGTCCGCAGCACATCAGCCGCATCATCCCGCACGTGCCCAACACGCTATTCGTTCAGTGGCTCGAATCGATGGCCGTGGCGCACAGCGACTCGCTGGGCTACACCGACCAGTGGCACATCGAGCGCGACCTGATCTGGTTCGTGCGCCGGCACGAGATCGACTATCTCGCCGAGGTGATGCTCGGCGACGAGTTGCTCATGGCGACATGGGTGGAGGGCTTCAACAAGACGAGTTCGCCTCGCCGCTACCTGATCTACCGGCCAAGTGATGACAAAGTCGTCTGCCGGGCGATGACCATCTGGGTGCTCGTCTCGCGCAGCGCCAGCAAGCCGCAGCGCATCGACCCGGAGATGGCGGGGCGCTATCTGGCCTGATCGTCAGCTCCGTCCACCGTCTCCTCGATCACCTGCTGACTCACCAGGTCATAACAGGTGGCGAGCAGGCCGAGGATGCGGAAGCGGCTGTCGGGGAACGGCGACGGGCCCAGGCGGCGCACCAGAACGTGCGACACCTCCGGCCGCGCCAGGCGCGTTTCAAAGTTGAGGATTTCCGGCCGCAGGTCATAAAACGAGTCAATCGCGCGCTCCAGCGCCAACGGCTCGGCGCCCGCGAGCGAGCGGTCGAGCGGCTGGTGGGCCGTGGCCGGGCCGGCGCCCGAGTCGATGGTGCGCTGGAGGCGGATGCGCTCGGCGAGTTCGATCGGATCGACGCCGCGCACCGTCCACGCGAGGGCCGGGTTGTTGTCGAGCCGTTCGGTGAGCAGGTGCGCCGCGGCCGCGCCGTGCTTGCACCAGCCGCTGCCACCGCGGTCGCGAATCGTCGGGCAGGTGCACGTGGGCGCCTCGACGGCGTCGCCCGTCTTGGGAAGCAGTCCCAGTTGAAGCGACTCAAGCACGGCGAGCAGTTCATCGCTCACCTCGCCTTCAGCCAGGCCGTGCGCCAACCGCGCCTCGCCCGCCAGCGCGTTGATGAGCCGCTCGATGGTGTCGTGGTCGAAGCGCGGCAGGTTCAACACCCAGCGGTACGCCCGGGCGTGGCGGCCCTGCACGCTGGCTTCAACGCGCCCGGGCAGGATGTCCAAACTGACGATCTGCCCCAACCGCGCGTAGTTCATCCCCTCTTCGAACTTCGCTGCGTCGCCGACCGAATCGCGGGCGAACTCGAGCCACTGCCGCGCCAGGCGGTGCGAACCGAGCCGGTCCGCCTTGACGTTGAGTTTGAGCCCACGGCGCACGCGCCGCGGCTTGTCGGGCAGGCGATGAGGGTATCGGCTGGAAGGCGAGGTGCTCACGGCATCGCCTCCTCCGTGGTCGCGTCATCCATCTCTTCACCGCCGCCGGGCACATCCTCGTAGCGCAGCGCCAGCACTTCGCGCAACTGGTCGGTGCTCAGTTCGGTCAGCCACTGCTCGCCGCTGCCGACGACGTTCTCGGCCAGTTCCGTCTTCTGCTCGATCATCTCGTCGATTCGCTCCTCGAGCGTGCCCGAGCAGACGAACTTATGCACCTGCACGGCCCGCGTCTGGCCGATGCGGAACGCGCGATCGGTGGCCTGGTTCTCGACGGCGGGATTCCACCACCGGTCGAAGTGGAAGACGTGATTGGCGGCGGTGAGATTGAGGCCGAAGCCGCCGGCCTTGAGCGACAGGATGAACACCGGGCACGTTCCGTCGCGCTGCTGAAAACGGTCGATCATCTCCTCGCGTTTGCCCATGGGCGTGCCGCCATGCAGGAAGAGGACCTCGACGCCGAGTTCCTTGCGGATCATCGAAGCCAGCAGGTGCCCCATCTCGCGGAACTGCGTGAACACCAGGGCCGCATCGCCCTCGGCGACGACTTCTTCGAGCATCTCGACGAGGCGCGCCGTCTTGCCGCTGCGGACGGGCTTGACAATCGCGCCCTTGCCTTCCTCGCCGTCGCGCAGGAAATGAGCCGGGTGATTGCAGATCTGCTTGAGTTTCACCAGCGTCGCCAGCACGAGGCCGCGCCGCTGGATGCCCTCGCTCGCGTCGGCCTGCTGGAGCATCGTCTGCACCGTCGCCTCGTACAGCCGCGCCTGCTCGGGCGTGAGCGAGCAGTAGATCTTGTATTCGAGTTTGTCGGGCAGATCGGCGATGACGTTGGGATCGGTCTTCAGCCGCCGCAGCACAAACGGCTGGATGAGATGCCGCAACTGCTCGATGCGCCGCTGGTCGCGGTAGCGTTCGATGCCCAGCGCGAACTGGCGGCGGAACTCGTGCGACGAGCCGAGATACCCGCTGTTGAGAAAATCCATGATCGACCACAGTTCGCTCAGGCGGTTCTCGACCGGCGTGCCGGTGAGCGCGATGCGCCGGTCGGCCTGCAGGTCGCGGATCGCCATCGACTGCTTGGCGGTGGGATTCTTGATGTTCTGCGCTTCATCAAGGCACACGCGCCACCAGCGGATGCGACCGAGCGTCTCGCGATCGCGGTGCACCAGCGCGTAGGTGGTGATGACCACGTCGTGCTGCTGGGCGTTGAGGATCATCTCCTCGCCCGTCGCCCGCGTCACACCGTGGTGCACCAGGACGCGCAGCTCCGGCGAGAAACGCCGCAACTCGCGCACCCAGTTGCCCACGACCGACGTCGGTACCACCAGCAGCGTCGGCCCGGCAGAACGGTCGCCGTTCGCATCCGGCTCGCGCTCGGCCAGCAGCAGCGCGATGAGTTGAATCGTCTTGCCCAGGCCCATGTCGTCGGCGAGGCAGGCGCCAAGGCCGAAGCGGTCGAGGAACGCCAGCCAACTGAGGCCCTTGACCTGGTAAGGACGGAGATTGCCGACGAAGTCATCGGGCTGGGGCAGGATCGGCATGGTCCGCGCATCGGCGCCTGCGGCGCTCGTGCCAAAGAGCTGCCCCACCCAGCCGTCGGCGTCCATACCCAGCACCGGCAAGCCGGCCGACTCAGGCGTCGTCCCGTACGCCATGCGCAGCGCCTCGCGCAGGGTGATCTCACCCTCCTCCGCCTGCTCGTAGAACGTCTGCGCCCCTGCCAGGTCGCGCGGCCTGATTTCCACCCATTCGCCGTGCAGGCGAACAAGCGGCGAACGCTGCTGCGCAAGGCGCTCGAATTCGTCTCGCGTGAGAATGTGGTTGCCGATGGCCACCTGCCACTGGTACTGCACGATCGAATCGAGCCCGATGGCCGCACGCGTGCCGTTCACGCGCGCTGCGCCCGGCGAGAGGTCCACGTCGGCGCTGTGCACCTTGAGCCGCGCCGACAGCCGCGCCTCGGGCCGATCCCACCAGCCGGGCACGACCACGCCGAAACCCGATTCCTCCAGAACCCGCCGCGCCTCGCGCAGGAACAGATACGCCTGGTCCGTCGTGAGTTCGACGCTGACGGGGTGCGCCTCGACCAGCGCCGGCTCGAGCGGCGCGAAGAGTTTCGACGCCCGCTTGAGTTCGCCCAGGAGCAGGTCGTGCGGCTGATCGATGCGCAGCCCCTCCACCACCTGCACGTCGCCGGAGAACGACCAGACCTCCGCCGCACCGATGCGCACGCCCGGTTCATCAACCGATTGCAGATGCAGCGTGAGCGGCCAGAGCACGCCCCGGTCGGGCGCGTACAACTCGCCGTCGTCCTTGAGTTCGCCCGGCTCTTGGAGTTCGAAGCACAGACGGAACGCGCGTCCCTGGCCGACGTCATAGAGGCGCCCCAGCCACTGCCGCACCCCGCGCATCAACTGCACGGCGTTGGAGACCGGCAGTTTCATCTGCGACTCGCGCCCGAGAAGACTGGTGAGCCAGGCGACGTGCTGGTCGCTGAGCGGGTCGCTCTCTTCGATCGCCTCGGGGATGCCGTCTTCGGCGAAGAGGCGCCTGATCTCGGCGTCCGCCACGCCATTGGTCATTTCGTCGATGATGGTCCACGAATCGCCCGCGGCCTCATCCACGGCGCAGCGCGCGATGGCGGGCATGTGGCGCACCAGCGTGCCCATTCGCCCGGCCACGTCCTCGTCGCCGACCCACAGCCGCCAGTGCCCGCGGAGCATCCCACCCAAGTCCTGTTCGAGCGTGGGGATAAACCGCTGGGCCACGAGCAACTCAGCGATGAAGCGCCCGACGCGGATCCAGTACTCGATCGAACTGCCCAATCGAATCGAATCGGGCAGGTCGTCGCAGGCGCGGTCCAAGGCGCTGAGCGTCTGCAGCACCCGCTCGGCCGGCACGGCGACTGCAGGCGTTTCCCAAGCGCACAGCGACTCGGCGGCCACGGCTGACGCGTCCAGCCCGGCCTCGGTCAGCGCCAACGGGCTCGGCGCCGGCGCCGGGCCCAGCGAGGGCAGTTGGAGGCGCAGCGAGCAGGGCGCCAGAGAGGAGCGGTCTACCCCGAGTTCGGCCAGTGCTTCTTCAAGCGCGGCCAAGGGAGGTGAATAGGGATGAGCGGGCGCATGGCCGTCGCCGCCCGCGGGCGCGGCCGCTCCATTGGACAGCGGCGGCGCTGACCGAACCGCTTCGGTGGACTCCGCCCAGAACGCCAGTCGATGCGCGGACCAGTTGGCGTGAATAATCAACATGAAACCGGCGTGACTCCCTTCGCCGCCCTGGCCCCGAACTTGTGCCCGGCCGGGGCTGGTCGCCAATGGTCGCGCTGGGACTCGAACCCAGGACCTGCGGATTAAAAGTCCGATGCTCTACCAACTGAGCTACGCGACCGCGAAGAGGGACGGTAAGCATCCCCCCGCAACCGATCAATGATTTGCGGCCTGCCGACGCGCAAATCGGTGGTTTTCGAGCCGGTTCACGGGTTTGCTTGGGGAGCCGGTTTGACTGCCGCGGTCGTATCGGACCGCGGCCGGGCCGCCTCGATCAGGCAAGCCGCTGCGGCCAAAGTTGCCATCACCCGCCTTGCGGACGTTCAGCATCGGGCGTCGGCTGCCGATACTTCTTGAAGCCGTCGCGCCGTCCCGTGCGGCAAGTCCGCAGACGCAGGCACAGGAGTGGGTTATGCCGCATCGCGACATCATTGACCGGTTTCGGGCCAATGAGAACCTGCCGTCTCTTCCCGGAGTCGCGCTCGAGGTGCTCTCGCTGACGGAGCAACCCGACTGCACCATCGAGCAACTGGCCAACGTCATCCAGAACGACCCGGCTATCACCGCCCGCATCCTCAAGATCATCAATTCGCCGCTGTTCGGCGTCGCCAAGGGCATCACGTCCATCAAGCAGGCCTCGACCTTGCTGGGCATGCGCAAACTGCGCATCATGGCCCTGAGCTTTTCCATCGTGCAGGCAATCCGCCGGCCACAGTCCGACGGCTGCTTCAATTACGAAGCGTACTGGCGCCAGGCGCTGACCGCAGCCGTCGCCGCTCGCCTGCTGGCCACGAAGACGGCCCGGCCTCTTTGTGAAGATGCGTTCGTCGCCGGCTTGCTGCACAACATCGGCATCGTCGCCGGCTATCTCACGGCTCCAGACCTCTTCCAGCCACTGCTCAACCGGAGCGGGAAGACGGGCTGGTGGACGGTGGAGGACGAACGGGAATTGCTCGGCGCGACGCACGCGGTGCTCACCGCCGAACTGCTCATCGTCTGGGGCCTGCCCGACGCCCTCAGCAGCGCCGTGCGCCAGTACCGCGACGCTCAGCCGCTTCCCGTCGGCGCCTTCACCACCCCCGATCTGCCGCATCTGATCGCGGCCGGCGTGTGCATTGCCGATCTCTTCGCCGGCGACGCGACGGTTGCCGACATCGAACAGTGCCGCACGCGCTGCATTCAGCTGACAGGCATCGACCGCGACCTGCTTGAGCAGGTGCTCGACGCGGTGGCGACTCGGGTGCAGGAGATCGCGGGAATGCTCGTGGTCAAAATCGGCCCGACGCTGTCGTATGAGCAGATCCAGCGGCAGGCGGAGAGCCAACTGGCGCAGGCCATCGCCGGCCCCGCCGCACCCGAGCCGCGCAAACGCCGCGATCGCGCGGCCTGACGCCTGCAGCGAAGCTCACGCGTCCGGGTCAGGCTGTCGGATCCGCGCGAGAATCGGATCATCGCACGCATAGTCGCCCGGACCCGGAGCCGGGTAGCGCCCTCGTGACGCGACGCGAATCTCGTGGCGCAATTCGAGGCGCATCGCGTCGATGCGCGACTTGAGCAGATCGAGCATGCCCGCAGCGCCCGCCGCCGCCAGTTCGTCATAAGGCACGACCGGTCCGAACCTGATGCGGATGTGGCCGCGCCACTTTGGCGCAGCGCCGCGCGGCCAGGCGTCGTACGCGCCTTCAATCGCCATCGGCAGCACCGGCACCTTGGCGCGCCGGATGAGCAGCGCTGCGCCCGACTTGAACGGGTTCATGGCCCCGTCGTGCGTGCGGCTGCCTTCGGGATAGATCAGGACCATCCGCCCCGCGCGAAGATGCTCGATCGTGGTCTTGATCGACGACGCATCGGGCTTGCTCTGGTCGATCGGAATGGCGTTGAAGGTGCGGATGACCCAGCCGAAGACCGGGTTCGTAAACAGCGGCACCTTGGCGACGAAGTGAAAGTGCCGGCGGCTGCCCACGGCCATCAGCGGCGGGTCGAAGTTCGTCTGGTGGTTGCCCACCACCAGCACTCCGCCGCGCGGCGGGATGTGCTCGCGCCCCGATACGCGCATGCCATAGAGCAGCGTGAAGAACGTGCGGATGCCGTACCAGCAGAAGTCGTATGCGACCACGCGCGGCAGCGGCACACCGGGGTCGCGCAAGCGGTACCTCTCAAGCAGCGACATCAGCCTCCAACCCCCCGGCGCAATGCCGGCAGCCGCTGGCGCACATGGTGCTCAAGGTGCGCCAGCACCTGGTCGTGCGACAGGTCCGTCGTATCCACCACGATCGCATCATCGGGAATGATCAGCGGCCCGGTCTCGCGGTTGCGGTCGGCGGCGTCGCGCTCGATGATCTCCCGCAGCAGGCGCGCTTCATCGACTTGCTGGCCCGCCGAGCGGAGTTGATCCGCGCGGCGCTGGGCCCGCGCTTCGGGCGAAGCGTCGAGAAAGAACTTCACCGCCGCATCGGGAAAGACGACCGATCCCTGGTCGCGCCCTTCGCTCACCAGCCTCGGATGCGCCACCGCGATGCGCCGCTGCTGCTCGACGAGGACCGCGCGAACCTCGGTGCTGCGCGCCACGATCGAAGAACCCAGCGTGATGTCAGCATCGCGCAGCCGCTCGGTGATGTCGCGCTCATGCGGGCTGGTGATGAGCAGGCGCGGCGGATCGGCGGTCCAGTCGAAGCGCAGCACCGCCTGCTGCACCGCACGGGCCACGCCCGGTCCGTCGCCGAAGTCCACGCCGCGATCCAGCGCCACCACCGCCGCGGCGCGGTACATGGCACCGGTGTCGAGAAACTCGAGGCCGAGTCGGCTGGCCAGCAGTCGCGCCGTCGTCGATTTGCCTGTCCCGGCCGGTCCGTCGATGGTGATGATGACGTGCTCGGGCTTTGACATGATCATCACGCCTCGCGGCGGTCTTCCATTGATATCCGCGCCGCCGCAGAAGGCGCCTCAGGCAGTCTCCAGCATGGCTTCGATACCGCGGCGCGCCCCGTTGATGGCATGAACTGCATCGCCCGCGCCCTGGTAATCCAACGCAAGTATCTGCTCGTAGCCCACCGCTCGCAACGCAGCAATGCAGTCGGGCAGGCGGGAAGGCTCGCTCTCCACCGCCGGCTTCTTCTTCGACGTCTTCTTGCGGATGGTTTTCTTCGTCTTCTTCCTGGACGCGGGCGCCTCGTCGGGCTCCAGCTCTGCTTCCGGTGGCTCGGTCGGCGGCGGTTCGGGCTCATCGGCAAGGGGTCCGAGGGCCTCCACGTCGTGTTCGCCGAAACTCGCCAGCACCGCGCCGGCATAGGGCGCCGTCTGGCGAAGCGCCGCCACGCAGTCCTGCGTTCGGCAGGCAGCTTCAAAGGTCGGCAGCGTGCCAATGCGGAACCCGCCGACCTTCTTCACGAGTTCGATGAGCCATGACGGCTCGCCGATCCAGTCTCTGGACGGCTCGATCAGCACGTTGAGTTCGAGCCGGTCCACGCGTTCAAGCACGCGACGGAAAAACACCGTGTGCAGGTCGAATTCGCGCTCGTCGGCGGCGGCTTTGGTGCACCGGGGCTGGATGGACAGGGCGTTGCAGCCCAGCCGATTCGCCGCCCGCGCCACGAGATCGATGCGCTTCAGCGCCGCCGAAAACAAGGCTCCCTCGGGCACCCCCGTCAGCGTCGGCTCGGATTCGCGCAGCAGCAGGCACGGGCAGCCCGCCTGGTCGGCCTGGGTGCGCAGCGCATCAAGTTCGTCGAGCCCCCAACCCTTGAGCAGAGCAGTATCGAGCACCAGCCCCCGCAGGCCGGTCTGCTGAAATGCGAATCTCGGCAAGCCGCTCATCGGCAGCGCGGAGGCGCCGCGGGCTTTCAGACGGGCAGAGAGGGATCGGGCAGTGAGCGTCAGGAGCATGAGTGCAACGGCTTTTGGGGCGGCAGTCTAGCCGCCTCCACCGCCCGAGCCACCGCGGCGGCCGGCATTGCCCAGGCACGATGGAAACCGCCCAACGCCGGTTTCGAATAAAAAACGCGTAGCCAAACAGAGCCGGCTACGCGCGGAGGGGAGAAAGATCGAGTTGAGGAATACCGTCCCGCCGAGGGGCGGGCCTGAATTCGTCCCTAGTATACGGCAACCAAACGGATTGACAACCGTTCTCACCGATTTTTCCCATCTTATCACATAACCTGAGGCCAAATCACCACTTTCGGTAGTCAATTGTTGTGGAAAACCGGGTTTTTCGGTCCGCAGGCCCGCTCAACCCCGCCGCGCTACCATCAAATCCTTCGAACTCCCGCCGAACGGGCCATCGGTTCGACCCACGGCCAAACCCCCGATCCTGGTGAAAACCCGCGCCGACTCAGATTGAGGAGATCCGCCCGCCATGCCCAGCCCCGCCGACCGCCGGTACAGCGAATCGCACGAGTGGCACAAACTCGAAGGCGACATCGTCACCCTCGGTATTTCGAAGTTCGCGGTCGATGAACTCACCGACGTCACCTACGTCGAGGTCAAGCCCGTGGGCACGACCCTCAAGGCCGGCGACACGATCGGCGAGGTCGAATCCGTCAAAGCCACCAGCGAAATCTACTCCGCAGTCGGCGGCGAAATCGTTGACGTCAACGCGAACCTCGCCGACGATCCGGCGATTCTCAATCGCGACCCGTACGAAGCCGGCTGGCTCTGCCGCATCAAGGTCAGCGACGCAGCGCCGCTCGAATCGCTCATGCAGCAGACTGAGTACGACAAGAAGAACCCCTCGTGAACCAGGCCGTGATCGAGGCCCCCGCGCTCATCGACGTGCGCGGCCTGCGCAAGGTTTACAACTCCGGCGCCGAGCGCGTCGAGGCCCTCGCGGACGTCAGCCTTTCAATTCGCGGCGGCGGCTTCGTGGGCATCATGGGGCCGAGCGGCTCGGGAAAGAGCACGCTGCTGCACCTGCTGGCCGGCCTCGATCGACCCACGGCGGGCGAGATCTTCATCGACGGGCAGGCGGTGCACGCCATGTCCGAGGCCCAACTCACATCGTACCGCCGCCGGCGCATCGGCATCATCTTCCAGCAGTTCAATCTGCTGGGCACGATGACGGCGCTGGACAACGTCATGCTGCCCGGCGTGCTCGACGGCCGGCCCGAGGCGTGGCTGCGCCAGCGGGCTGGTGAGCTGCTCGAGTCGCTGGGCCTGGGCGGGCGCGTGAACCACCGGCCCGATGCGCTCAGCGGCGGCGAGCAGCAGCGCGTCGCCATTGCGCGGGCTCTGCTCTTTCAGCCGCGCGTACTCTTCGCCGACGAGCCGACGGGCAATCTCGACTCGACCTCCAGCCGCCGCATCTGGGAGATGCTCGCGAACATGGCTCGCGCGGACGATCTGACGATCCTGATGGTGACGCACGAACCGGCTGCGGCGGCGCATTGCCATCGCGTGTTCATCATCGGCGACGGGCGCGTCACCGACGAGATCGACGTCGGCCAGCACGACTCAACCTGGCTCGCGGCGCGCTACCAGCAGATCGTCGACCACAGCACGAGTCAATAAACGGGACAGGTACGTTATTCTGAGGCGATCATGATCCGGGCCTCCTGGAAGATCGGCATCAACAGTCTCTGGGCCAGGCCCGGGCGCACCACGCTGCTGCTGCTGGCCGTCGCGCTGGCCACGAGCCTGGTCGTCGTCGTCTCCACGTCGCTCGACTCGCTCTCGGCTTCGTTGCGCGACGCCATGGAGGACATGCTCGGCAGCGCCGACATGTACGTCCGCCACCAGTCCGGCGGGCGGCTGCCGGAGAATCTCATCGAGCAGGCCGCGGCGTGGCCCGAGGTCGCCTTCGCCACGCCGCAACTCATCTCCACCGTCGCACTGCAGAATCAGCGCAACGAAATGGACGGCCTCTTCGAAGGCATCGGTATCGATCTGCAGCGCGAGAACGACGTGCGGCCGCTCGAATTCGTCGCGGGGCGCATGGCGCAGTCGGCTGATGAAGTCATCTTCGACCCGCGCGTGGCCGACCTGCTCGAGGCCGAAGTGGGCGACACCATTCGCATCGGCGACTGGGGCCGCGAGCGCGATCTCACGCTGGTGGGCATCCACAAGCGCGTCAATCTCGCCGTGCTGCAGAATCCGCAGTTTCGCCTGGACATCCACGCCTTTCAGGACATCGCCGGCTATCCGCAGCGCATCACTTCCGTGGACATCGTGCTCAATCCAGGCGAAGTGATCGACGACGTGATCCGCCTGCGCGGCGGCTCGATCAAGGCGCCGGCCGAACTCACGCCGTCGGACATCGCGCGGGCGGGGCTCGATCGCAACCTGCGCGGCATGGAGATCCTGCGCTACATCGCCGTGCTCTTTGCGTTCCTGTGCTGCACGTTCATCGTGCTCACCGGCCTGACGACGGCCATCACGCAGCGCATCACCGAGCTGGCGACGCTGCGCTGCATCGGCGCCGCGCGGGGCACGATCTTCTGTTCGCAACTGCTCGTCGGCGCGGCCATCGGCGCCATCGGCGGGCTTCTCGGCCTGCCGCTGGGTTTGCTCTGGTCGCTGCTGTTTTCGCTGATCTTCAATTCGTATCTGCGCGCCGGGCTGGTGATCGGCGTGGGCCCACTGGCCATTGCCCTGGCCGCCGCGATCCTCGCGGGCCTGGCGGGCGCGCTGCTGCCGGCGTGGTCGTGCGCCCGCATCACGCCGCTGGCGGCTTTGCGGGTGCGCTCGCGGCCGCACCGGCTCGGCCGCGTCTGGCTGGTCGTGCTCGGCGGCGCGGCGGCGCTGCTGATTCAGCAACTCAGCCTGCGCCTGCCTGAGAACGAACAGGCGGCGTTCTGGGGGCACCTCTTCTTCGGTGCGCCCATCATGGTCGCCGCTTGGTTTGCGCTCAGCGTGCCCTCGCTGCTTCTTGTGACCTGGCTCGCCGCCGGCATGCTCTCGCGCCTGCTCGGTCTGCCTCGCGGTCTGCTGCACTCTTCTGTTCTCGCCACGCCCTATCGCAACGGATTCACCGCGGGCGCGCTGATGCTCGGGCTGGCGATCATGATCGCCGTGCGCGCCGCCGGCGGGGGATTGCTCGACAACTGGATCGATCCGATCCGCTTTCCCGACGCCTTCATCACGAGACAGGGCGGCGTGCCCGAGGAACACCAGAAGTGGGTCGCCGAGCAGCCTTGGGTCGGGCACGTCTCGCCCATCGGCCTGTTCAAACTCGACGTCGAAGATCAGCACCTCTTTGGCGTCAAGGGCATCGCTCCGCAGAGCGTCTATTACATTTCCTTCGAGCCCGAACCATTCTTCGCGATGACGAACATCGAGTGGGTGCAGGGCAACGAGCAGGAGGCGCGAGAGCGCCTGGCCCAGGGCGACGCCATCCTCGTCGCGCGCGAGTTCCTCACGGCGCGCGGAATCGGCGTGGGCGACCGCCTCAAACTCAGCGCCGGCCCCACCGAGCATGAATTCGAGATCGTCGGCGTCGTCTCATCGCCCGGGCTCGACATCGCCACCGAGATCTTCGGCATCGAAGGGCAGTTCCAGCAGCAGGCCGTCTCGAGCGTCTTCGGCACGCGCGCCGATGCTCTGCGCATCTTCGACAACGCTTCAGTGCGGCTGTTTCAGTTCGAAGTGCTCGACGACAGCCTGACCGACGAGCAGATCAGCGAGCGCCTCGAAGCGGGCCTGGGCCCGGTCTTCTTCGGTTCGGGCCGGCTCATCAAGGAAGCCCTGCGCTCGCTGGCCGAGCGCCTCATGCGGATGACCAACGTGATCGCGTTTGCCTCGCTGATGGTTGCGGCGCTGGGGATGGCCAACGTCATCGCAGCCAACGTTGCTGCTCGCAAGTTTGAGTTCGGCGTGCTGCGCTCCATCGGCGGCTCGGCTGGCGTCGTCGGGCGGCTTATCGTCGCCGAGGCGCTGCTCATCGGCATGGCGTCGTGGATCACCGGCACGGGCCTGGGCCTGTGGGACGCCTCCAACGGCACCTACCTGCTGCGGCGCCTGGCGGGGGTGGATATCGACCTGGCCCTGCCCTGGCCGGCGATGTGGGGCTACGGCCTCGTGCTCGTCTTTGCCCTCGTCGCGGCCCTGCCCACGGCCATGCGCCTGGCCCGCCGCACCCCATGCGAACTGCTGGCCCGCCGGGCGGAGTAGAATGGTGGGCAGTTGCCCCGAGCAGGTTGGCTGCGATAATCAGCGTTCCCGATGGTCCGGCGCCGTCGCGCCGCCGCAGGGCATTCGCAAGCGACTTTAGAGGTTGATCCGACATGGCTCATACGATTTCGTCCCGCAAGCGCGTCCGCCAGACCCAGGCCCACAACGCCAGAAACCGGTGGCGCAAGCGCCGCATTCAGTCCGCCGTCAAGGCCTTTGACGACCTGATCGGCCACCGCGGCTCGTACGCCGACGCCGAGAAGGCCTATCGCGATGCCTCGGCCGTTCTGGATCGCGTGGCGGGCAAGGGCACGATTCACCGCAACAAGGCGGCCCGCAAGAAGAGCCGCATGGCGAAAAAGCTGGCAACGCTCAAGCAGGGCTGAACGCAGGGCGCAGGCGCATCGCGGGCGCCCGCCAGCCTCAGCTGAGGCGCCCGGAGCCGGGGTGGACGGATGGCTCGATCAAGCAGCACCAGCCGCCGCACCAAGGTGCCTTCCGCCAACGCTTCGCGACGCAGCACATCCAGGAGATCACGCACGCCGGGCGGATCTGATCCGACCGGCGCTTTGTTGCGCCATGCCCGCCGCGGCGGCGGCGGTCCCGGGCTGGGCTGGTACCTCGAACTCTCCCAGCGCCCCCTCCAGATTCTCATCTTCCTGCTGCCGCTCGTAGCCCTCTATGAGATCGGCACCTGGCTCTACGCCAGCGGCGCGGCGATCGGCGCCGGCGGCAACGAGTCCATCACCATCAGCGCCTACAAACTGCTCAACGACTTCTTCGGCGCCTTCGGCGTCGGCGGGCTCTACCTTCCCGGCGCCGCGCTCGTCACCGTGCTGCTGCTCTGGCACGTCTTTGCGCGCGACCCGTGGGAAGTGCACCTCGGCGTGCCGCTGGTCATGCTGGTCGAGTCGCTGCTGCTGGCCCTTCCCCTGCTCGTGCTCGATCAACTCATCAATCGGCTCTTTGCGGGCGCGCCCGGGCCCGCGCTGGCGCTGCTCAGCGCGCCGCCCATCGAATCACTCTCGTGGCAGGCGCGGCTGACGCTCAGCGTCGGCGCGGGCATCTACGAAGAACTCGTGTTCCGCATGATCGTCATTGCGCTGGTGCACATGCTGCTGGTCGATTTTGGCAAGATGAAATCCGCGCAGGGCGCCGTCATCGCGCTGGTCATCTCCGCCGTCGCCTTCACGTTCTACCACGACGTATCCGTGGGCGGCGTCATGCAGGCTCAGCGCATCGCGTTCTACTTCGTCTCCGGCCTGTTCTTCGCCAGCGTCTACGTCATGCGCGGCTTCGGCGTGGTCGTCGGCACGCACGCAGCGTACGACGCGCTGGTGATCGTCATCCTGCCGCTCATGGCTACCAGCAACAGCGCGTAAGAAAACGCCCGCGTTCGGAAAGCGCGGGCGCTGATGGGGTTCGAGGCAACAGGATCGCTCAGTCTTCCTCTTCCCGCGGCTTGTAGGCGGCGACGACTTCGGCCTGGATGTGCGCCGGGGTCGGCTCGTCGTGGCTGTATTCCATCGTGTATGAGCCGGTGCCCTGCGTCATCGCCTTGAGCGATGCGGCGTAGGACATCACCTCCGCCAGCGGCGCTTCGGCGGTGATGATCGCCATGCCGCCCGTGAGCATGTCCGTGCCCTGGATGCGTCCGCGCCGGCCCATGATGTCGCTGGTGATGTCGCCCATGTAGTCTGAAGGCGTGGCGATCTCGAGCGTGACGAAAGGCTCGAGCAGGCGGGGCTTGGCCTTGCTGACGGCGTCGGCGAAGGCGCGCTTGCCGGCGGTGATGAACGCGACTTCCTTCGAGTCCACCGGGTGATACTTGCCGTCGTAGACAGCCACGCGAATACCCTGCATCGGATAGCCGGCGACGCAGCCGATCTGGAGCATTTGGCGGACGCCCTTTTCGATCGCGGGCATGAACTGCTTGGGCACGGAGCCGCCGAAGGTGTCATCGACGAACTCGAACGACTCTTCAGCGTCTGCAGGGAGAGGTTCGACGCGGAGGTAGACCTCGCCGAATTGCCCGGCGCCGCCGGTCTGCTTCTTGTGCCGGTGGTGGCCATCGGCCTTGACGCTGATGGTCTCCTTGTAGGCGATCTTGGGCGGCGCGGTGTGCACTTCGAGGTTGAAACGGCTCTTGAGGCGCTCGATGACGACGCGCAGGTGCAGTTCGCCGATGCCGCGCATCACCATCTCGTGGGTCGTCGCGTCGCGATCGAACTTGAACGTGGGGTCCTCCTCGGCAAGGCGGATGAGGGCCTGGCTGATCTTCCCTTCTTCGCCGCGCTTGGCGGCGGTGACGGCGAGGCCGAACATCGGCGTGGGCTGCGGGATGGACTTGGCGCGGATGCTGTCAAAGCCCAGTTCGCCGTGCACGACGGCGTCGTAGTGCATCTCGTCGATCTTGGCCACGGCCACGATGTCGCCGGGCACGGCCGAGTGGCACTCAAGGTGATCCTTGCCCTGCAGCTGGAAGATGTGCGCCAGGCGCACCGCCTTGCGATGTTCGCCAATTGTCACCGAGTCGCCGCTCTTGAGCGTGCCCTGTTGAATGCGGAACGCGGCGAGCTTGCCCACGAACGGGTCGGCGGCGATGCGGAAGACGTGACCCACCAGCGGCTTGTCGGGATCGGCCTGCGGGCGCCACTGCTCCTCCTCGCCACCGTCGCTCTTGCGCACCAGAAACGGCCGCGGATCGGCTTCCGCCGGACTCGGGCACAGGCGCGTGATGACATCGAGCATGACATCGACGCCCGTTCCCTGCTTGGCGCTCGTAAACAGGATCGGCACGAGGTGGCCCTGGCACATGGCCTTCTTGAAGGCCGTGGCGAGTTCCTCGGGCGAGAGTTCCTCGCCGCCGAGGTAACGCTCCATGAGCTGCTCGTCGATTTCGACGACCTGGTCGATGAGCGCCTGGTGCGCGTCTTCGACGCTGCTGAAATCCGGCGCGGGTCCTTCAGCAGAACGGTAGAAACAGCGGGCGATGCCCGACGCGCCGCCGGCTGGAAGATTGATCGGCAGACATTCGCGGCCGAACGTCTCGCGCAACTGCTCGACGAGTTCTTCGAGGTTGTCCTTGCCCAGCTGCATCTTGTTGATGCAGATGAACCGGGGCAGGCCCTCGTCGGCGGCGAGGCGCATCATGCGGCGAGTCATGTTCTCGATGCCGCGCGACGCGTCGACGACCAGGCCGACCGCGTCGGCGGCGGCCAGCGCCGCGTTCGCCTGCCCGACGAAGTCGGGATAGCCCGGCGTATCGATGAGGTTGATGCGGCAGCCGTTGAAGCTGACGTGAACCACGGCCGAGTTCAGACTGTGCTGGTGTGCCTTCTCCTCGGGCTCGTAGTCGCACACGGTGTTGCCGTCCTCGACGCTGCCCATGCGCCCGATGGTCTTGGTCGATTCGAGAATCCGCTCGACGAGCGTGGTCTTGCCGGACGCGGCATGACCGACCAGCACAATGTTGCGGATGTCCCGCGTCGTGTAGTCCGCCATCATCAACTCCCTTGTGAGGATGTCGTTGCAATCAGATTCGGCCGCTCCGGAGGCAACCGAAGAGTCGGATAGTGTACCCGGCAGGCGTGGGGCCGGTCATCCCGACCGCATTCCTGAAAGCCCGACGCCAAGCGGACGGGCGGATTAAATCCGGTCGTTTTCTTCCATCTTTTCTTTGGAATCTGGCGCAGCTGTGGTAGACTTCTGACAGGGCGGAACGGGGAGTTGCCGTCCCCAGATCTTGGGGAGGCATCGTCGCTCCCGCCGCGTTCGCGGTTGCAGGGATCGCCGGTAGTCTCCGGTTCGACTGATTCTGCGGTGTGCCTGTCGCTCCGGGGGGGGAGTAGGGTTTATGTGTGCATGGGTAGCGGGCGGCGCGAGCAGAGCGGATTCCAGTTCGACCGGAATGCCGCGCCGAGGCGGTTTTTCGCTCATCGAACTCATCGTCGCCATGTTGGTGCTTGCAGTGCTCGTATCCATCATGCTCCCGGCCCTGCACCGGACCATGCGCTACAGCGCTCCGCTGGTGCGCTGCTCGGCGAATATCAGGCAGTTGCACCAGGCGCTGGTGCTGTACCTGAACGCATCCAACGACGCCATGCCGCTGGCAGGCTACGACTGTCTGCGCGACGCCAATACCCCGCCTCTTAACAAGACGCTGGCCGAATACGGCGTGGGCGACATCGCCTTCTGGACCTGCCCCGCCGACCCCAGGCCGCGTGTCGTCATCGACCGCTGGGGAAGCCGTGTCTACCCGCCCGGCCGCTACATGCAGGTCGCCCGCCGGCGAATCCGGGTTGACGAACTCGGCCCCGAGTACCCGCTGCTGGCCGACCGCGGCCCGTTCCACCTCACGCTCCAGGAAAGTGAGCAGTCGCTCGGCCCCGCGGAGTCCACGCCCGATCCGAGCACCTCGCCCAACACATCCGGCTTCTACGAGGGGCACAACTCAGTGTGGGTCAGCGGGCGCATCACCTCCCACGCGCGCGAGAAGAGCGAAACGCGCAAGTAGACTCTTCAGTCGCGTCCTGGCCCATCGCGCAATGCTCCATCCGCCGCCGCCACCGCCGCCGCCAAATGCTGCGGATTCAGCGTGCCGACGATCGCGCTGTGCACGCCCGGAGAGCGCAGTACATACGAGAGACACGCGGCCACTGGATCACCGCCGAGCCGCGCATCGGCCAGGTGCCCGCTCACCAGCGCTTTCTTGACGAGAATCCCGGCGCCGCTGTGAAGCGCCGCCTGCGCCACGACGGCATCGGCCGGCACGAAGGGATTGAGCGTGATCATCACCACATCGCACCGCTGCGCTGCGAGCAGCCCGCCGTCCACCGTCTTGGTCGAAATGCCCATGGCGCGGATGAGCCCGCGCTGCCGAAGATCTTCCAGCGCCTCTACGGCGCCGCTGTCGCGCAGGATTTCCTCATCGCGCCCGTCGGAGTGAATGAGCACAACGTCGAGATAGTCCGTGTGCAGGCGCGCCAGGCTGCGCTCCACGCTGCGGCGGATGCTCTCGGGCGAGAAGTCGAACGCGGACTGGCCGTTTGCAAACTCTTCGCCGCACTTGGTCACGATGACCCACTGCTCGCGCCGGCCCGGAAGCAGAGCGCCCAGCCGCTCCTCGCTCGTGCCGTACGCCGGCGCCGTGTCGATCACGTTGACGCCCAGATCAATCGCCGAAGCGAGGAGGTTTCGCACGTCATCGTCGCCGGGCAGATCGAACGGGCGCGGATAGCGCACGCCTTCATTGCGGCCGATCTTTACCGTCCCCAGCCCGATCGGCGAGACCTTCAGTCCTGTGCGCCCTAGCGATCGAACGTGTGCCACTGGCGCTGCTCCTTCCATGGCGGCTGCGCGATCTCCGGCCGGGGCCAGGCGGCGAGTGACTCGAGTTCGCCTGGGGCAGGGTTCGGCGCCCGCTCATTGATACGCGCGATGAGCCGGTCGGCCAGCAGCGGTGCGAACGCGAGTTTCGTCGGCCAGGCGAACAGAGCGGCGGGCGTCTCGTGAATGACGGGCTCGTCCGGCCGCGCGCGCTTCGGCTGGGCGCCTTCGACGCGGTCGATGAGAAAAGCGTCCCACTCGAGCCTACTCAGATCGAGCCAGGGGAACAGCGTGGCGACCTCGCGCCGCGCGAATTCGATCTGCTCGAGGCGCGACCGGCGCACGCCCTGCTCGGCCAGCTCGCCGCCGAGGTACCAGACGCGCCCGCCGGCGTCACCGTCCCAGTCGTGCGAACTGATGGTCAGGCGCGGCCGGGAGCCGGCTTCAAGGCAGTGGCCGTAGATGCGGTGTTCGAGCGGTCCGCGGACGAGGACCATGTGCAGCGGGCGGCGCTGCATTGCGTCCGGCTTCGCCCCGGCCTGCGCGAGCAGCGCCCCGTTGCCGGCTCCAGCGGTGCAGACGACGGCGCCGGTTCTGATCGCCGCCCGCCGCTCCGCCCCGTCGCCGATGTGCACCGTCACTCCACCACGCGGATCGCGCCCGCCGGCGCACTCGAGTTTGAGTTGCGTCTCGTCAATCCTGAGAACGGCAGCGCCCGGCGCGGAGGCCAGCGCCGCCAGAAGCGATGGCGCATCGAGCACCATTTCCTCCACGCGGTACACCGAACCCGAAAATGCTTCGTGCGCGAGAAGAGCCGGGTGCTGCGCGCGGTCGACCGTTCTCACGCGAGTTTGCATGACCGACGCGGCAAAAAAAGTGGTCAATCGCGAAGGCAGGGAACGCTGTGACCAGAGGTACTGGTGGTCGGCGAGCACCCGCGCGCCGGAGAGATCAATCTCGCCCTGACCGCGCAGCGCTGCGCTCCACCAGGCCGGCATCTCGCGGATGGATTCCGATGCGCCGGTGAGTCGATTCGTGAGCGCGTACTTGGTTCCGCCGTGGATGATTCCCTGCGATGCAACCGTCTGTCCACGGCCGATTTTGCGTGATTCGAGCAGGATGGCGCTGCGCCCCTGCGCGGCGAGTCGGCGCATCAGCCAGAGTCCGGCAACGCCGGCGCCGATGATCACAACGTCCGCGGTTGCCTCGCAGGGAGATGACATCACAGCATCATTCGGAGCGGCGCGACAGCGGTCAACGCGGGTGCGCGCGCCGCCGCTCGACCGGTCCCGACAACCGCGCGGTTGAATTTTTGTTTCAAGGGGGTAGTAGAACGCGTCCGATAGTGGTACAAATTATGCGGTGGCTCATCAACGTGCGAGCCCCAGGCACCGACCGATCTGATTCGCGTTCTGCTCCGACACCTCCATCCAAGGAGAACTCAGATGGCGAAAAAGAGAACCAAGAAGAAGACCAAGAAGAAGACCGCTAAGAAGACTGGAAAGAAGCGAGCCAAGAAGAAGGCTGGCAAGAAGAAGACCGCCAAGAAGAAGACCAAGAAGAAGGCCCGTCGCAAGAAGGCCACCAAGAAGATGGGCTAAAGCCCAACGCCTCTCACTCGCGGCTGCGACCTCGCCACTGTGCGACCTCCAGCCGCAAACGCTTGAACCGTCGGTGCCTCAACCAATTCGCGAATCACAGTCGAGGACGCCCGCTGAGGCGTCCTCGGTTGTTTTTCCGCCGCGTATCATCCTGCTCACCGCACCCGCCGCACAACCGGAAACGCCTCGTGACGCACATCATCGCCGAACCCTGCATCAACACCAAGGACACCGCCTGCGTGACGGTCTGTCCCGTCGATTGCATCCACCCCACCAAGGACGAACCGGCCTTCGAAACCGAAGCCCAGTTGTACATCGACCCCGCCACCTGCATCGACTGCGGCCTTTGCGTCGTCGAGTGTCCCGTCCAGGCCATTTACCCGCAGGATGACCTGCCCGCCGAATGGCGAAAGTACATCGACCTCAACGTGGACTACTACCTGCGGTCGCAGCGCTGACGCCCCGCCGACGCTCTCCAGCGCCCGCCCTACCCTTGCCCATGCACGGCTCCGACATCGACGCCGCCCTGACCACCCGCCTCGACGAGATGGTCAGCCGCGTCGCCCAACTCGACGCCCAGCTCGCGGACCCGGAAATCAACTCCGACTACCGCCGCGTGCGCGAACTCAGCGTCGAACGGGCCGCTCTGGCGCCGACGTGCGAGCGGTACCGCAGGTATCGCACGCTGCGCGCCCAGCACGACGAAGCCGCCGCGCTGGCCAAGGGTCAGGCCGATGATGAACTCGCCGCACTCGCCCGCGAAGAAATGCCCCAGCTCGAGGAGCAACTCGAAGACCTCTGGCAGGCACTTCGTCGCGATCTCGTCTCCTCCGAAGATCGCTCGATCGGCTCGATCATTCTCGAACTCCGCGCGGGCGTGGGCGGTGACGAAGCGAGTCTGTGGGTCGGCGATCTGCTGGACATGTACCGCCGCTACGCGCAGACCAAAGGCTGGAGGGTCGATGACATGGACTTCTCGCCCGGCGATGCGGGCGGCTATCGCAACGCCGTGCTCAACATCTCCGGCGAAGGCGTCTGGGCCCACCTCGGATACGAAGGCGGCACGCACCAGGTCAAGCGCGTGCCCGCCACCGAAGCGCAGGGCCGCGTGCACACCTCCACCGCCACCGTCGCCGTGCTGCCCGAGCCCGAGGAGATCGAACTCGAAATCGATCCCGAAGAGGTCAAGGTGTCGATCACCACTGCGCAGGGGCCCGGCGGGCAGAACGTCAACAAGGTCGCCACCGCCGTGCACCTCATCCACCTGCCCACCGGCATCGAAGTGCGCATGCAGGAATCCAAGAGCCAGCAGCAGAACCGCGATAAGGCGTGGAAACTGCTTCGCGCCCGCCTCTACGACCGCAAGCTCGAAGAGGCCCGCAAGCAGCGCGACGAGCAGCGCGTGGCGATGATCGGCTCGGGCGGCCGTGCAGAGAAGATCCGGACCTACCGATACAAAGAGAACATGGTCGTCGATCATCGAATCAACGAGAGTTTCAACCTCGGCCGGGTGCTGCAGGGCGAACTCGAACCCGTCGTGGCGGCGCTGATTGAAAACGACATGGCCCAGCGGCTGGCCAGTCTGGGGAAAGCACGATGACTTCAGACTCGCCTGGCGCGCTGGCTCCACTGCTCATTGTCGCGGCCGTGCGCGAAGAGGTGCGCTGCCTGCTGCCGGGTTCGACCGAGCAGCCCACGAGCGAAGCGCGCGTCGGCTGGCCGATCGTTTCCATCAGTCCAAATGTCACCGTGGCGCTCAGCGGCATCGGCCGAAGCAACGCCGCGGGCGCGACCGTGCAGGCCCTGACGCTTCGGCGCTACGCGGCCGTGCTCAACGTCGGTGTGGCCGGGGCGCTGCACGGCAGCGGCCTGTCGGTCGGCGACGTCGTGCTCGCCACGGAGTCCGTCTTCGCTGAGGAAGGCATCGACCTGCCCGAAGGGCCGGCGGATGTCAATGCGCTCGGCTTCCCGCTCGGATCGCCGCCGTGGTGCGAGGGCAACCGCGTGCGGCCCGACGGGCAACTGCTCGATGTGCTCGCCGATTCGATCGGCCACGGCGTGGAGCGCGGCGCGATCGCCACCGTGGCGCGCTGCAGCGGCGCCGATCGCGCCGCGGCCGCTGTCGCCAGTCAGACCGGCGCACGGGCGGAGGCGATGGAAGGCGCCGCCGTGCTGCTGGCCGCCCACCGCATGGGCGTGCACCGCTGCGCCGAGGTCCGCGTGATCAGCAACACCTGCGGCGACCGCCTCCGCCAGCACTGGGACTTGTCGGCCGCGTTCAACCGCATCGATCTGCTGCTCGACCGCATTGTCGCGCTGGCGAAGTGAGCGAATTACCTCTTACTCGATGATGATCGGGTTGCTCACCTCACAGGTGGTCACGTCCACCGCCGCCAGCCTTCCGCCGCACGCTTCGACCGGGACTATCCCAGTGAGATCGACGACGCCTTCAGAATCAGCCGTCGGCGTGCCGACGAGCCGGATCGTGCCCGCGAGCGGCAGAATGACTCCCGGGCACGGTCCGCCAGGTATGCGCGTGTGGCGATCGCGCGTGCCGAACACGACGGCGACGCGCCCGTGCGGCGTGGCGCCTGTGATGCGCGCTTTCATCGGACCGGGACAGGCGCCGACGGGCGGCAGGAGCCGCAGCCGGCGTTCGCACGCGAGTTCCCAGGTGTCGCCAAGGTGGCCGGAAGGCGAGCGTCCGCCGAAGAGTACAATCGCGCCGCGGCGGGTGTCATAGCACATGGCGTGGTCGTACCGCGCGCCCGGATTGCCCGCATCGACAACGTTTTTCCACGTGTGGCCGTCCCATTCCCACATGTCGGCCCTGATAGTCGGGTAGTCTGTCCCCACACCTCCGAAGACAACGACGACTCCTCGATCGCGATCGTACGCCATGGCATGATTCCGGCGCGGCGGCGGGCCGCCCTCGCTGACCTTTGTCCACGTCGTGCCATCCCACTCCCAGGTGTCGTTCTGAGGAGTTCCGCCGACGTTGCCGCCGAAGAGCACGGTGACGCCGCGGAGCGAGTCGTAGGCCATGGCGTGATTGTGGCGCCGGTCGGGGCCGGAGTTGGCTCGGCCCGACCAGTACTGCCCATTCCACTCCCAAGTGTCGCGGAGACTGATTTCGCCGTTGTAGCCACCAAACAGCACCACGAGTTCCCGCGCTTCGTCGTAGGCGAGCGCATGGCTGCTTCGCTCTGGCGGGCCGAGCGCATCAAGCTGCATCCAGTCGACGCCGTCCCACCCCCAAGTGTCATTCTGATAGGCGCCACGAGTTCCGCCGCCGAAGATCACGGATAAACCGCGCGCTCCGTCATACGCCATTGAGGATTTTTCGCGATTGGGCAGCAAGCCGGTTGCGACCAACTTCCATTGCTGGCCATCCCATTCCCAAGTTTCGTTTGGCGTGTACAAAGTTCCGCTGCTGCAAAGAACCGACACGCCGCGTGCGCGGTCAAAGGACATCGCGTGGTCTACCCGCAGCCCTGGACCCACCCCTGGCGCAATCTGCAACCACCGGCAATCCTGTGCGGGTGCACTCGTCGCCACGAGCGCGCTGAGCAGTCCCGCAACTGCCAGCACCGATGCGTTCCTCATTCGACTGCCTGTGCGAATAGTTGTCATGTTCCCCTCCGCAGTTGGGATGACTCATTCTACAGGATGGTGGCTGACGTCAGACGCCCTGCCCCCGGCTGTCTGAACATTTCGAGAATCTCACCTCGAAACTGGCTCCGCATAGACTTCCATATGCCGTACCTCTGGACCAGGCCGCGGCGCCGATGCATCTACGGCGGGCTTATCTGGCTGCTGTATCTCTTCTTACTCGCCGGGCTCTGGGGCCCGTCGCGCCAGTCCTGGCTCGCCTACAGCGAGATTCCCCTGCTGAGCAGCACGCCGATGATGCAAGGCAACATCGGCCGCAAGACGACCGTCTATGGCGTGTTCGGCTACCTCACCATCGACCGCGACTCGGTCGATTCGACCGGCGCGCTCGCGGCCGGCGCCGAGCCTCACGTGCAGTGGCAGTGGGACCCGGCCGCACTCGCGTGGTCCAGCGTGTCCACGATTGCCGGCGCGCTGCTGGCATATGCATTCATTCGTCTGCTCATCGCGCGCGGCCGGCTCAAAGGCCGCTGCGACGAGTGCGGCTACGACCTGACCGCGCTGCAGTCGCAGCGCTGTCCCGAGTGCGGGACGGAGATCCCCGTGCGGAGCCGCTGAATGAAAGAGCGCCCAAGAGCCTACTTCTGGTGCTACCTTGCGGCGATCGCGATGTTGCTGCTGGGCTTTGCTTCAATGGTCGGCATGGTGACGCGCACGGGCGAGATCATCCCGCCCAGCACGCTGGGCGGAGTTCTCATCCTCTTATCAGTCACCTTGCCGCTGTGTTTCATCCTGTTCGTCCTGCCGATCGTCGAGTCAGGTCACGGGAGCCTCACCGCGGGGCGATCGCCGCGCCGACTTCGAAACGGCATCACCGGCGCCGTCTGGCTGCCGCTGATCATTCTGGTGACCGTGGAAGGGCTGGTTCTCTCGGGCCGGCTCGCGCAGACCGGGCTCGTGCAAGATGAGCAGACCGAGCAGATGCTCCGCGCATGGTGGCTGCCGGCCGGCATACTGATGGCCGGCGCTTACGCCGTGATCTACACCATCGTGGTGAACCGCCGCATTGAGGAAGTGGCCCAGCGCGAGGGCCTGTGCCTTCACTGCGGCTACAAGCTCGCCGAGATCCCGAATTGTCAGCGCTGTCCCGAGTGCGGGACGGAGGTCTCGGTGTGAAGCACGTGCGCCTCAGCGACATGCCGCTGTGGATGTCGGTCAGCAGCGTTGCGGTCGTGGCGACTCTACTGCTCATCGTTTCGCTTCCGTTTCTCGAAGTTCTGGAGTTGGAAGAGTTGACGCAAGCGGTCCTCTGGGCGATCGCCATCAGCGTTGGCTTCATCCTCTTCTGGGCCTTTTTCGTGCTGCCGTTTCTCTGGTCGGCCACGCCCGCTTCGACCGACGGCGTGCCGATGTGGCGCAAGCGGCTCTACATCGCGGTGCTGCTATGGCTGCCCGCAACGCTCATCACGGTCCTCCCCGGCACGCAATTTGTCGGGCCGCTCATCGACTGGCTGCGCGGGGCGCGGCTCGACACGCGCTACTGGCCTGGCCTCTGGTGGCCGCCGAGCGTCATCATCTCCGTCGGCTACGCCTGGGTGAGCAGCCGAATCGTGCAGCACCGCCTGCGCATCGCCGCCATCGAAGCGCAGGTCTGCTTCGCCTGCGGCTACAGTCTCGCCGAGATCCCCAACTGCACGCGCTGCCCGGAGTGTGGGACGGAGGTACCTGAACTGAACCGTGAGTCTGGTGGCGCATCATGAACTGGCGTGAGTGGAAGAACACGTGGCCGTGGTGGCACAGGCTCACTCCTGTCATCCTGGTGGCGACGCCGCTGGTGTACTTTGCGCTGACGTACGCTGTTCTCATCCCCATGA
The DNA here is from genome assembly GCA_020852515.1 of Phycisphaerales bacterium. NCBI lineage: Bacteria > Pseudomonadati > Planctomycetota > Phycisphaerae > Phycisphaerales > Phycisphaerales bacterium. The sequence continues at coordinate 81,145 of JADZAS010000030.1, forward strand.
CCAACGTCGCTGCCGCGAATCCGACCGATGCCGCATTCGACAATGTCGGGCGAATGATGCGCTTTACCTTTGCTGTGGCGATCGTGATGATCGCGGTGCTGTTCGTATGGGTCTTGCTTGTGTGTGCCTGGCTCGACGCGGGCAACGCGCGGTTCAGTGAGTCGATTCCGCCGGCGACGAGGGCGAAGCAACTCAGATTCACCGCGTGGACGCCGTTTTGCTTCGCGCTGTTTCTTGGCATTGTGCCATTTGTTGAAACGCTGGGCAACTGGCTCCTCAACAAGATGTGGGAGCCGCCCTTCATGCTCTCGTGGTGGCTCGCCATTCCCATCGTCTTACTCGCGGCGCATGGCTGGTGGTTTGGCCGGCTGCTTCAACGAAGATTACGAACAACCGTCTCTCGCGCCCGTCTCTGTTACCACTGCGCCTACAGCCTCGCGGAGATCCCCAACTGCACGCGCTGCCCGGAGTGCGGGACGGAGGTCTCAGCGTGAAGCAGGTGCGCGTCAGTGAGATGCCGCTGGGATGTCGATCAGCAGTGTCGCCGCGGTTGTGACGGTGCTGCTCGCTCCAATGCTGCCGTTCATTGAAGTGACGAACAGCCGGGATTCCAGGCAATTCCGCATTCCGTCCGGGTCGGTGTGACCCCGGCAGCGTCTCCCGCATCCAAAGGTCATGCCGGTTGCCGTTTCCACTGCCGACTCATTCCGGATTGCTCGCTCCATTGAACCGATGCCGTGATCTTCAGGCGTCGATCCTCGTAGCATTTCCGGCAAGGTGGCTGGAGCCAACGCCATGGAAACGATGCAGTGCATGGAAGTCTGGGGCGGCAACGGCGTCGTGGACAGCGGCGTCATCATGGCCGGCCTCGACGCGTGGATCTTCAGCCGGCCCTTCGGACACTCCGAGAGCGGCGGAGACGTGCACTACGTCTCATCGTGCGCCACGGGGCGCATCACCCGGCTGCTCGTTGCCGATGTGAGCGGACACGGCGCTGACGTCGCGGAGGTGGCGACGAACCTGCGGCGACTCATGCGGCGGTTCATCAACTACATCGACCAGCAGGCGTTCGTCAGGGAAATGAACGGACAGTTCAGCGCCCTGTCGCGAAAGGGTCGATTTGCCACGGCACTGGTGACAACGTTCTTTGCGCCGACGAACGAGCTGGCGCTGTGCAACGCAGGACATCCGCCGCCACTGCACTACAGTGCGAAAACGAAAAAGTGGTCGCTGCTGGAATCGTCAGGCCGCAACTCAACGGACATCGCCAACATCCCGCTGGGCATTCTCGACATCGGCGACTACGACCAGTTCGGCGTGCGCCTGGGCGTGGGCGATCTTGTCGTGTGCTACACCGATTCGCTCATCGAATCGCGCGATGAGCATGGCGCGCTGCTCGGCGTCAGCGGGCTGCTCGAAGTCGCGCGCGGGCTCGCCATGACCGAGCCGACCGAGTTCATCCACGCGCTGCTGCAGGCGGTACAGGATCTCTACCCCGGCAACCTCGAAGCCGACGACGTGACGGTACTGCTGTTTCGCCCCAACGGCCTGGCGCCCAGCGTGCCCGTGAAAGACCGCCTGCTCGCGCCGCTGCGCATCCTCAAGGCGTCCGCCCGGTCGCTGGTCTCGCGCGACGGCAGCGCGCCTTGGCCGGAGTGGAGCCTCACCGCCATCGGCGGAGCGCTGCTCAACCGTTTCAACCGCCGCACGGGAATTTTCAAAGACGGCTGAGGCGTCGGGCGGGCTTTGCGACGGCATCGTCTCGCGCAGGTCATTTCCACGCAGGCGGGAATTCGGAAACGGGCAAGGACGAACCTTGCTTCGGCGTAAAGGCCGAAGGCCTCATCGTCAGGAGCCAAGGGTCCAGGGAGCGCACCGCTGACATACCTACAAGACAGAGAAAATCCGCATCGCACGACTTTTTCATTGTCCACCTCCCGCGCCGATGACGAGACTCTCTGGCGGGGCCGGCGGCAGTTGGTCCAGTTCCAAACGGTCGGCTCATCTACCGCGAAAGAAGGATTGAAATGAACAAGAGTGCACTCGTTGCCCTCGTCGTGGCGTCTGCGGCCTGCAGCGCCTCGACGCTGGCCCAGCAGATTCCCACCCGGCCTCAGCTCGACGCCATCCTCGGCTCGAATCAGATTCTTGAAGACTTCGAGTCATTCGTGATCGCGCCCAACACGGCCGCCAACCTGAACGTCTCATCGCTCGACAGCACCTCGATTGCCAACACGCAGGGCCCCGGCCTCGTCGAACCCTGCTGCAAATACGTCGATCCGTCCGGCGTGCAGTTGCAGTGGAACGGCAACGGCTACCAGACGCTCAACACCAAGACGATCCTCGGCAACGGCAGCATCCCGATGATCGAGATCTATTACCCCTCGCCGGGTGTGCATGCCATGGGTGTGGATGTACTGGGCTTCAACGGTTTCGGCTACGCGGGCGCCGCCGCGTTCTGGGATACCAACGGCAACTTCCTCGGCAGTTTCCCATTCACCGTCGCCGGCGGACCCGTGCCGACCTTCATCGGCTGGCAGAGCCCCGGCCCGGTTGGCATCGGCATGGTGCAGATCCGCGGCAGCGCCGGCTGGACGTGGAGCCCCGTCATCGACAACCACGGCTACGGCCGCACCGGCGGGCAGCTGCGCATCACCGGCACCTGCCCGGGCCCGATCCAGATCAGCTGGGCCGGCGCCACCCCCCTGCGCCCCATGGCGCTGCTGTTCTGCCCGACCACGGGCAACTGCACCGTGCCTTCCGGCCCCTGCACGGGAACGCGCCTCGGCCTCGGCCCGTGCGGCAGCGTCGTCAATGTCTTCAGCGGCAACACCGGCGCTCTGGGCTCAGGCAACCTCAACGCTAACGTCGGCCCCGCGGCGTGCCTGCGCTACCTGCAGATGATCGTGGTTGAACCGCCGGGCAACTGCCCGTCGTGCACGACCACCAACGTCGCGCAAATCCCCTGATCGAAGCGCGGGGAGGAGACGTGGCACGGTCAGCGCCTCTCCCACTGGGAGAGGCGCGATCGTTTTTCTACCGCCGGCTCTGAACTCCCGCCGCCGCGCTCTTGGGCAGCGCCGCTTCGATCTGGGCGAGCACCACGCGTGAGAGCGGCTCGTCGCCGAGGGTGTCCACGCGGATGCGCACCTTCGTGATCACCGTCGTCTCTTTGCTCAGGCGAATGCGCACCTCGCGGCCGCCCTGCGTCTTGGCGATCATGCGGCCTTCGAGATCGGTCAGATCTTCCTGAGTGACGATGAACGCGAGCCGATCCATCGCCGTCTTGCACGCCTGCCACGTCTGCTCGAGCGACGCCTGCTCGTAGGCTTCGAGTTCGCCGGTGAGGCGTGTGAAGTCGGCCATGCGCGCGGCGGAATGATCGGCTTCGCAGCCAGGCATCACCAGCGCTGCCAGCAGCGCCAGAGTGAAAAGAAGTGCAGCCGGTTGGTGTCGGGCATTTGTCATGACGTAAATGTACGGCGCCCAGCCCGGCGAGCAAACCCGTCAGGCCGGGCCTGGTGCATCCAGGGCCCGCAGCAGTTGGGGCAACTGTTCGGCAAAGCGGCCCCGGGGCATGACTTGGGTCGCGCCCGCCCGGTGCGCCGCTTCGAACGCATCAAGATTGACGTGCGGCCCGAACGCGAGCGTCCGCAGCGCCGGTTCGCGTGAAGCCGCCGCGGCGATGAGATCGATCGCGACCTCGCCCGCGTCGAGATCGACGATCAGCGCCCGCACCTCCGGCTCCTCCGTCAGCAGTTCGCGCAGCCGCTCGAACGTGCGGGCCGGCCGGGCTGGAACGCCGATCGCCTCGGCGGTGGAGCGAATGCGCGTGGCGAAGATGAGATCAGCCGTGCAGTAGAGAATCACGCCGGATCCTACGCGCGGGCGGACGGCTTGAGCGAACCGGGCCACTCGTCATCGATCGCGTCCAGGACGCCACGGGAAGTCGCGCGGCATGAGCCGGTCGATACCGTGCAGCCAGCCCACCAGCCACTCGAACGCATCGACGAGCCTGGGGCCCGGGCGGTTGAACATCTGGCTGCCGTCCACGATGGCGATTCGCCCGGTTCGCACCGCCGGCAGTTCGCGCCACCACGGCTGCGACTCGACCGTCGCCAGCTCGCGCTGCGTCCAGCCCAGATCCGCGCCGCACGGGGCGATGATGAGGACGTCAGGCTCCAAAGCAACCAGTTCATCAGGCGATGCGACCCGGCTCGGCTGCCCCGGCTCGTTGAGCGGGTGCCGCGCCCCGGCCGCTTCGATCAGTTGCGGCGTCCAGTGCCCGCCCACGAAGATCGGATCGAGCCACTCGATGAAGACGACGCTTGGCCCGGGCTCGTACGCGTTCACATGGTCGCGCGCTGCAAAGTACCGCTCGCGCAGCGCCACCACGGCCCGCTCGGCCGCCCGCTCGCGATGCACCGCTCGGCCGACGCGCAGCAGATCGTCAAACACATCTTCGAGGCTTGCGGGGTTCAGGCTGACGATCGCCGGCCGCGGCTCGAGCGTGGCCGCGAGACGCTCCACGCTGCGCAGGTCGATCGAGCACACAGCGCACAGGTCCTGCGTGAGAATCACATCGGGCTCGAGCGCCTCCAGTTGCGGTTCATCGAGCACGTACAGCCCGGCGCCCGAGGCCAGATGCTCGCGCACCGCCCGGTCGATTTCGGCGCTGCCCGCCGAGGAGTCCAGCCGCTGACTCGTCAGCGCCGGAAGCGACCGCACCCGGGGCGGCCAGTCGCATTCGTGGCTGCGGCCGACGAGCAGATCAAGCGCACCGATCGCGCCGAGCATTTCCGTCGCGGCCGGGAGCAGACTGATGATGCGCATGAAGCCGATGGTAGGAGCCGCCGGGGCTTGCACCGGCGCGGCGGTGCGGCTACAAACACCGTGCGAATAATCCAACGGCCCAAGGGAGAAGCCATGCCCGCCCCGAACCACTCTGCCGCGACGGACATCACCTCGATCCTGAAAGAGAAGCGCTTCTTCGCTCCGCCGGCCGACTTCGCCGCCCGAGCGCACATCAAGTCGCTAGACGACTATCAGCGCCTGTACAAGCGGTCGATGGACGATCCGGAGGGCTTCTGGGCCGAGGCGGCGCGCGAACTCTACTGGTTCAAGCCCTTCACCAGCGTGCTCGACTGGCACATCCCCGACGCCCGGTGGTTCGACGGCGGGCAACTCAACGCATCGTTCAACTGCATCGACCGGCAGATCGAGGCCGGGCACGGCGATGACGTGGCCATCATCTGGGAAGGCGAACCGATCGGCGACGACGGCCAACCCGAAGTCCGCCGACTCACCTACAACGACCTCGAATACGAAGTGGCCAAACTCGCCAACGTGCTCGACAGCCTGGGCGTGAACAAGGGCGAGGTCGTCACCATCTACATGGGCATGGTGCCCGAACTGGCCATCGCCGTGCTCGCCTGCGCCCGCATCGGCGCGCCGCACTCGGTGATCTTCGGCGGCTTCAGCGCCACGGCCATCGCGGACCGCGTCTCAGACGCCAAGAGCAAGGTCGTCATCACGTGCGACGGCTCGTGGCGGCGCGGCAAGATTGTGCCCCTCAAGGACAATGTCGATGAAGCCATGCAACTGGCCAGCGGCGTGGTCACCCACACCATCGTACTGCGCCGCTGCGGCAATCCGATCAAGATGATGCCCGGCCGCGATCACGAATGGGAAGACCTGATGAGCAGGGCCGAACCCGATCGCGATCCCACGCCCATGGAGGCCGAGGACCTGCTCTTCATCCTCTACACCTCGGGCACCACCGGCAAGCCCAAGGGCATCATGCACACCACGGGCGGCTACAGCGTCTTCACCTACCTCACCGCGAAATACACATTCGATCTGCGACCCGATGAAAACCAGGTCTACTGGTGCACCGCCGACGTCGGATGGGTCACGGGGCACTCGTACATCATCTACGGCATCCTGCCCAACCGCGTGCCGACGCTCATGTACGAAGGCGCGCCCAACTATCCCGAGCCGGATCGCTTCTGGGAGATCATCGCGCGGCACAAGGTCACGACTTTCTACACCGCCCCGACCGCCATCCGCGCGTTCATGAAGTGGGGCGAAGCGCATCCGGGCAAGCACGATCTTTCGTCGCTGCGCCTGCTGGGCACGGTCGGCGAGCCGATCAATCCCGAGGCGTGGATGTGGTACCACCGCGTCATCGGCGGCGGCCGATGCCCGGTTGTGGATACCTTCTGGCAGACGGAGACCGGCGGACACGTGATCACCCCCCTGCCGGGCGCGACACCCACCAAGCCGGGCTCGTGCACGCTGCCGTTCTTCGGCATCGACGCGGCCATCGTCGATGAACAGGGCAACGAAAAGCCGGCCAACACCGGCGGACTGCTGGCCATCCGCAAGCCCTGGCCCGGCATGCTGCGCGGCATTTACGGCGACCGCAAGCGATTCATCGACACCTACTTCTCGCGCATCAAGGGGATGTACTTTCCCGCCGACGGTGCGCGGCGCGATGAAGACGGCTACTTCTGGATCATGGGGCGCGTCGACGACGTCATCAACGTCGCCGGCCACCGCCTGGGCACGATGGAAATTGAAAGCGCCCTGGTCTCGCATACATCGGTCGCTGAGGCGGCCGTTGTCGCGATGCCCCACGACATCAAGGGTCAGGGGATCGCGGCGTTCGTCACGCTCAAGTCAGGCCAGCAGCCGACTGAAGACCTCCGAACGGAGCTGGTGAACCACGTCGGCCACGAGATCGGGCACATCGCCAAGCCGGATCAGATCCGCTTCACCGACGCACTGCCCAAGACACGCAGCGGCAAGATCATGCGCCGCCTGCTCCGCGAGATCGCCGAAGGCCACGAGCCGCGCGGCGACACGACTACGCTCGAAGACTTCTCCGTCCTCGCCAGGCTGCGCGAGAGCGAGGAAGGTTGAGCCAGCCAATTCGCGGCCGGGCCCATCAGCTGCAAGTGGTGCGCTATATTCGTGGGCATAGCGAACAAGACACCGCTCTGTGGTCGGAGAGGTTCGGGTTCGACTGGAGGTCGATCGATCGATGAAGTTCGCGCTTGCCCTGATGATTGCATTGCTCACCGGCTGCCACGCCGGCGGGCCGCCGCTGCGCGTCATGTCCTTCAACATCCGCTATGACAACCCAGGTGATGGGCCCAACCGCTGGGAGGAGCGGCGCGACCTGGTCGTCGATGTCATCCGCCACGCCGATCCCGACCTGCTCGGCACGCAGGAAGTGCTCGCCCACCAGGCCGAGTTTCTGCGCGAGCAACTCCCCGGCTACGAGTACTTCGGCGCCGGGCGCGACGACGGCGAACTCAAGGGAGAAATGAGCGCCATCTTCTACCGCGCCGACCGCTTCGAGCGCCTCGACGGCGGGCACTTCTGGCTCAGCGAAACACCCGATGTCCCCGGCAGCAAGTCGTGGGACGCGGCGCTGCCGCGCATGGTCACTTGGCTCAAACTGCGCGACTCGCGCGACGGCGCCGAGCTGTTCTTTCTCAACACCCACTTCGATCATCGGGGCGAGCAAGCCCGCGCGCTCTCGGCCATGCTGCTGCGCCGTCGCGCGCTCGAGCAGAGCGACGGCGCACCGCTCATCATCACCGGCGATTTCAACGCCTCGGGCGAGGGGCTCATCTCGGCGCTGCTCCGCGTCGGCGAAACCGGCGGCCGGCCCCTGCTCGACACCTATCGCGCGCAAGAGCCCGAGCGCGAGCCCGGCGAGGGCACGTTCAATGGCTTCACCGGCGACACGTCCAGCGCCCGCATCGACTGGATCGTCGTGAGTGAAGAGTTTAATGTGCGCGAAGCGTCGATCATCCGTACCAGCCGCGATGGCCGCTGGCCGTCGGATCACTTCCCCGTTACGGCTGTCGTGCGAATGCGATCCCCGGGCGACTGATTCAGCCGTGCGCGGCCAGGCGGCGCAACTGGGCCCGCTGGCACGCAACGCTGATCTGCTGGCAGCCTTTGACGAGCGTGTTGCCGCCGCCGCGATCTTCCATGCAGTGCAGGCCGTAGCGGAAGCGCTCGCCGGGCAGTTCTTTGATGCTCTGGACGACGGCGCGGCCGCGGAACTCGGTGCCCTCGTGCCGCAGCGCCGCCGCCACCACGTCGCTGATCTTGTATTTCGACTTGGCGATCATCGCAAAGCCGGTGGAACTCACATCCATGAGCGGGCAGTTCTTTTCGATGCCCAGGTCGCCGGCGATATTGGCGACCACGGTGCAGACGCGAAACGACTCGCGCCCTTCCGCCGAAACCGGCTGGCCGACGAGATTGCAGCCGAACACGACCCCGGCGTTCTTTGACGCGTCGACCGTCAGGATCTGCGTGTCGCCCTGGCCGTGGCCCGTGCGCGGATCGCTGACGGCCACGACCTCGGCGCTCTGCTTGTGGAACTTGCGATTGAGATCAAAGAACACCACCACGCGAGATCCCGCGTCGATGGCCAGTTCGCTGCCGTGCAGTTGCACGGCGTACGTTTCGCCGCTGATGGACAGAACCCGGGCCGGGTGGAGGATGCGCTTATCCGCATCGCGTCCGCAAGTGACAAAAACTTCAGCGCCTTTCGAGAGCATGGCCGCCATCCCCCTTGGTTCTTCTGGGAACACAATCGATTTCGGACCAAGACCCTATGTCGGCCCGATTCCGGTCGCTCTGAACCGCATTTTCGAAGAGCAGCGGGGTTTCACCCGCGACGGGGGGTGCACGCGCGCTTCATCGCTCGCTGCGCAGCGCCAGGATCAGTTCCACCTTGCCGACCTGCTCGTCAAGATATCGGGCGATCTCGACCGGGCTGCGACCGCGATCGGCCAGTTCGTAGACGTTGGCGAGGAGCGGATCGATCGTGCCGATCACGGCCGCCGCCACGCGCGTGTCCACTTCCACGCGCGGCTGCTCGGGCTCGTCGATTGGACCTTCACCCTCATCGCCGCGGCGCGAGCGGCCCGGCACAACGGTGCGTGTCGGGCTGATCGACGCTCCCACACGATCATCCAGCGCATCTTCGAGCTGGCGGATGCGATCATCCGCCTGCCGCAACAGCACTTCCAGCGTCTTGCAGCGGGTGTCCAGCGCGGCGATGAGTTGCCGCACCGACTCGTGCGCTTCAACCACGCGTGGATCATCGATCACCCCGCGGGTCGGCGCCCCGCTCCGCTGCGGCGCGTGCAGGTGCTCACCCGGCTCGAATCCACTGGTAGTACGTGCAGCGGGCCCGGAGGCAAACGCCGGACTCACATGGCGAGAGGCGGCGCGGCGCTGAAGTTTGAATCGCAGGTTCATGATCAGCAGAAACGACAGCAGCGAAACCCCGGCGGCCAGCAGCAGCCCGGGAAGGTGTTCAGTGAGCCCGAAGGTCGTTGAGGATGGCATGGCAACCTCCCTCGATCAGTGTCGCTCGCCGAAGCGTCGCGGCCCCGGCCCATCCGCCTCCGCCCTCTTCATCCGTTATCGGTACTATTAAGGCGTGAACATCACTGAACCTGATCCAGCCCGCGCCGGCCGGCGCCGCTCGCACGCCCCGCCGGGCCTGCCCTCCACGCGCCTGCGCTTTGTCGCGGCGGTCGCCACCGCACTCGATCGGCGCTGCGGCGTGCGGGCGCGCGACCGGCTCGTGCTGGCGGTGAGCGGCGGCGCCGACTCTATGGCGCTGCTGCTGGCGATGGCGGCGCTGGCGGGTCGATCGCATCGCCGCTACAACCTCGCCGTCGCCCACGTGAACCACCACCTCCGCCCGGAAGCGGACGTCGAAGCGCAAAATGTGCGCGAAGCGTCCGCGCGGCTCGGCCTCGATTGCAATCTGCTCGACATTCACCCGCGGGCAGCAGCGGGCAACCTCGCAGAGGTCTGCCGCCGCCTGCGCTACGAGGCGCTGGCCGAGGTCGTGCGGGGGAGCCGCGCCGCCGGGCTGATCACCGCCCACCACGGCACGGACCAGTTGGAAACCCTACTGATGGCCCTGATGCGCGGCTCGGGGCTCGATGGCCTTTCCGCCCTCGCCTGGCGGGCCCCGCGCTGGGGCGTGGACATCATCCGCCCCCTTCTCGACCAGAGCCATCAGGACTGCATCGACCTCTGCCGCCACTGCGGCTGGACTTGGGCCGAAGACCTCTCCAACCTCGACGAGAGCAAGCGGCGCAATGCCGTCCGCGCCCGCCTGCTGCCGACCGTGCTTGAACTGGCCCCGGACCTTGATCGCCGCATCCACCGCACGGCCGACCTCATGCGCCAGGCGGCCGCGCTCGTGCAGCGCGAGGCCGTGTCAGCCTTCACCGCTGACGAGGCCGGCGCCTTTGATCGAGCGAGACTGGCCACCTCCGGTGAACTTATCATCGGCGCCGGCTTGCGCGACGCCGCCGCGGCACTCGGCGCCCGACGCGATGATCTCACCCTTGAGGTGGTCCGGCCCGCAGTCGATGCGATCATGCAGACGCAGGTGCGGCGGCCGCGCCGCTTCGACTGGCCCGGCGGTGTGGTCGTCGAGGTCCGTTCCAGGAAGGTGCTCCTTCACATCGCCGCGGAGAACCGCTGAGCATCTCGCAGGTACCACTCCGCACCCACGCACGCCGCACACACGGGGGATTCAAGTGGACGGCCACGTTCTCGCACTGGGCATTCGCGATCTCAAGTTCCGCTACGCCGCCTCCGGCCCGTGGATTATCGATGTCCCCGCTCTCGATCTCGAGCGCGGCGAACAGATGCTCCTCACCGGCGGATCGGGGCGCGGCAAGAGTACGCTGCTCAATCTCATCGCCGGCCTCATGGACCCTCTCGAAGGCCGCATCTTCGTCGGCGGCGCCGACGTGCACTCGATACATGGCGCCGCCCGCGACCTGCATCGCGGCCGCCACATCGGCGTGATCTTCCAGACCTTCAATCTCCTGCACGGGTTCAGCGCCGTCGAAAACGTCATGACCGCCATGATGTTCTCCACCATTCCCCCGCGCGAGCATCGACCCCGCGCCGAGCAACTGCTCGAACACCTCGGCATCGACCGGCCCAGCGCCGACCCCGACCGCATGAGCCTGGGCCAGCAGCAGCGCGTCGCCGTCGCCCGGGCCGTGGCGTGCGATCCCGTGCTGGTCCTGGCCGATGAACCGACCGCCAGCCTCGATCCGGAAAACGCCGTGGTGGCGATGGACCTCATCCAGGCCATCTGCGCCGAGAAGAACGCCGCGCTGCTGTGCGTCAGTCACGACCCCACGATGAAAGATCGCTTCGAGCGCCAGGCGTCGCTGGGCGAACTGGCCGCAGAGCCCGCCGCGGCGGAAGGCGGGTGCTGACGTGGCTATGACTGACTTCACCATCATCACGCGGAGCATGACGGCCCGGCTGTTTTCCACCATTACGACGATCATCACCGTCTCCGTCGCGGTCGGGCTGATGCTCCTGCTGCTGAGCCTGCGCAGCGCGGGAGAAGAGGCGTTCAGCCGCGGCGCGGGCAACATGCACCTGCTCATCAGCCGCGACAGCAGTCCGCTGGTCTCGGTGCTCAACGGCATCTTCTACGCCAAAGCCCCTCCGCGCTGGATTGAGTGGAGCAAGTACGAGCAGATCGTCCAGACCTACCCCTTCGACTGGGCGGTGCCCACGCAGATGGGCGACAGTTACCGCGGCCACCCGGTGCTGGCCACAACGCCGGAGTTCTTCACGAAGTTCCAGCCCGACCCGGATGCGCCGTGGGAACTGCGGGAAGGGCGCTACTTCGCCGAGCCTCTCGAGGTCGTCGCCGGCGCCGCCGCGGCCAGGGCGACCGGCCTGCGCCTGGGCGATCACGTCGAACTCAAGCACGATGCGACAAACGAAGAGCATGCTCACTTCGAATACGTCGTGGTCGGCATCCTCGAACCGACCGGCACGAGCCACGACCGAGCCCTCTTCACCAGCCTGGATGGCGCCTGGATCATCCACGCGCACGAGCGCCGCGAGAATGAGGATCACGAGGTGGAGCACACCGGCGGCGACGACCTGCTGCCTGCGGATCGGAAGATCACGGGCATCTACGTCGGCCTGCCCACGCGCGAAGGCTCCAAGGTATCTGCCGCACTGCAACAGGTCTTCAGCATGCTTCGCGCCGATCCGTCCATCACCGTGGCCCAGCCGGGTGACGAGACAAAAAAACTCTTCGAGATCATCGGCAACATGAATCTCCTGTTCGTCGGCATGGCCGGCGTGGTCATGGTCTCCAGCGGCATCTCCATCATGCTCGCGCTCTACAACTCGATGGAGCAGCGCCGCCGCCAGATCGCCGTCCTCCGCGTGCTCGGCTGCAGCCGCGGCCGCATCTGCTCTCTTGTGCTCACCGAGTCGGCGATGATCGGCCTGCTCGGCGCCGCGGCAGGGATCGCCGTCTGGCTCATCGGTTCGCAGGTCGCCGCGAGCATCCTCAAGGACGTGCTGGGGCTGGTCGTGCATCCCCGGCTCGACGCCGCGACCACGCTGATCATCGTCATGGCCACCGTTGCCCTGGCCGCTCTTGCCGGCGTCGTGCCCTCGATCATGGCCTACCGCACCCCCGTGGCCCGCCACCTCAAACCCTTGGGGTAGACGAGCCCCCATGGAGCCGACCCCGGGGGCCAGTTCGTCTACCATTCGATCGGTTCCCGGTGGGGAACCGCTGTGATCGCCAGGGATGCGATCAAGCGGCAGGAAGGTTGAGTCATGAAGATTTTCTGGGGCTTCATCGGGCTGCTGGCTGTGCTCACAGCGGGGTTGCTGATCAGCGGCCGCTCCGACCGCGAGCCATCGACTGAGACACATGAGCCGGCCGCGTTGACCGAGGCGGCGGCGGACGAGCCGTCCTCCGCCCGGGAAGCGGCCCCCGGCGCATCGCGACCGCCGGCCATCAAGCCGGAATCGGCTGCGCCGCACCCAGAACTTGAGCCAACGAACGCCAACGCCGAACCGCAGATCGACCCGCACAAGATCGAACCGCCGCCTGGCGATTCTTCGAGCCCGGACGAAGCGATCGTGGGCGCGGGTCAAGATGCGCCCGGCGCCCGCGAGGCCGAAGACGGCGTCCTCACGCCCAACGCACCGGCGGAGATTGGCAAACTCGAACCACGAGTCGACAAACAGGACGAAGCCGAACTCGATGCGCTCGTCAACGAGTTGCTGCGGGCCGCGAATGAAGAGGATCAGCCGACGGAAACCCAGAGCGCCGCCGAGCCCGAAACGACGGGCGAATCTTCTGACGCGTCCGCCGATGCGTCTGAAGACACGACCGCTCCGGCCCCCGTCGAAGTCGAGGGTGCGACCGATTCAAGCAAGGGCGCGAGCGACTCTGCTGTCGGCGGCGGGCCTGAGGCGGCCCCCGGTAAAGGCGCGCCGATCGGCGAGCAGGTTAAACCCGCGCCCAAAGCTGATCCGACCAAGCCCGAGATCGTGCCATCCACCTTTGAGACGCGCGAAGACGGGGCGATCCTCGCCGACAAACGGTTCGTCATCCGTGGCCAGGGCACGAAAGAGAAGCCCTACGTCGTCACGTGGGACATGCTCGTTTCGGCCAGCGAGTTGTACGACCCGCGCCGCGGCAAACTGAAGCTGCCCGAGCGCATCAAGATGCTCGACGGCAAGTACGTCAAGGTTGTCGGCTACGTGACGTTCCCGATTGTCGCTGAGGGGCCCAACGAGATGCTGGCGATGCTCAACGCGTGGGACGGCTGCTGCATCGGCGTGCCGCCGACGCCGTATGACGCCGTGGAAGTGCGGCTGGCGCAGCCGGCCAGCGCCGAGCAGATGCTCATGAGCTGGGGCAGCGTCACCGGGAAGTTCAAAGTCGAGCCGTACCTCGCCGCCGACTGGCTGCTGGGCCTGTACCTGATGCAAGACGCCGTCCTCGAGGCCGAGAGCATGTGAACGATTCGCGAGGAGGCTGAATCGCGCGATGAAACTCCAGAGCACTCCGCGGCGCAGAGCGTTCGCGTCGTCATTACTGCGTACCCTTGTTGCCTTGTTGCGTTGATCCCTTGATCCCTTGATCCCCGATGCCTTCCTCTTACGAAAGAACCCGCTCCCATGGCTGAACGTCCATCGAACATGGACCGCGAACTGCAGGCCGAAATCGAAGCAGCGCTGGGCGACATGAGTCTCGAAGACCTCGTGAACGCCGGCGCCCCGGGCGCGGCGCCCCGAGCCACGCAGACCGGGCCGCGCCCGCGCCTTGAGCCGGGCGCCCGCATCACGGGCGTGGTCGCGCGCGTCGGCCGCGATGATGTCTTTGTCGAACTCGGCCCCAAGATGCAGGGCGTGTGCCCGTTGCAGCAGTTCGAAGAGAATCCGCAGGCCGGCGCCTCGATCGAGTTCATCGTCAACCGCGTCGATCGGCGCGAGGGGCTCGTGCACCTCGGCCGGGCCGGCGCGGTGCAGAAGGGCGAATGGGACACGCTGCAGAAGGGCCAGACCATCGAAGCCCAGTGCACGGGCGTGAACAAGGGCGGCCTCGAACTTCAGGTCGGGTCGATGCGAGCGTTCATGCCCGCGGGCCAGGTCGATCGCCAGCACATCGACGACCTCTCGACGATGGTCGGCCAGTCGCTGGTGTGTGAAGTCATGGACATCAACCGCGAGAAGCGCAACCTCGTCCTCTCACGCAAGGCCGTGCAGGAGCGCGAGGCGGCGGCGCTGCGCGAAAAGACGCTTGAGACTCTCGGGTTGGGTCAGGAGATCGAAGGCATCGTCCGCCGCATCATGCCCTTTGGCGCCTTCGTGGACTTCGGCGGCGTGGACGGCCTCGTGCACGTCAGCGACCTCTCCTACGAACGCGTGCACAAGCCTGAAGACGTGGTCCACGAGGGCCAGACGGTGCGCGTCAAGGTGCTCCGGATCGAAGACGGCGGCAACAAGATCTCGCTGGGCATGAAGCAGTGCCAGGCCGACCCCTTCACCGCCACCGGCGCCACGCTCGCGCCCGGTTCCGAGGTCGTCGGCAAGGTCGTGCGCATCGCCGACTTCGGCGCGTTCGTGCAGATCGCGCCCGGCGTCGATGGGCTCATTCACATCTCCGAGCTTTCGCACGATCGAGTCAACCGAGTGCAGCAGGTCGTGAAGATGGATGAGATCGTGCGCGTGAAGGTGCTCGACGTCGATCCGGCGAGCCGGCGCATCAGCCTCTCGCTCAAGGCGATGCGGGCGAAGGAAGAAGAGGACGCGGGCCGCTCCGACGACAACGCCATGGCGAAACTGCGTGCCAAGTGGGGCAGCGACAAGTCCCTCAAGGGCGGCCTCTGAGCCGCCTGCGTCTTCGCCACGCTTCCTTTTCCTCCCGCCTCCGAGAACTCCGACCGTGAAACTCGCCGTCGTCAGTTGCAGTCTCGATCCCGACAGCCGCAGCCGCATCCTCGCGAGCCGCGCCCACGAACTGCTCAAGGCGAGTGGCGCCGACGTGGACTGGATCGACCTCGCCGACATCCCCCTGCCGCTGTGCGACGGCGGCGCGTGCTATGGCAACCAGAATGCGCGGGCCGTCAAGGAGCGCCTCCGCGAAGCGCGGGGCATTCTCATGGGCGTGCCCATCTACAACTTTGACGTCAGCAGCGCGGCCAAGAACCTCATCGAGCTAACGGGCCGCGACGTGTGGACGGGCAAGGTCGCCGGGTTCCTCTGCGCCGCCGGCGGGCGCGGCAGTTACATGTCGATCATGCAGATCGCCGGCAGCCTGATGCTCGACTTCCGCACCGTCATCATCCCGCGCTTCGTCTACGCCACGGGCAGCGATTTCGCCGGCGATCAGATCATCGGCGAAGACGTGCTCAAGCGCATCGACAGTTTGACCGCCGATCTCGTCCGGTTTACCGATGCGTTGTGCACGTAGGTCGGGACAAGGCTCGGCGCAGGCCCGGCAGTTCACCGCATCAACTCGGCACACTCTCAACTGCATCGCATCCGCAACTGCCGGGCAGCGCTCAGAGCAGCGCTCCAGACCTACGAAGACGTCATCGGATATCATGCCGCATGAACTGGCCGACTCCTTCGGGGCGGATCGTCATTGCCGGCGGCAGCGGATTTCTCGGCACCCACCTGGCCAGCCATCTCGCCGGACTGGGCTGCGAAGTCATCATCCTCGCTCGCAGCGCCCGGCCGACCTCGGGCAACTGGCGCACGGTCAACTGGGATGCGCGCCGCATGGGCGAGTGGACCTCGCAACTCGACGGCGCCGCGGCACTGGTCAACCTCGTCGGCCGCAGCGTGGACTGCATCAAGACGCCCGATCATTACGATGAGATCCTCCGCAGCCGCGTCGAGGCGACGCGCGTGCTCGGCCAAGCCTGCCGCGCGGTCGATCGGCCGCCGCCGGTGTGGGTGCAGATGAGCACAGCGCACATCTACGGCGATCCGCCCGAAGTCATCTGCGATGAGTCGGCGGCTTTCGGCTATGGCATGGCGCCAATCGTCGGCCAGGCGTGGGAGGCCGAGTATGAGAAGGGCAAACTCGAATCGCAGCGCGGCGTCGTGCTGCGCACCAGCTTTGTCATCGGGCGCGGCGGCGGGGCGATGGCCCGCCTCGCGATGCTGACCCGCCTGGGCCTGGGCGGCACGGTGGCTTCGGGCACGCAGGGCATGAGTTGGCTGCACATCGAAGACATGTCGCGCCTGTTCGAACGCGCCATCGCCGACGAAAGCATGAGCGGCGTCTACATTGCCAGCGCGCCCAATCCCGTTTCCAATCGGGAGTTTATGAAGGCGCTCCGCCGCGCCATGCGCGTGCCCATCGGCCTGCCGGCGTTTGAGTGGATGGTGCGGCTCGGGGCGCCGCTGCTGCTGCGGACGGATCCCGAACTGGCGATCTACGGCCGCTACGTCGTGCCGCGCCGGCTGCTTGATGAAGGGTTCGAGTTCAGGTTTGCCGATCTCGACGCCGCGCTGGCGGATCTGTCCACATAGATCGGAGCCGGGAGCTGCCCTTCAGTTGCCGCCTTACCACCCCGCAGAAAATATCGCCAGCCTGATGCCCATGTTGATCACGATCAGCACGACCCACAGCCCGAGCACATCGGTCCAGGTCATGTCCATGATCTCCGCAAAGACGCGAAGGAAGATGACGAAACTGATCAGGTCGAGCACGAAGAACCCGCCCGCCAGGCTGTCGATGGCGTAGTCAGTCAGGTCCATCGCCGCAAAGATGCCGGCGATGCGCAGGGCGCTCAGATGCCACGGCGCATCGAAGCCCATCCACAGCACGCTGCAGATGAACAGGCCGCCCAGCGCCAGCAGCACGCTCAGGCCGAAGACCATGACAAACACGCCCGCGGCCAACGGCCCGTTCATCACCGCCATCCACGGCAGCAGCACCGCCATCGACACGCCGAGCATCAGCAGCGGCGTGCGGTATGCTTCGCGCGTCGCCTCGTCTTTGAAGCGCCCCGCCTTGCGGTCGCCGCTCAAGCGCGGCCGAATGTGCTCGCCGCATTCCGGGCAGCGCATGACTTTGAGCCCGCGCAGGCTGTAGTCGCAGTTCACGCACTTCAGCCCCTCAGCGCCGAGCCGGGCGCGTCCGACCAGCGTATCTTCCGTCAGGCCGACGGCCGGATCGTAATTGCAGCGCGTACAGATCGAGCTTCCCGTGACGATCTGCTTCAGGCAGACAGCGCAGCGCAGCGGCTCCGCGGTGTCGGCCGGCGCCGGCTCTACGTCGAAGACCAGATCGGGATCGGCCGTTGCCGCCAACGGGCCCTGCCGGCTCCAATCCTTCGATGCGTGCTCGGCGCACTCGCGGCAGGCGTAGCGGTTCCGCGGGTCGCGCACGCGCGGCCGATCGCTGCAGTCCTGCCCGCAGTAGATGCAGATCTTCGGTCCGGCGGCGCTTTCCAGATTCGCTTCGTGCATGCGCTGGCCCCGGTGTGCCGTGTGGCAGTATCAAGATATCACGTATCCGCGATCACCGCATGCGCCTCATCCAGATTTTTCGAGTCGCACCCGGACGCCCGCAGCTGCGGATGGACAACCCCGAATGCTCAAATCAACGTCATTCCAAAGGCTACCAACCCGACCACCAGCACCACGCGGAAGATGAACAGGGCAAAGCCCAGCCCGATCGCCTGCACGAGATCGAGTTCGAGAAACGACATCAGCATCTGGATGAAGACGAGCAGGACCACAACGTTGAGGATGATCGATCCGCCAACGACCACTGAAATGGCCAGGGAAGCGAGGTTCACGACGCAATAGATGCCCGTCAGCCGCAGGAAGGTCAGATGCCAGGGCGCGTCGAATCCGAACGCAATCACGCTGCACAGAAAGAACACGATCACTCCCGTGATCACCTGGAACGCGAGGTACAACAGGACAGCCGGGATCGCCAGCGGTCCTCCCAAGGCGCCGGCCCAGAGCACGTAGACTGTGCCTGCGATGCCGATCATCAGCAGTGGCGCGCGGTATGCCTGTCGCGTTGCTTCATCCTTGAATCGTCCGGCCTTCTTCACCTTGCTTGCGCGCGGGCGGATGCGCTCGCCGCACTCCGGGCAGCGCATCTGTTTGAGCCCGCGCAGATCGTACTTGCATTTCACGCAAATCAGCGCTTCGGGCCCGAGTTCGCGCAGCCCGACAAGCGTCTCGGGCGTCAGCCCCGTCTGCGAGTCGTAATTGCACCGCTCGCAGCGCGTCTCGGGGGGCCTGATTTCGCGCAGGCAGATCGGGCAATCCACCCGCACCACCTCCGGCGGCAACTCCGGCTCAGGCGCCAGCAGGATCTCCGGGTTCACCTCGTGGCTCAGCGCGCCCTGGCTCTCCCACTGCCGCGACGCCGCCTTCACGCAAGCGTGGCAGGCATAGCGCCCCTGCCGATCGCGCACGCGCGGCCGGTTCGAACAGTCCTCGCCGCAGTAGATGCAGGTCTTTCCTGCCGTCTCCGTCGCATTCGATGATCCACTGTGCATCGCGCCCCCCTTCTGAGATCCCGGGACGATCACAATATAACCGATCATCGCCTGCCTGACATGTCCGTCCGCGTCAGAATCCGGACGCGCAGCGAAAAGCCCAGGCAAGGCTTGCCTGGGCTTCGGTTGAGCTTCGAGTTGACGCCGGCTTACTTCCAGTTCGCCTTGAAGTCGCGGATCGTCGTGTTGAGCTTCTGCGTCAGTTCGTCGTTGAAGGCCCGTTTGGCGGCGAGCTCATCGCGCACCGGCTTGCCCGGGCCCTGCATGTATTCAATCAGGTCGCGCTCGAAGCGGGCCACGTCGTCCTTATCCACGTCGTCAAGGTAGCCCTTGGTGCCGGCAAAGATCGAAATGACCTGGTCGATGACATCCATCGGCACGAACTGCGGCTGCTTGAGCAGTTCCACCATCGCGGCCCCGCGGTCGAGCTGGCGCTGCGTGGCCTTGTCGAGTTCGGTGCCAAGCTGCGCGAACGCTTCGAGTTCGCGATACGCCGCGAGGTCGAGGCGCAGCGAGCCGGCGATCTGCTTCATCGCCTTGATCTGTGCGTTGCCGCCCACGCGGCTGACCGAGATACCCACGTTGATCGCGGGACGCACACCGGCGAAGAACAGATCGGGCTCGAGGTAGATCTGGCCGTCGGTGATCGAGATCACGTTCGTCGGGATGTAAGCCGACACGTCGCCTTCCTGCGTCTCGATGACGGGCAGCGCCGTCAGCGACCCGCCGCCGTTCTCGTCGGAGAGCTTGGTGGCGCGCTCGAGCAGGCGGCTGTGGAGGTAGAACACGTCGCCGGGATACGCCTCGCGGCCGGGCGGGCGACGGAGCAGCAGCGACAACTGGCGATACGCCGTCGCCTGCTTGCTCAGGTCGTCGTAGATGCACAGCACGTGCTGGCCCTTCCACATGAAGTACTCGCCCATGGCGCAGCCCGCGTACGGGGCGATGTACTGCAGCGGCGCCGGGTCCGACGCCGACGCGTTGACGACGATGGTGTAATCCATCGCGCCGTGCTTCTTGAGCGTGTCCACCACGCCCGCCACGGTCGACTCCTTCTGTCCGACCGCGACGTAGATGCACACGACGGCGTCCGGCGTGCCCCAGAACTTCTTCTGATTGATGATCGTGTCGATGGCGACGGCGGTCTTGCCCGTCTTGCGGTCGCCGATGATCAGTTCGCGCTGGCCGCGTCCGATGGGGATCATCGAGTCGATCGCCTTGATGCCGGTCTGCAGCGGCTGCATGACGGGCTGGCGTTCGGCGATGCCCGGCGCGACGATGTCGAGTTTGCGGGTTTCCGTGGCGTTGATCGCCGGCCCGCCGTCCAGCGGCTGGCCCAGCGGGTTGACCACGCGGCCGAGCAGCTCTTCACCCGCGGGCACTTCGAGCAGGCGGCCCGTGGAGCGGACGGTGTCGCCCTCGCGCACCTTGAGGTAGTCGCCGAAGATGACGGCGCCGACGGTGTCGGTTTCGAGGTTCATCGCCTGGGCCATCACGGGGCCTTCGCTCGTCTCGATCTCGAGCAGTTCGGCGGCCATGGCGGCGCCGAGCCCGTAGATTCGCGCGATGCCGTCGCCGACTTCGACGACCTGCCCCACGTCGCTCACTTCGAGCCGATCTGAAAACTGGGCGATCTCCTGCTTGATCACACTGGTGATTTCGTCGGTTCTGATCTTCACGTCTGGTCCTCGTTTCATTTTCGCCGGCTTTCCGGCTGCCGGTCGCCTTTCGACCGGCCGGTGTGTTGCTTGTCGGGGCGATCGCCCGCTTCGGTCGGTCAGTCCTGGATCAGCGCGGCCGTGCGGGAGCGAACCGCCTCAGCGCCGCTGGTGTTGAGCGTTTCACGGATGCGATTCAGCCTCGTCGCAACCGATGCGTCGATCATGCGGTCTCCCACGCGCAGTTTCAAGCCGCCGATGAGGTTTTCGTCGACGGTGTTGCGCAGAATCGCATCCTTGCCCAGCGCCTCGCCGACGCGCTGACGCACGATTTCCGCGAGGCTCTCATCGAGTGGCTGGGCGCTGAACACTTCAACTTCGACGCGGCCGGTGCGCTCCCAGAGGAGCTGGGTGTAGGCCTCGCTGATGCCGACGAGTTGATCGAGCCGGCCTTTCTTGTTGAGCACGAGCAGGAAGCGAAGCAGCAGATCGGAGACGCGTCCGTCGCCGAAGATGCGCCGCAGCGACTGGTCCTTTTCGGTTGCACTGACGACGGGGCTGCGAAGGAACTCGCCGAAGCTCTTGTCCTGCTGGGCCGCCTGTGCGACTTCGGTCAGTTCGAGGCCGGTGGTTTCGCAGTTGGGCAGTCCGCCGTCAGCCTGCGCCAGTTCAAACAGGCTCGCGGCATAGACGCGGGCGAGCGCGTTCACTCGTGATGTTCCAGTGCTGCTCATGGAGCCGATTCCTCGATCGGGCGGGTGCACCGCCTCGCCTTACCCGCCGTTCTTTGAGCCCAGCGAGCCGATCTGCGCCAGCGACTCTTCGACGAGCCGCGCGTGGTCGGAGGGCTTGATTTCGCGATGCAGGATGCGCCCGGCGATCTGCGTCGAGAGCAGGGCCGTCTCAGCGTACAACTCGTTGAGCGCCGCCCGCTTGGCCGCTTCGATTTCTTCCTTGGCCTTGTTCTTCATGGTTGACAGTTCCGCTTCGTTCTTTGAGCGGAGTTCATCGGCGACGCGCTGGGCGTCGGCCCGCGCCTGCTGGATCATCGCGCTCGCTTCGCCGCGCGCTTTGGCCAGTTCCTTCTGGTAGTCATCGAGGGCTTTGGTCGCCTGGGCTCTGGCGTTCTCGGCCGACTCGATCTCGGTGCGGATCTTCGTCTCGCGGTCGTTGAGCCCCTTGAGGATCGGCCCCCAGGCCAACTTGCGCAGCACGAAGAAGAGCGCGGCGAACATGATGATCGCCGCGACCATCGCCGGCACGGCCGTCTCGGGTTTGGCCAGAAGTTCGGCGTGAGCGCCCGTCTCGCCTTGGGCCGGTTCAGCCAGCGCGATGGTTGCCTGGAGAAGCGGAGTCGCGCTCACAACGATGTAGGTCAGTTTCTTCATGAATCAGTTCCCAGAACGGGTCAGTCTTGCTCCACCTTTGACGACACCTGCAATCCACTGCTTTCACACGGGGCGGGGGATGAAGATCGGTCCGGCCGGTCCTCATCCCCGACCCCGGCCGGCGGCCGAGGTCGGAATGACCATCCGACTCGCCGCCGTTACGGCTTGAGGAGGAACACGCCCAGCAGAAGCACGACCACGCCGAACAGCGTGGCGCCTTCGACGAAGGCCGCGGAGAGCACCATCGCTCCGTTGATGTCTTTGGCTGCCTCGGGCTGCCGGGCCATGGACTCGACCGCGGAAGAGCCGATGTTGCCGATGCCCTTGCCGCCGCCCATGATTACCAGTCCCAGTCCCAGGCCCAGACCCACGAATCGCAGGCCCGCGTCGGGAAACACCGTCATGCCCGCGGCGCCGAACGCCGTCGTCCCCGCCAGCAGGCAGGCCGCGATGATCGCGACGCCCGTGGCCACCATCAGTTTTCCAATCGTCATGTGACACACTCCATACGTCTTTGACACGGCAAGATCGTGTCGCTCGTTCGGGTCTACCCTCGCAGGCACGGACCAGCCGCCTTGCTCGACCAGCCTCGACCCGTATTTCCTCTTTCGCGAGACTTACGTCTCGAATGACAACTCAGGCGTCACGCCCATTTCCGCGAAGTCGGGCGTGTGCTTGTGATCGTGGCCTTGGGCATGGTCGTGCTCATGCTCATGGTCGTGGTCGTGGTGCTGGAACATGCTGATGAACATGGTCGTCAGGAACGCAAACACGAACGCCTGGATGAACGCCACGAGCAGTTCGAGCATCCCGATGGCCGTGGCGAAGATGATCGACGGAATCGAAATGAGCACGCCGCCCACCGGTCCGACGCCGTTCCACGCCATCGAGCAGAAGCCCAGCAGCGCCGACAGCATCACGTGACCCGCGGTCATGTTCGCAAACAGACGAACCATCAGCGCGAACGGCTTGGCCAGCAGGCCGATGATCTCAAGCAGAATCGTGAGCGGCCACAGCGCCATCGGCGCGCCCAGCGTTAGGTGGTGAACGAAGCCGCCGAATCCAAGAGTGCTGATTCCCGCGCCGATGACCACGAAGATCGCGATCACCGCCAGCGCGCAGGTGACGGCGATGTTGCCCGTTGCCGTGCCGCCGATGCCGTGGAAGTGCGACGCGGTGTCGTCCTTGGTCAGGTCCTGGAACAGTACGAACGGCCCGAGATGCATGGCGTGCGACTCGTGCCCCGCATCTTCGGGCAAGAGGCCCACCGCTTCGAGCGACTCGCCCCCGTGATCCGCGTCGCCGCCTGCGGCATGGGTGTCTTGCGTCCCGCCGTCGTGCGCTGCGACGGATTCGACGTGCCCCGTCGCCGTCTCGTGTGAGCCGTTGATCATCCCGTCAAAGAGCAGGCTGGTTGCATCCAGGAGCGGCACCATGCCCAGCAGGTTGTTGAAGAGGATAAAGAAGAAGACGGTCCAGATGAAAGGGATGAACCGGTCGGTGTTCTTGCCCAGAACCGGCCGCGCCACGTCGTCGCGAAAGAACACGCAGAGCACTTCGATGAAGTGGGCCAGCACGCCCTTGGTCACGTAGTCATGGCTCGTGCCCGTCCTGCCCGTCGAGATTGCCCGCGCCGCACGCGGCAGCAGCCAGAACATCAGAGCCGTGACGATGAGCATCATCAGGATGTGATTCGTCAGAATCGCCACCCCGTTGGGCAGGCTCAGGATCGGGTAGTCGTAGTTATGATGCAGCGGGTCGCCGCTCGCAAGCACGAGCGATGCGCCGGCCGCCATGGACTCAGGGATCACGCCGAGGCCTCCGCGAAGGGGGTTCGTGTCGTATGAGTGCTTGATGCCGCGCGGACCCCGCCACCGTTGGACGCGAGAATCGTCCGGCGGATGGCGAGCGTGCTGATGGGCTGGCAGATCGCGAATGCGGCGAGCACGGACAGCAGCGTCGCCAGCGGATCGAACCCCGCGGCGAGGATCAGTCCCAGCCCGCCGACCACCACCACGCCGAAGTGCACGGCGATGCCCGACATGGTTACCGCCACCGCCGAAAGCGGGTTGCCCGCGACCTTGTGCAGCGCCCAGCGCGTGTGGAGGATGAAGATCACTCCAGCGGCCAGGCACGGCGCCGCCGCCTCGTACCACTCAACCGAAGTGATCGCCAAGGTCATCGCCGCACCGAGCAGCGACGCCCCTGCGACCAGCGCGGCCATGAGCGCCAGCGTTCGCGGGGCAGCAGGTTGATCAGTCGTTGCGTTTGTCATTTCTCTCGCGATTCGGAGGATTGGTGATCCCCATCGCCTTTTTCACCGCGTTGTACAGGCCGCCAATCACTCCGAGCACCGTCCCGATGACCGTCAGCCACGGGAAGATGCCGATCCACCGATCGAGGCCGTATCCCAGAAGCCCCAGGCCCAGGATTGAGGCCAACATCTCCATCCACAGCCCGGAAAGTGCCCAAAGGCTGACCGTCGATCCGGACCGGCCTTTCGAGTCCTTCCGCGACGGGTTGGGCCTGTCCATCAATCCCGGCTCCGATCCCGGCCGCGATTCCGTACCATTTTTCACAATCCCACCGGAGTGGCGGAAACAATAGCCGACCGCCCCGCCATCCGCCACTTGACTTTCCGGCCCCATTGCCATTGCCAAGCCCTGATTTTGCGGAACCGCGCCCGTCGGCGGCCCGATCTTAAGGCGGGGGCTCTATCCTCTTGAAGAGGGCGCTTTGCACTACCGCCCCGATCCGCCGGCAACTCACGGGCACGGTCGCCCAGACGTTGGACCGGCACAGCGCCCACGGCTGGCAAGGTCACGCATGGTTCTCAAGATCGAACAAGATCATCAGCGCTTCCGAGGCATCGTCAAAGGCCGCATCCGCAAGGACCTGCGCAAGTTCCTCCAGCGCGGCGAACTCATCGGCAAGGAAGGGCGGCGCTTCGTCTCCATCCCTGTCTACGACATCGACATCCCCACCTTCCGCTACGGCGACAACTCCGAGGGCGTCGGAGCTGGGCCCGGCGAAGAGGGCGACGCCAGCGGCCAGCCCGGCAGCGGCGACAACGCCGGCGGCGAGAACGAAGGACGCCACATCCTCGAGGTCGAGGTCGGTCTCGACGAACTGGCCGACATCCTCGGCGAGGAACTCAAACTCCCGCGCATCGAGCCGCGCGGCAAGCACAACATCACCGCCGTCAAGGACAAGTACTCGGGCATCCGCTCCACCGGCCCCGACTCGCTCCGCCACTTCAAGCGCACCTACCGCGAGGCGCTCAAGCGCCAACTCATGCTCGGCCTGTACGACCCGGAGGATCCGGTCGTCATCCCCATCCGCAAGGATGTGCGCTACCGCTCGTGGCGCGAGGTCAAAAGCCCGCAGAGCAACGCGCTGATCCTTTACATGATGGACGTCTCCGGCTCGATGGGCGATGAACAGAAAGAACTCGTCCGACTCGAGTCATTCTGGATCGACACCTGGCTGCGCCGCAACTACGAAGGCATCGACAGCCGCTACATCGTGCACGACGTGACGGCCCGGCAAGTCGATCGGGAGACGTTCTACCGCATCCGCGAGGACGGCGGCACGCGCATCAGCAGCGCCTACAAACTCGCCGACGAACTGCTCAGCGTCAAGTACAACCCCGCCGACTGGAACATCTACGTCTTCCACTTCTCCGACGGCGATAACTCTTCGGAAGTGGACAACCGGCTGTGCGTGCAGGTGCTCAACGAAAGACTGCTCCCCCGCTGCAACATGTTTGGCTACTGCCAGGTGGCCAGCGCGTATGGCTCGGGCAACTTTATCAACGTGCTGCACGAAGCCTTCCCGCGCACCGGCGACGACCACCGCGACGACAAACTCGTCACCAGCCGCGTCAACGACAAAGACGGCATCTACGACTCGCTCAAAACCTTCTTTGGCGCTGGGAAATAACGCCTCGGGCGGCGCTGCACGCGGCATTGAGGCGGTGCGGCGCCCCTTCGGGGTGATTTGCCTGACGTCGGCGAGGTGGCGGCGCGTCTAGCCTTGCCCGTGGTGGTGTTCTTCTGGCGCGATCGGCGGAATGTCATTGCGTGTCGGAAGGAGCGAGCCATGGGCGCGTGGGGCGTGAACAGCTTTGAAAACGACGATGCGGCCGACTGGGTCGCAGCGGTGAGCCAGGGAGGCGACTTCGAGCCGGTCGCCGAGGCGATCAAACGCGTGTCGGACTCCGTGGGATATCTCGATTCGACGGTGTGCTGCCAGGCGATCGCGGCGGCGGAAGCAGTGGCCGCGATGAACGGACGCCCCGCAGCCGATCTGCCTGAGGATCTGGCGCTGTTCGTGGCGACGGTGCCCGTCTTCGGCACGCCCCCGCTGCAGAATGACGCCCGCCGCGCGATCGAGCGCATCAGCATTGACTCGCAGTTGCGCGAGCGGTGGGACGAATCGCACAAGACGGATCGCTGGCTTGAAGCGCTCGGCGAGTTGAAGTCGCGGCTGGTGTGAGATCCCGGCGAAATCCCGCGGCGGTCGTTCGGCAGACAGAGGCTAAAATATCCGCCAGCTGAGGGCGAAGGGAGAGGCGTGCGCACGACTGGGCAGCGGTTCTGGGTGAGGCTGGCTAGCGGCACGCTTTTGGTACCCGTGCTGCCGGTGCTCCTGCTGATCATCGTGCTCCTGATTGCCATCGCGATTCGCACTTCGAATGTGGCGGCATCACTGCTCGTGGTGCTGGCGATGATGATCGGGCCGGCGCTTCTGATTGTCCAGCTCGTGGCGCGATCGCGACTGCGCGCGCACCTGCGGCGACATGACCTGGCGCTGTGTCCGAACTGCTGGTACGAACTGGATAATCCGAGGTCAAAGTGCTGCCCGGAGTGCGGCGCCCGCATCACGCGGTGTGACACGCAGACGTACTGGTTCGCGTGGCTTGACAGACCGTTTGCAGACGTGGCGACCGACTGGCGGCGCTACGAGCAGGAGTGACGCCGGCACGCCTCGTTCAACGATCGAAATGCCGCTTGAGCAGGCGGACGTTGCGTTCGTTGGCTTTGAAGGCGAAGTCGAAGAGGTCGCCGAGGATCGGGATCGAGCCGACGAGCAGTTCGATGAGCACGTTGGCGCTCATGCGCAGGATCACACCCGGCGATGCGCGCAGCGCGAGTCCTTCAAGGATGATGTAAGAGGAGATGGCCGCGGCGATGATGTCGCCGATGCCGGGAATGAGGCCGATGAGGCCGTCGAGGCCGATGCGATAGCCGCCCGGCAGGCGAATGGAACTGTCGAGCAGGCGGGCCAGGCGGCTGAGTCGCGCCAGGCGCCGGGCGACGTCGGGACTGGTGCCGGCGGAGCGGCGGCGCGAGGCGAAGCGGTCGGCCGGGATGTCGGCGTGTGGGGTCATTGGCGGTTCAATCATGCAGTGGCGCGCGGATAGCGGCGCGCGGGCTACGGCTCATCGCGCTCATCGCTCGGCTCGTCGCCCTGCCCTTCTGCTTCCTGGCCCGGTTCGTTTGCCTCATCGCGCGCTTCGCCAGCGGCGCCGCGGCGAAAGTACGCCGCCGAGGCGCTGTAGCGGTCGATGGATACAGTGCGGCTGATCAGTCGCGTCTCCCAGCTCGTGCTCGTCACCGTCGTGGTCGAGCGCGACTTCGTGCCGTCGGGGTTGCGGCGGGTGGTGGTGATGTAACTCGTATCGGTGCGCGGCGTGTCCCACGTGTCGAGTTCGCGGGCGCGGTCGCTGCCGATGTACTGAATGCGGTAGAGGACCAGATCGGCGCCGATGGAGCGGGCGAACTGCTCGAGTTCGGGGACATATTCGGATTCGATCTTCGAGCCGTAGCCGCGCGTGCGATCGAAGGTGAAGTTGCTCGATCCGACAGGCGTGGCGGAGTCCTGGGCGTCGTGGACCTTGTCGAGGTAGAGTTCGTCGGCAAAAGTGGAGCAGTCCACGAGTTCGATACTCGCCTCGGGCGGCAGCGCGGCCCAGGTCTGCTCGCTGAGCGTGCGATACGACAGGCGCCACTCGTTTTCCGAGCCGCAGCCGGCGAGAAGGATGAGGGCGAGCAGCGGGGCGATGATGTGCAGGAGTCGATTCATGGTGTTCGAACAATTATAAGAGCGCCGCGCCGTGCGGCCGCGCGGCGAAACGACCGCAGCAGTGCGGAATTATCGCGGCGCCCGAGCATCCATCATCTGCCGGCGGGCTGGGGGATTGCCCGAGTCGGCGGAGCAGGTCGCGCATCTCGGGCGGAAGATCGCCGGGCTCTGAACGCGGCTACTTCACCACATCCACGCGGATGTTGAAGTAGGCGTCGGCGCGTTCGGCGGACGTCTCGGGGCTGGCGAAGATGGTGCGCGCCGCCACCTGCAGGTGATACAGGCCGCCTTCGAGCGTCAGGCGCTCTTCAAAGTGGATGGTGATGCGCTCGCCGTCATTCTCCGCGCGAGCCTGCTGGACGAACGTCGGATTGCCGTGCGTCAGACCGAAGAACAGAGAGGCGTCGGCGAGGTCGATGTTGGCGCTGGCGCGGGCCGAGACCGTGCCGCTGATGATGATCTCGGTATCGGCGGGCGCCTGGAAGTCGAACGTTGCGGTCGAAACGTTGAAGGTGTTGACCAAGCCTTCGCCTCCGTCGCTGATCGTGGTGTAGGCGGCGCCTTCGGCGGCAATCGCGCCCGAGTCGATCGTCGAGCGCTGGGCGACGGCGGCGATCGCGCGTCCCGCGGGACAGACATCACGCACGATCAGGCGCGATTCGAACGGTTCCGTGCCGAAAGTCGAACTGGTCTTCTCGCGGTTGCCGTGGCCGCACCGCTCCATGTCGAGCATCGTGAATACGGTGCGATGCTGCTGGAATGGGATCAACTGACCCGCCGCAGGCGAAGCCGGCGCGAGCGCGGCGGCAGCGAGAACGATGGCGGCAAAAGCCGGAGCGATTCGATGCATGGCGATGTCCTCCAACTCGACGTGACTGGCGGACGCGGAGCGAGCGCCCCTGGGGCGATGTCGCACTGATCGCAAGGGCTTGCACAAAAGCGGCACGAGGTTGTGCCTTGCCGCCACATCATTCGGTGCCCCACGCCCACCAGTACGGCCCCTGCATGCCTGCCTTCGCAGGCAGGACGGGTCCGCGCCACGGTCACTCAGCCGGTGCGGCTCGCGTATCGTCTCCGAGCGATCAGGCGTTGGGAGGCCCCTCCGATGTTGACCTCACTGATGGTCCGGGCGGTGCTCGGTTCGGCGCTGGCGGCGCCGCCGGGCGGGTATCTCGTGCTCGTCGAGCCGGGTGCGGAAGATGCCTATCTGCCCGCGGCCAACGCGATGGCTCAACTGCACGGCGGACAGGTGGCGCGATGTAACATTGACGACGAGGCGGCCTTGCTCGCGATGCTGAAAGAGCGGCAGCCGCGCTGGGTCGTCTTCGTCCTGCCGCCCGAGCGCATCGACGTGCAGGTGGCGCATCGGCTGCTCGAAGTGGCGACGCAGGTGGATGACGATCCCTTCGTGGATTTCGAGTACGCGTTCATCACCGGGCGCGACGGTGATGCGGCGCTGCGGTTCGTCGAGCGCATCAACGCGGCGAAGCAGCGCGAGTACGGGCGGCGGCTCGGGTTCTTCGGCTCGTGGGAAGGCCCGGTGGTGCCGCAGGTCCAGAGCGCCGGCGGCGCGACCAAGGCGCTGAAACTGGACGCAGCCGCGCACCTCGTCGGCGTGGGCGAGAGCGATGAAGCGCGCGCCGAAAAGGCGCGGGCCGCCTTCGCCGAATTCGCCGGGCGCGATGCGCTGCTCTTTTTTTCGCACGGCTATCCCGACCAGATGGTCTCGTGCTTCACGGCTCCGGACCTGCGGCAGTGGAAGGTCGACCTCGGCGGCGCGATCCTCATCAACTGCGCGTGTTACAACGGCGCGCCGGGCCGGTGGTGGGAGCCGAACTTCGCGAACGGAGAGTACGTCGATCGCGGCGTGATCGACCCACAGAAGTCGGTGGCGCTGGCGATCATCGACTCGGGCGTGGCGGGCTACTTCGGCGGGATCGACCCGTGGCACGGCCCGCTGGCCAACCAGGTCTTCCTGCTGGTGATCGACGATGGCATGCGAGTCGGCGAGGCGGCCAAACGCATGCACGACCGGCTCGCCATGGCCTTTGCGCCGCAGCGCATCGACTACGCGCCGATGAGCGAGCGCCAATGGACCGGCGAGGGCGTGAACAACCGCCTGGGCAACGGCGCGGGGATGATTGTCTACGGCGACCCGGCGTTTGCGCCATTTGCAGAGACCGCCACGCGCCTCGTCTCAACGCAGACGGCTCTGGACGGCGATTCGAAACTGCAGTGCACCATCACGATCAAGCCGCTGCTCGATGGAGCGATGAACGCCGTCGATGGCATGCTGCCTCAGGCGCGGCTGATGGATTACTACAGCGTGCGCACCCAGGACGTGCTCAAGGAACTCAAAATGGAGATCCACCGCGTCATTCCGCTGCCGGCGGATTGGACCGGCGTGGAATCCGTCGCCGTCGAGTCATGCGCGTCCCGCGGAAAAGACGTTCCGACGAGCGCGTGCCAGTGGATGATCGAAGACACGCTCGACGGCAGGCGGCTGCAGCTGCGAGTTCCCATCGATGCGCCGATGTTCGGCAGCACCTGGCAGAATTGGATCGCGCGGCACGGGTTGGAGGCGAAAGTCACCATCGCGCGCAAACAATAAAGCCCAGGCATGGCTATGCCTGGGCTTTGAAAGCTCGCGTATCAGCAGTGCTGCTTTACCCGGCGCTCTGGGCCCACTTGATGAGCACGTCGGCGACTTCGGGCCGGCTGAACTCGGCGGGCGGGCGCTGGCCGGCCTTGAGCATGTCGCGCACCTTGGTGCCCGAGAGGTTGATGATGTCCCCCTCGGTCCATGGGAACGACTTCTGGCTCACCATGCCGCCGTACTTCTTGGACCAGGCGGAGTGTTCGAACTTGAGCGGGCGGATGGCGAGATTGTCGCCGTCCACTTCGTCGAAGATCGCCTGCGCGTCGTAGGTGCCGTAGTAGTTGCCCACGCCGGCGTGGTCGCGGCCGACGATGAAGTGCGAGCAGCCGTAGTTCTTGCGCATGATGGCGTGGTGGATCGCCTCGCGCGGCCCGGCATAGCGCATCGCCGCGGGAAGCACGCTTACGAGCGTGTGCTCCGGGTGGAAGTAGTTCGCCACGAGAATGTTGATGCAGTCCATGCGGACGTCGGCGGGAATGTCGCCGGCCTTGGTCTCGCCCACCAGCGGGTGAATGAGCAGGCCATCGACGATCTCCTGGGCGCACTTGCACACGTACTCGTGGGCGCGGTGGATCGGGTTGCGGGTCTGGAAGGCGACGACGGTCTTCCAGCCGCGCTGCTTGAACTGCTCGCGGACCTGGATGGGCGTGAGGCGCATGTCGAGGAAGGCCTCGGGGCCCTCGGGATCGACGCAGAGTGTGACGACATCCACCGGGCCGGCGACGCAGGTGTCGCCCTCTTCGAGCACCTTCGCCGCGCCGGGGTGGGCGGGGTCTTCGGTGCGGAAGACGTTGGGAATCTCGAGCTTCTTATCGTGGGGGTAGACCTCGGTGACGCTCATGACGCCCTGGAGCACGCCGTTGGGCGCGTGCAGCGCGACGCGGTCGCCCACCTTGGGGGCCTTGGCCTTGTCGACGGACAGAAGGATGGGGATGGACCAGACATCGCCGCCGGCGAGGGTCATGTTCTTGCAGACGCTTTCGAAGTCGGCCTTGCCCATGAAGCCGGTCAGCGGGCTGTACCCGCCGTTGCCGATGAGTTCGAGGTCGCACGACTGCTTCGGGGTGAGGTTGATGCGGGCCAGCCCCTGGGCCTCGGACTTGAGTTTGGAAGCGGTGGCGGCGTCAACGAGGCGGTTGATGAGTTTCCCGCCGTGGGGGGCGATCAGTCCGTGAGTCATCTGAGCATTCTCCATCTCGCAAAAAAGAGGGCAGCGCCAGGCGGCGCAGGGCGGCAGTATAGCGCAAGGCTCCGATTCCGCCAGTGAGGGAGATGCCTGAGGGCGTGATGGCGTGATGGGGTGAATGGGTGAATGGGCTGAATGGCTGAATGGGTGAATGGGTGAATGGGCGCTGCGCGCCGTTGAGCCGCCCTTCGGCCGTGAGCTCAGGGCCGAACGGCGACCCGAAGGCTCCGCGCAGGGGAGCGAGGCGGCAAACTCCGCCTACTTCTCTGGCCGGGCCTTGTTGATCACGTGATCGACGCCGGTCTTCTCAGGGTTGTACCAGTCGAACCACGAATCATCGCCGCCGCCGTCGTCCGCAGCATCCACGCCGAGCGATTAGAGCAGGTACGTCCGGCCGACGGCATCGCCGGTAAGGAGGCGATAGCCGTAGCCCTGACCGTTGGCCGGATCGAGCGGTGCAGTCTCGAGGATGTCGGACACGAGATCGTTCAGTGACGAGGGTGGACGGCCATGCCGGGCGCGATATTCCTCGATCGCGAGCATCACGATCGTCGCTTCCGTCTCGCACTCCGTCGCGGCGCTGTTGGCAATGAAGCGATCGAAGTAACTGAAGCCATTCTCCCTGAGAAGAACCTGATTCATTGGGAGTTGTTCGACGTCAATGCTCAGTTTGCAGCGCGTCTTGATGCGCTCGGTCAGCGGTCGCCGGGCGAATTCGGTCACTTCATCGAAGACCTGATTTGTCAGCGCGATGGCGCGATCGTGGCCCGGAATGGCGATGGCCAGCGCATCAGCCAGTGCGCCTTCCGCTTCCCCTGAAGCGCGGCCGGGGAACAGGCCGCTCAGGTCGCCGCGGTGCTTGCCCCACTCGGAGACGGGCAGGCGGCCGGATGCAGTATAGATGCGCTGGAGACCATCGAGCTGGTAGAGACGCTCGCCCTCGAGGTGCAGCGCAACGCCCGGCAATGGCAGGCGCGCTTCAAGAATCTCGCGCAGTTGCCGGCAGACCGATGCGGGCGCATCAAACTCAACAAGAGAGCAGCGAAGTTCGCGATCCACCATCGCGACGAGGGAAACGGCGATGAGTTGGCGCAGGATCGTCGCCTGGCTCGACATGATGTTCGCCAGCGCCAGCGACTCATCGACGACCTGCGCAAACTCATCCCACCGGCCATCGTGCGCCGATAGGCGCATGCGGGCGGCGTTCAGCCGGCACACCGTCCGGAAATTGCTGAGTTGCGGGCCGGTGCGGTAGATCTCCTCAAGCGTCAGCGATGTATCGCGCGGCGGCGCAAAGCGCTGCATCGCGCACACGCGCCTCAGCGCTTCGAGTGAGCCCTCCGCCTGCAGCGAGTCGATGATCTGCAGATGAGGCTGCCACGCCGCGCGATCGAACGGACCGCGATTCACATCGTCAAACGATGGAAAGTAAACATTCTCGAACGTCGCAGCCGGCTCCTCTCCATCCTCGGATGCCGCCCGCTCGCTGTGCGCCTCCATGGCCGCCATGAACGCGGCCGAGCACGTCTCACCGATGTGATCAACCGTCTGCGTGTAGAGATCCCAGCCATTCTCGCCCTCACCCTGTACGCTGGCGACGAGGTCATAGAACGGCGTGGCGTAGTCCACACTTGGCCGCGGCTTGCCGGTGAGGATGTCGTAGGCCTGCCAGGCGAGAAAGAGGGTGAGCAGCGCGAGCGCGGCCCAGATGATTCGGCGCCTGATGAGGCGGACTTTGCGCGGAGTATCGGGCATCGGAGTATTCAAGGCGCGATGCGCCTCTACCGCTTCAGTCCTTCGGGGATGTACCGCGGCTTGTTGATCCAGCGGTCGGTCCCCGGCTCGCCGTATCTTCCTGTCTTCTCGTCGCCCTCGTAGCAGTTGTTGTCCACACCGTCTTCGCCGAAGGACCACAGCAGGTATGACGTTCCGTCCGAGGTCTGGCTCAGGCGGCAGTAGCCCCACGTCTGCCCGTTGAGCGGATCCAGCGGCACCTCCGGGAGAATGTCGGGCGCCAGATCGTCGAGCGAGGTCGGCGCGCGGCCCTCGCTCGCGATGTAGATCTCAATGGCGAGCATCAGGCGGGTGGATTCGATGTGGTGCTGGTGGCGCCGCCAGCCGAAGGCCACCAATTGCGGATTCAGAGTCATCGACTTGATGACCACCTGATGCAAAGGGAGTGGGCGTGTCCACCGGGCAATGGACGCGTCCGGATCACGCAGCTCGCGGCTCTCGACTTTCTCAACGACCTCGCGCGTGTACTCCGCGTCGAGGCGCTCGGCCGTCGCGCGCCCGGGAATGATGATGGCCGCGACATCGGCGGCCGTGTCTTTGAACGACCTTGCCGGCGCCGCTGTGCCCGGAAGCGTTGTGCCGGGATTGAGCATGCCGAACGAACTGATCGGTAGCCGGCCGGACGTGGTGTACAGGTTCTGAATCTGATCCAGATGGAGCAAGTGCTCTCCCGCCATGGTGAATTCGGCCGTGGGCAGTTTGGCGCGATCTTCGACGATGCGCAAGAGGCTTCGCGCCGAGGCTTCGTCGAGCGGCCGTTCAACGAGTGTCGTGCGCAACTCGCCGAGAACGGAATCGACGCAGGAGACTGCAACGAGATGATTGATCAGCGAAGGCTGGTAGCCGACGAAACGAGACACGGCGAGGGATTCGTTCGTGATGTCCGCTAAATCCTGCCACTTCCCATTGCTGGCGGTCACCGCCATGCGACCGGCTTGAAGCCTGATCAACTGCCTGACCTTCGTGAGCACCGGCAGGTTGGCGGCGATGTAAGCGTTGTTGAACGGCTCGCCGTCAACCCGCGGCCGCACGCAACGGCTCATGCTGGCCAACTGCCCGAGTTGGTCGAGTGTGCCGTCCGCCCGAAGATCGTCCAAGGCTCGGTAGTGCGGTTTGAGACTCGGATGCGTGAGGCGCTGGCAGGTGAGGTCAGAGAACATCCCGGGGATCATCGTGCCGTCGGTGTAGTACTGCGTAGCGACGGGGTCTTCACTCAGCGTCTTCGACGCCTCATCGACGCGCTCCAGCACCTCCATCAGCAGCGGCCAGGCGTTTTCGCCTTCGCCTTGCGCGCTGCTGCACAGTTCATAGAACTGGCTCGCATAGTCGATGCTCGGCTGCGGCTTGCCGGTGAAAATGTCGTACACCTGCCACGCGAGCCAGAGGGCGAGCAGCGTGGCGATGGTCCAGAACGCACGCCGCCGGGTGAGCCAGCGAATTGGCCGGGTCCGGTGCATGCAATCATCCTACACGCCGCCGGCGAAGCGACCTGTCTCGATCGCGGGGTTTGGGGACGGGCGAAGTTGACGGCGGATCGGGCCTCTGGCCAGTTGGATCTGTACGGTCGGGTCGCCCGTGCCACCATACCCATTCCTCGCTCGAACCTTCGTGCCCGCTTTGTGTCTTTGTGTCCTTGGTGGTAAACGTTGGACGATCATCGCGCTCGCGGGTGCGTCTGCACTTCGCCGCGCTCCGCTGCGCCGAGCGTTCGCGTTGCGGCTAACTGCGGGTCCTACGCCCCCTGCGCCTTCAACTTCGCATCGATCGCGGCATCCGTGTGCGCCACGCCGATCTGGAAGTCTGCCGCGATCCAGCGTTCGAGCGCCTTTTCATCCACACCCTTCAATGGGAACGCGTTAAGGTCGCGCTTCATCAGCTTCTCTGCAGCGCGCTTGCCGGACAGGATCGAGTGATCCATGTTGAGATACTCGAAGTCGCCGAAGCGGCCGCAGGCGTAGATGTCGTTGCTCTCAAGCCAGTCGTGGATCACTTTCGTCGCGGGCCGGTGATCCCAGGTGTAGATGACGTAGGCTGGGTCGAGGCGCACGACGCCGCAGTGCTGCGGCTTGATTTTGCTCGCCTGCTTGTGGGTGATCAGGCCGATGGCGATGAGGCCCTCGATCGTCTTCTTGAGCAGCGTCTTGGCGTCAGTCGGGCCGACGTCTTTCCACTGGCTGACGGAAATCTCTGCGGCGACCGATGAACAGTTCGCCGGCGCCATGCTCGGCGCAAAGTTCTTGGGCCAGCTCAGGCGGTGGAAGATGAGTTTGGGATCGGGGTAGTACGCCCAGTGCATCGGCGTGAGGTTGGGAATTTGCAAACCGATGTTGACGGTGTACACCGTGTTCCATTTCAATTTGCCAACCGCCGCATTCACCTCGGCGGGCACGCTATCGGCCAGTTGCGCCAGTTTGCTGATCGGCGCGGTGGAGATAAGCGAGTCGTATTTGCACATCGAGCCATCTTCGAACTCGAGCGTGTGCTTGGCGACGTGAATGGTCTTGACGCGCGTGAAGGTGTGCACACTGCCTTCGTTGAGGTGCTCGCCCATCGAGCGCGGCAGGCTCTCCATGCCGCCCTTCCTGGGATACCAGAACTTCGCGTTGGGGCCGTAGTCGCCTTTGCTCGGCGCGATCGCGCCTTCGATGGCCGTCTTGATCGGCGGTGTGAGCACGCGATCGGCGATCCAGTCGTAGCTCATCTGCTCCTGGTCGATCGCCCAGACCTTGTAATTGAATGGCAGGAAGAACTCTTCGGTAATGCCGGCGCCGAAGGTCGCGTAGGCCCACTCCTTGAAGTTGCGCGGCTCGCGCTCGGGCTTGGTGTACGTCGCTTCGATCAGGCCCATCAGGTTGCGCACGACGACATCATGCGGCAGGCCGAAGGTGTTGGATTGATACGGATAGGCGGTGTAGACACCGTGGCTGTGGATGTAGGAGTACTTGGGTCGCAGGTCGAAGTTCTTGCCCAGCAGGCCGGTGATGAACTTCTTGGCGTAGGGCTGTTTCGTGTAGAGGATGTGGATCGAGCGATCGAAGAGGAAGCCGCCGAAGTTCTCCGTGCAGCACAGACCGCCGATGCGCTCGGCCTGTTCGAAGATGGCGTAGTCCTTCTTGATGTGCAGCGCGGCTGACATCCCGGCGATCCCAGCGCCGAGGATGGCGGTGCCGACCTGAGCCGGCTTGTCGTGGCCGATGAGCGGGCCGGTCGTCGGAATAGTGGCGAGGGACTGGTTGCCCATGACGCGCGCGTTGGGCGTGCGTTCGGCGGGCTCGATGCGGCCGACGACGGACGCCGCTCGCGGCTTCGCGGAGCTCCGGCTTGATCCTGCGGACGATGCACCGCGCTTCGTCCCCGCTTGTTTGGGCGATGCAGCGGGCTTGCTTTTACTCGTCGGGCGTTTTTTCGCCATGAGGGCTCTTGCGTGGTTCAGAAGGGTGTCGTGAAGTCCGAAAAAATCCAGCGGGTGGAGGTTAGGAACCATCGGCCGAGTCTCAAGTCGCCTTTCGCGCCGATTGCTGGATCAGTCCCCTCCTCCGGCTTTGCGGGGGAGGGACAGGGAGGGGGCGCTCTCGATTGACGATACATTGCGCGCTCGCGGCGGCGCGGCCAATTCAAGAAGAACCCCCACCCCGGCCCTCCCCCGGAAGCCGGGGGAGGGAGTGAGATTCACCCGTCTACGATTGTCCCCATGCCACAAGGCCGCACGTACATTCTCGGCGCCGATGGCGCCACGTGGAGCGTTCTGTCGCGACTGCTGCGCGACGGCCGCGTGCCTCACTTCCAGCGCCTCGTCGACGAGGGAGTCTCCGGCCCGCTCGAGAGCGTCGAGAACATGCGATCCGCTTCGGCGTGGACGAGCATGTTCACCGGCTGCAATCCCGGCAAGCACGGCATCTACGAGTTCTACGAGTTCCTCCCCCAGACCTATTCGCTGCGCTACATCCACGGCGGCTACAAGCACGTGCCCGGCTTCTGGACCTACCTCGAGCAGGCGGGTCAGACGGCCGGAGTGATCAACACGCCGATGACCTACCCCGCCGAGCCGATCAAGGGCGGCTACGTCATCGCGGGCCTGGATGGGCCGGGCAAGGCGTCGCCGCGTTTCTGTTCGCCGGATGACTTCATTGAGAAGCTCGAAGCAAGGATGGGCTGCGAGTACGTCATCGAGCCGGGGCTGACGGGCGCCATTGCGCGCGGCCGGCCCGACGAAGCCGTGCAACTGCTCGAAGAAGAACTCGACTCCAAGCACCGCGCCCTGGTGACGATGCTCGACTCGATGCCCGTCGATTGCCTGCTGTTCGTGTTTCGCAGTCTCGACGCGGCCCAGCACTGCTTCTGGAAATGGATGGACCCCACGCACCCCAAGCACGCACAGTGCAGCGCCGAAGAGGTCAGGCAGTTCGGCGGCGTGATCGACAGCGTGTACATCAAGCTCGATGCGGCCCTGGGAGACATGCTCGATCGCATCGGGCCGGATGATCATCTGATGGTCATCAGCGACCACGGCTTCGGCCACAAGTGCCCCGTCTCCAGCCAGCTCAACCAGTGGCTCGCAGCGCACGGCTATCTCGTCTACGAACAGGGCGGCGGCAAGCCCAACGCGGTGAGCAAGGCGCTCAAGTTCGTCGCTTCGCACACGAGTCGCGGCACCAAGGAGAAGCTCGCGCGGCTCATGCCGGGCGTGCGCAACTGGGCTCAGAGCAAGGCGCTGTTCTCCGGCGTGGACTGGTCCAGGACGCGCGTGTACAGCGATGCCCAGTTCCCGCGCCTGCGCCTGAACATCAGAGGGCGCGAGGGGCAGGGCATCGTCGACCAGGCCGAGGCGCCGCGGCTCATGGAAGAGCTGCGCGGCAAGCTCAAGGAGATGCGAGACAGCGTTACGGGCGAGCCGATCGTGCGCGATGTGTTCTTCTCAAGCGAGATCTACAAGGGCACCCACACCGGGCCCGGCGAAGACATCCTCGTGCGCTGGCGCGAAGACATCGTCATCCACGGCGTGCAGATGCCCGAAGGTTACGAGGCGCCGCAGGAGGAACTCTCCATCATGCCCGGCGAAGACCCGCGCGTCATCTCGGGCGATCACCAGATCCACGGCGTCTTTCTCGGCATCGGGCCGGCGTTCCGCAGGGGCGAGCGCATCGGCAGCGGCCTGCGCCTGCTCGACATGACGCCGACGATCCTGCACCTGCAGGACCAGCCGATCCCCGCCCACATGGATGGCCGCGTGATGAAGGTGGCGATGGAGCCCGGCTGGCTCGCCGACCACCCCGTGCGCGCCGCCGACGAGCGGACCACCGAGGCGGCGGTCGCGGCAAGCGAAGCGAGCGCGGCCGAGCAAACCGAATACAGCGAGCAGGAACAGAAGGTCCTCGAAGACCGCCTGCGCAGCCTCGGCTACATTGAATAAAAAACCTGGCACCTTTTGCTAACCTGGGCAAAGCTCGCCTGCTCGACTCCGCTCTTTTTTTGCCCGTTTTTCGACGGCGTTACCTTGACTGACCGACCGGTCGGTCTACACTTGCCCTCGGATGACCGACTCCGAAACCAGATCCCGACTCATCGAGGCCGCGTACGCACTCATGCTCTCCAACGGATATTCCGCCACCGGAGTGGCCGACATCTGCTCGGCGGCCGGCGTGAGCAAGGGCAGCTTCTACCACTGCTTTGAGACCAAGGAGCAGTGCGCCCTGGCGGCCCTGCGCGACCACATGAGCCGGGCCCGCGAACAGGTCGAAGCCGGGCTCGATCTCACCGGCCTCTCTCCAGCCCAGGCGGCGGTAAAATACGTCGAGCACATTGAAAAAGGCGCCGAGGACATCTGGTGCGACGGCTGCCTCGTCGGTGCTTTTGCCTTGGAAATCAGCGAAACGCAGCCGGCGATTCGCGAAGAGGTTTCGCAGGTGCTGCGCGACCTGGCCGACTACATGGAGTCGATCTTCGCCCCGCTGGCCAAGGCGGTGCGCGGCCCCGGCTCGCCGTCGGCGCGGGAGCTGGCCGAGCAGTACATCGCCGTCATCGAAGGCGGCGTGGTTCTCAGCCGGGCCCACAGCGACATCCGCATGGTGCCTCAGGCCCTGCGCACCTTCCGCCGCTACCTCTCATTGCTGCTGACCCACTCGAACTGAAAGGACTTACGGCCGCTGCCGCGCCGTCAACTTCTTGCTTTCCAATGTGATACCAACCGGTCGGTCTATTTTAGTACTCCCGCTACTACTTTGAAAGGAAAGAGACCATGCCCACACTCACTCCCGAACTCGAATCGCTCGTCGGTAAGGTCATCACCGACCTCGGCGGCACGGCCAACGCATTGCTCGTCATCGTCGGCGACCGCCTCGGCCTCTACGAAACGCTCGCGCGCATCGGTCCGCTCACTGCCGCCGAACTGGCCAAAGGCACCAACACGAGCGAGCGCTACATCCGCGAGTGGCTCTCGGCCCAGGCGGCGTCGGGTTACATCGAGTACGACGCGGCGACGGAGCGCTTCAGCATGACGCCCGAGCAGGCCATGCTCTTTGCCGACGAGAACAGCCCGCTCTACATGGCCGGCGGCTTCTTCTCGGCGGGCTCGCTCATCCGCAGCGATGAAGCGCTCGCCGAGGCCTTCCGCACCGGCCGCGGCATCGGCTGGGGCGATCACCACGAGTGCCTCTTCTGCGGCACCGAAAAGTTCTTCCGCCCTTCCTACGCGAGCAACCTCGTCCAGACGTGGATCCCCTCGCTCAATGGCGTGCGCGAAAAACTCGAGCGCGGCGCGAGCGTCGCCGACATCGGCTGCGGGCACGGCGCTTCGACCATCATCATGGCCAAGGCGTTTCCCAACTCGCAGTTCATCGGCTTCGATCCACACGCGCCGTCGATCGAGCACGCGAAGCAGCACGCGCGGGAAGAGGGTCTGGACAACGTGCGCTTCGAGATCGCCACGGCTCAGGACTTTCCCAAAAGGCTCGACGGCGCCGGCTACGACTTCGTGTGCGTCTTCGATGCGCTCCACGACATGGGCGACCCGCGCGGCGCCGCCCGGCACGTGCGCGAATCGCTCAAGCCCGGCGGCACGTGGATGATCGTCGAACCGGCGGCGGGCGATCGACTCGAGGAGAATCTCAATCCCATCGGCCGCGTGTACTACGCCTTCTCAGCCGCCGTGTGCGTGCCCTCGGCCCTGAGCCAGAGCGGCGGCGACTCGCTCGGCGCCCAGGCTGGGCCCGCGCGGCTCACCGAGATCGTCGGCAGCGGCGGCTTCAAGAGCACGCGCATCGCCGCTCAGTCTCCCTTCAACCTCGTGCTTGAGGCAACGGCCTAAAAGACTCGACGCGAGGATCGACCCTGCGGCCCGGGCGCCAACGCGCCCGGGCCGCAGTTGCGCGCGGGCCGCTTTCGGTCAGAAATGGGACGTCGCGGCGATTGGCGCCGGCGAATAGGCTAGCTCCACTGCCCGCGGGGGAAGCCGAGGCGCTCCATCGTGGGGCCGCAGACTTCGTCGAAGAATGCCTTTTCGGCGTCGGTCCAGTCGCGCCAGTGGGGAACGCGGTACTCCTCGGCCGAGTTGTTGCTCTTGCGCGCCTTGTGGGCCGTCCACGTTTCTTCGCTGATGTGCAGGCCGATGGGATCGAGCACGTTGGTCTTGAGGTAGTCGTACTCTTTGAGCGTGCGATTGAACTGGATGATCGGCTGCTCCGGCAGGTCGCGCAGCAGGGTGCGGTAGGCGTCCATCCACCACCAGCAGACTTTCTCGAAGTGCGACATCGACGCCCACCGGCCGTGGAATGCATCCCCGGGCAGCGGGCGCACCGGATCGTGCGACGCCTGGAAGCCGCGGCCCATCTGGCGGTTGAGCGCGCTGCGGACGGTGTCGCGGCCGTCGCGCGCGAGGACCATCATGTGCGCGTGGGGGAAGGCCCGGTGGAGCGCGCCGCCGAGGCAGCGCAGCGGCGATGAGACTTCGCCGTAGGTCTTCTTTCCCGTATCGACGATGTCGCGGTAGATGACGTACTTGCGGTAGTGCTGGATGTAGTAGTCGGCAAAGGCGGGTTCGCGCCGCGAGCGCGGCCGGGACTCCATGTCCGGATGGCCGCGCGGCTCGTGACGGACCGTGGCCTGCGGATCTTTGGCCAGCAGCGAAGAGAGAAACAGCGTGCCGCAGCGCCCGCTGCCCAGCAGGAAAAAGAGATTGGTCGCGGCGAGGCGGGCGTTGACCTTCTTCTCGCCCAGCAGGATCGGTTCGAACCAGCCGCGCACGCGCCACGTCTTTCCCGCGGCGATGCGCAGCGATCGCGGCGACCTGGCCCAGATCCGTCGAAAGGCTCGTTTCATCGCCGCCGCACCCTCAATTGGCCCCGTACCATGAACCGGCGCGGCGTCGCGTCGGCGCCGCCGGTGATGGGCAGAGATTGTAGACGGCTGACCGTGTCGTCTCAGGCCGGTGATATCGCTTTGCTCCGTTCACACATCTGCAGGGAGGACGTGAATTGACGACGCTGACCGCTTCGCTTGCCCGCCGGGGCCGATGCCTGCCGCTTCTGGCGATCATGCTGCTCGCCCTGCCGGCGTGTGCGGCGGACGGGCCGATTGAGTACACCGTCGCCCTGCCCGCCCCGCAGACGCAGATGGTCGAGATGTCCATCGTCGTGCCCGAGGTGGACGGCGAGACAGTCGAGTTCATCCTGCCCGTGTGGCGGCCGGGGCGCTACGCCGTGCTCGACCCGGCCGGCACGGTGCGCGAGGTGCGGGCCAGCGACGCCGCGACGGGCGAAGGCCTGCCCGTCGAGAAAGTCCGCAAGAATGCGTGGAGCGTGCGCACGCAAGGCGCGAAATCGGTCCGGCTGGATTATCGCGTCTACGCCAATTCGCTGGCCGACCGCACGCGGCACGTCGATGACACGCACGCGTTTCTCTCGCCTTCGTCAGTATT
Organism: Phycisphaerales bacterium; assembly: GCA_020852515.1. Taxonomy (NCBI): domain Bacteria; kingdom Pseudomonadati; phylum Planctomycetota; class Phycisphaerae; order Phycisphaerales; species Phycisphaerales bacterium. Next base: position 123,709 of record JADZAS010000030.1, read on the forward strand.
CGTGTACGTGCCGCAGCGGCGCGATGATCCGCTGGTGGTGCGCGTGCAGGCGCCGGAGGACTGGGACATCGCGACGGGGCTCGAAAGCGATCCGAACGATCCGCGCTCGCTCATCGCGCCCGATTACGACGTGCTCGTCGATTCGCCGCTGGAGATCGGCGTGCACAGGCGGCTGACGTTTGACGTCGATGGCGTGCCGCACGAGATCATCCTCTGGGGCGACGAGGACATCGAGTATGACGAGCAGAAGCTGACCGACGACTTCGCCGCCATCGTCCGCGTCCAGCGCGACATCTTCGGCGCGTTTCCCTACGAGCGCTACGTCTTCATCACCCACGTGGGCATGGGTGGCGGCGGGGGCACGGAACATCTCAATTCAACCGTCATGCAGACCTCGCGCCGCTCGTTCGAAGATGACGGCGCCTACGACCGCTTCCTCGGCCTGGTCGCGCACGAGTTCTTTCACACGTGGAACGTCAAGCAGTTCCGCCCGGCGGGGATCAATCCGTATGACTACGAGCGCGAGAACTACACGAAACTGCTCTGGGTCGCGGAAGGCACGACGAGTTATTACGATGATCTCACGCTCGTGCGGACCGGACACACGAAACCGGCGAAGTATCTCCAGAGCATGGGCGACGCGATCGATGCGCTGCGCCGCCGGCCCGGCCGGCTGGTGCAGAGCGTCGAAGAGAGTTCGTTCGATGCGTGGATCAAGTTCAGCAAGTCGACGCCGGACGACGTGAACTCGAGCATCTCGTTCTACACCAGCGGCGCCATGGCGAGCCTCGCGCTCGACTGGTCCATTCGCAAGCGCAGCGGCGGCGCCGCCGACCTTGACGACGTCATGCGCACGCTGTACGAGCGCTTTCCGCTCAGCGGCGGCGGCTACACGCCCGAGGACCTGCTCGCCGTGATCAATGAGATCAGCGGCAGCGACTTCGGTGCGTTCTTCGCGCGGCACATCCGCGGCACGGAAGATTTCGACTTCGAATCGCTCGCCGATGCCTGCGGCCTCGAACTCGTCTTCGAGCCGGCGAAGCGCGAGGATGATGGCTCAACGAGCCGCACGGGTGAGGAAGCGGGTCCAGAGGATCAGGATGAAACCGCCGAAGAAACAAGCACGCCTTCTTCCGGCGAAATTCCGCTCAAGGCTTACCTGGGCTTGAATATCAGCGGCACGCGCGTGTCATCGCTGCTGGCCGACAGCCCGGCGTATGCATCGGGCCTGCTGGTGGGCGATGAACTCGTGGCCGTGAATGGAAAGCGGATCGGTTCGCAGGGCGATCTTGATGATCAGGTGAACGCGCTCGATCCGGGGCAGTCGATTCACATCACCTTCTTCCGCAGGGATCACCTGCGCGAAGTGGACATCGCGCTGACCGGCGTCCCCGATGGTTCGTGGACGCTGCGCAAGGTGGAGGAGCCGACGGACGAGCAGAAGGCCCAGTACGCCGACTGGCTCGGACAGGAGTGGTGAAGCGAAAGGGACGGGCTGCATGGCTTCGAGTCAAGGCGATGAGTCCTCGCTGGTTGTTTCACCGGTGCCGCCCGACGTTGGCGGAAGTGTGACGCAGGCGCCGGCACAAGTGAGCCAGTCGCTCACGATGCCGTCCGAGAGCCAGGTCCTCGATGTGCTCTGGCCCGACGACTCGTCGCACCCGTACGTGTCGATGGAGGTCTCGACCATCGACGCCTGGCCGGTGGCGGTGGAGCACTGGCCGGAGATCGGCGCCAGCGCGCTGAGCCTGATCCTGCTGATCGTTCTGGCTGCGATGCTCTGGCGGCGCTGGCGTCGCCGGCGGCTGGTGGCGCCCGGCGAGCCGTATTGCGCCAAGTGCGGCTATCGACTCACCGGCCGCAGCGACGCGAAACAATGCCCCGAGTGCGGGCGGGATCTTGCGGGCGGCGGAGTGATGTACGGCCGGAGACTGCGTCGGCGGCCGGTCGTGGTCGCAGCGGCTCTGCTGGTAGGTGTGTGCGGAGTCTACTACGCGGCGCGCGGCCACCTGCCGCGCACCGGTCGCGCCGCGAACTGGTTCGACTGGCCTTCCGCCCGGCTGCACGCGTGGGCGACGGCGAACCAGCGCTGGTCGATGATGCGACACGCACTGCCGATGCTGCGCATCGCGCGGATCGACCCGGAAACGGGAGCAGTCGTGCGCACCGTGCGCTACGAGCCGATTCAGAAGCGCGATGGCACGAGGTGGAATGGGCGACTCGCCGGGCTGCGCGAGAATCACTTCTACCTGTACTGGCGCAGCGGTGTCGCCGAGATTGATGCCGGGTCAGGCCGCACTGTGCGGGAGTTGCCTCTGCCCGGGACGGTCGGCGAGCTGTGGGCCGGGATCAGCGATATCGCCCTGCACCCGAGCCGGGATGTTCTGTATGCCTACGTCGATTATCGCGTGACGCTTGCGTGCGATCTGCAGACGGGGCAGTGGTCGGAGGTCGTTTCGTTTCCGGAGCGGTCGCAGTTGCTGATGCATTCGCTGTTTGCACTGCCGGATGCTGACACGGTGATCCTGCGCCGCGCGCTCGCCCCGCGGCAGCCCGAATCCGGCTGCGATCTGATCGATCTCAACTCGGGCCAGACCGTACTCACGCAGCGCACGGCCAAGCATGATCTGTCGCAGGTGGTCGGCGTGACTGGGGATGAACTCCTGCTGACCGAGACCGAGTTCCTGGCCGTTGCGTACGCAGAAATCTCCGAGCAGACGATCAGGCGCTGGTCACCGGGAATGCGCGAGGCCGAGGATTTGCTCACGATTCCATTGCGCCGCATCGCGTCGATCCAGGGCGGCCGCTCGGGCAGGCTGTACTTCGCAGGACAGGGCATCAGTTCCCCCGCCGCGCCGGCAACCATCGCCGTCTACGACCGGGATTGGAAGACATATCTCCAGCCGCTGCAGCTGCCGCCGCGCACCGGCGACATGAACCTGTCCATCTCACCCGACGAGCACTGGGCGCTCACGTGGCACAGCGAGCCGACCGCCGGGCCGTGCCTGTACATCTTCGACCTGCACGCGATCCACGGCGGCGCTTCGCAGCAGCCGGCGAGGTGATCTTCGCTACTTCGCACGCTCCTGAATCGCCCGCACCAGCCGCGTCTTTTCTGTGCTGTCCGGCAACCGCGCCGGCATCAGCCGCACCCGCGCGGCCTCGTGATCGTGCCCTCACTCTACGCGCACCACGTTCGAGGGCCGGCAGGAGTCGCGGTCAATGATCTGGAGCGACCGGCCGCACCACTGCGCCGGAGCGACGCTGACGAGTCTGCCATCGCCGACGGCACTCGACTGTGCATAGCGGATGAGAGTCAGCCCTTCGCCGGTCAAGTCCAGTGTCGTCCCGGCGCATGCGTGGCCGCTCGGGATGACGAACTGTCCTGGGCCGTTGGCGCCGAGGATGGCAATGGCGCCGCCGGGTGTGCAGTTGGACCACTCGAACACCGCCTCACCGCCGCCCGGGCATTCGGCTGAGAGTGCGATCGTCGGGTCGAGAACGATGAGGTGTGCCGCGATGCTCCTTTGATCGGCGCATCCGTCGCGCCGCACGATGCACTGCAATCGCCCGGTGTAGTCGCCGGTGACGTCGGTCACGCGAAGCGTGTCGGTATGGCTGCCGGAGATCGGCCCGCCATCGCGGAGCGGGCGGCGGTTCCACGTCCACTGGTACGTTGCCGTCTCCGGTTCGCGCACCGCGACATGGAAGTCCACCGTCTCGTGCAGATCAACGAACTGGTGCTGCGGCTGCTCAGTGAACGCGTGTTTGCCGCTATAGGTCCAGGTGTCGCCGGTCCAGTGTTCTGTTTGATCCTGACCTGCGAAGAGGAACATCCCGCTTCGTGCTGCATCGTAAACCATCGCTCCGGATCGCCGGCCCGCCACCTCGGTTGGAGCCAGTGCGCTAACAACCCAGCGAAGGCCGTCCCACTCCCACGTCTGGCGCCCCTCGCCGAGGCGTGGCCCCTCACCGCCGTACATCACAGTCACGTGGTTCGAGGAGTCGAATGCCATCGCGTGCCTGGCGCGAGGTGAAGCGCCGTCAGCAGCGACCTGGACCCAGGTTTGCCCGTCATATTCCCATGTATCCTGAAAGAGTTCGGTACCGCGTTTCCCGCCGAAGAGAACGGTGAGATGGCGATCTGTGTCATAAGCCATCGCGTGGCGCCAGCGAGCGTCCGGTCCCAAGTCGGAAATGTGCGCCCAATTTGTGCCATCCCACTCCCACGTGTCGCTCATCTCGTCATACCCGGCGTTCCGACCCCCGAAGAGGACCGCTACCCCTCGCCGTTCATCAAAGATCATGGCGCTGCCCTCCCGCGGGGGCGGTCCAGTATCGGAGACCTGCGTCCACACGTTACCATCCCACTCCCATGTATCACCGAGTACACCTGCTTCGCTGTTTCGCCCGCCGAACAGGACCATGACGCCCCGACGCGAGTCGTAGGCGATAGTGGGGCGCCACCGCGTCAAAGGGCCATCGAAAGAGACGGCTCGCCACTGCGTGCCGTTCCACTCCCATGTATCGCCCAGAGACGCATGGGCCAAACCTCCGAACAGCACGGAAACGCCGCGACTGCTGTCGTATGCCATGACGTGATCGGAGCGGATTGAGGGATGCGAATGCGCTTCAGAATGCCATTGACGGCCATCCCAGGACCAGGTGTCGCGCAGGGAGTTGGATCCCAATATGGTCCCACCGAACATGATCGTCTTGTTGTGCAGCGTGTCGAAGGCCATGGCGTGTGACGTTCGGACGATTGGTCCCCGGTTGGCAACCAATTCCCAGGCAATGCCGTTCCACTCCCAGGTCTCCGCCTCGTCACTGTCCCAGTTCTGTCCGAAGAGAACGGTCCGCTGTCGCTGGGCGTCGTAAGCCATGGCGGCGCCCGTGCGTGCAGTCGGCCCACCATTCACAGAGACCTCGCGCCACTCAATTCCATCCCACTCCCACGTGTCTGTTTCACCGCCGGTATTGCGGCGGCCGTACATGACGGTCACGCCTCGTGCTTCATCGAAGGCCATTGTGTGGTACCATCGCGGGCTGGGTCCGCCCGTCGCCACCTGCGACCACGAAGCGCCATTCCACTCCCACGTGTCGTTCTGGAGGGTGTTGCCTCGCGTTCCACCGAACATCACCACGACTCCTCGCCGACTGTCGAAGGCCATCGCATGGGCGTAACGCGATCCAGGTCCGGATGTACTGACAAGCGACCACAGGCGGCCATCCCATACCCAAGTGTCCGCCGAAAGGTCTCCCCCGTACATGACCGTCACCTGATGCGCGCTGTCGTACGCCATGGCATGGCGCACGCGCGAACCGGGGCCGGTATCGCTGACTTGTGTCCAGTTCTCGCCGTCATACTCCCACGTGTCAGGAAGTCCGCTGCGAAACTCGCTGTATCCACCGAACAGAACCGTCACATTGCGTGAGCTGTCATACACCATGCCGTGCCATGAGCGCGCGCTCGGCCCGGGATACTCGATCTGCTCCCAGCCGCCGCAGTCGCTTTGGGCGAGCGCCTCTGGTGCGGTCCACAGCACGCAGCCCACAGCGGCGCCGCAGCACAGCAAGAGCGTCCCGAGCCATCGCCGACAGGGCCGCTGGGTCAAGTCTGGTAGGAAACTGAGCATGGCGGTTCTCCGAAGCCCGTGTACTCGCGGGCATTGATCCTCTGTTTATAACAGATTGCGGCAGGGGTAGCAATGCCGGAGGGAGATTTGGACAAAAAGCGAGTAAGACTGCCTGACCTCTCTCCCCGCAGCCATTCCGGCAACACCACATCGTCAATGGGCGGGTCGAAGTCGGATCTCCTGAATGAGCCGCCTCTTGGCCGCGCTCTCCTCCAGCCGCGTCAGCGCCAGGCGCACCCAGGCGCGGCGGGCCGGGTCGTCGCCGGTCGCGAGGTTGACGAGCGTGTCGAAGTTCTGGGTGATGAAGAGCGTGTCGTCGTAGAACGAGCCCTGCACCTGCACATCGGTCCAGGCCGACTCACTTTCGCTGAGCACGAAGCGTTCGTCGCCATCGTCCCATCGGTAGCGGGCCACGCCGGCTCGCTGAAACACGTCGGCCAGGTCCGCCACCGCCGCGGCGTCCGCCGGATCGCCTTGAGCGAGGGTCCATGAGACATCCGCATTCGTGATCGTCAATGTGATCGCGTGATCGACGTACATGCCGCGCTCATCGCGCCCGACGCTCGGCGCGGCGGTGGAGAACTCGTAATTGAATGGCCCGTTGCTCCAGTACTCATTCCCGCCCGTCGCCCAGCCATGCACGAATCGCAACCCGGTATCATCGACGCGGCACCAGCTCGCGAGCCCCCGCCACGTGCCCGTGCCGCCCGTGCTGATCGAACCGAGTTCGCAGATTGTCTCATCCTCGGCCAGGACGCGGAGCTCCGGGTCGGCGTACTTGCTGTGAATGTCATACGCCCCGCCGAAGACCCACTCATCGCCTTCCCGCCTCAGGGCAAAGAGGGCGAAGAGCTGCATGCTCGAGATGAGATACAAGCGCGCCGCCGCGCCGTCTGCGGCCTTCAGGTCAAGCCACTTGACGCCCAGGCTGTCCTCGTACCCGACCAGAAACGTGTCGCGCGGTAGTTGCAGCCGCTCCTGCAATGCGCCAACGCGCGTCCCCGTCGCATCATGATCGAGCGCGAGCATTTCCTCTTGCGTCACGACCAGCGCCTGCCGCGCCGGTGGCGGCTGCGCGAAGACCTCGGCCACCTGCTGCAGATACGCCATCTCCGGCTCATCGCGCCCCGCCAGCAGCCGCCACTGCCAGCGCCACATCGCCGCGCGATTCCAGCGGCTCACGCAGTAGTCCGGCCCTTCCTGCAGCCGCCCTCTCAACTCGTTGTCGAAGACATATCCCGGGTATGGCTCATCAAAGGAAATGCGGCCCGTGAGCATGATCAGCGCGGTATCAGGCAGATAGTCCACGCTCAGAACCAGCAGCGCTTTCCAGAATGGCCCGACGGCGATAAACACACTCGCAAGCAGCGCCGCACTCGCCGTCTTCCAGCGCCGCCGCGTGCGCCGCCACTGGCTGTCGCGCTTGACGGTGCAGCCGCATTCGGGGCACGTCTTCCCCGGCGTGCCGAGCATGTCGTACCAGCACCTCGGGCATCGCAGCCGCCCGCGCGCCCGGTCCCAGAAAAGCGCCCATGCAGACAGGCCGACACATGCCAGCAGCCCGAGCGACCAGAGGATCCAGTGCAGTGTGGTCACAGGGAACCATAGTGCCTGCCTGGTCAGGCGCTCAGGATCGCGCGGTAGTGTCCGGCGCTCGCGTCATCAAGACAACACGCGATCACGCGCCGGATCGACTCAACCTCCGCGCCGGTCTCGCGCATGGTCCGCACCGCAATCTCCGCCGCACGCTCTGCCGGGAAACCGAAGGCTCCCGTGCTGATCGAGGGGAAGGCGATGGTGGCGATGGCATGGTCCGCCGCGAGCAGCAGGCACTGGCGGTAGCACGACGCGAGGAGCGCCTCTTCATTCTGCCGGCCGCCGCCCCACACCGGCCCGACCGTGTGGATGACGAACCGCGCCGGCAGGTCGTGCCCGCCCGTGATCACGGCCTGCCCCGTCGGGCAGCGCACGCCCGGGCGCACTTCGGGCAATCGACGACACTCTTCGAGCAGCCCCGGCCCGGCCGCGCGATGGATCGCTCCATCCACGCCGCCTCCGCCGAGCAGCCGCTGGTTCGCCGCGTTGACGATCGCATCGACTTGCACGGTCGTAATGTCCGCGATGATGCAGTCGATGTCAGCCATGACCACGGTCGGCGGGGAGCGGCAGGCGCCGGTTATTGCTTTGCCGGCGGTGCGGCTGGCTGTTGATCGAGGGTGGTCCCGGTTGACCTCTCGATGGTGAACATGATGTCGCACTTCTCCGTTGAGTCATTGGAGAGTTCGATGGCGCCCCCGTCTCGAAGCGTCCGAGCCACCGAACCGCGGATCAGTCGATGCGGTCCATCAGCGGGTAGATGTGCAGCCTTGAAGAGGACGTTGACCTCGCCCGGCCCGCTGTTGTTCACGACGACAAAGGGATTCGATCCTTCGACGGTGAGCGAGGCCCGGGCATTGGGCACAAGCAGGAGTCCCATCGTCGTTTCCCCGCTGCTGCATGCGGTGAGCGGCAGGGCCAGCCAGAGCAGAACGAGCCCGCAGGCGGCGCGCGACCGGACGAGACGAGGCGGGCAGGGTCGATGAGTCATGAGTTGCTCCTCTAATTCTGAAAGAGTGTGGGGTCGCCAGCAGCGGCTGCAAATCGTAATGACCGCGCAGGATCAGGTCTATTCCCCGCGTTGAGGCCCCGTCGGAAAACTCCCTCTCCCTAGCAAAAGGTCGGAATGAGGGTAAGAAGAATCACATGGCGCTCTACCTCATGTCCATCTACGGCTCGCCCGCGCAAGAGTCGTGGTTCCGCAGCGCCTGGGCCAAGACCGGCAATGAAGCTCGACATGGGCAAGTCGTGCATCCGCTTCCGCAAGATCGCGGACCTGCCCCTCGACGTGATCGGCGAAGCCATGCGCCGCGTTCCGGTTGTCAATTACATCGCCTATTACGAGCAGAACATCAGGAACGCGGGCAAGCAGAAGGCAGCCGCGAACGCAGCCGGGACGACCGCCAAGCCATCCGCGAAGAAGTCATCGTCAAGCGCTGCCAAGGGCGCCGCGAAGAAGCCGGCGAAGAAGTCCGAAGAGAAATCCGCCAGGTCATCCGCCAAGAAGTCAACCAGGAAGACGGCGGGCGCCAAGCCGGCCAGGAAGTCCATGTCGAAAGCCCCGGCGAAAGAGACCAGCCGCAGCGGGCGCTGAGCGCGCTCTTCGTCAGCCCCCGCTTCAGGCGCGCAACGAGACGGGATACTCCCGCAGTCGCCACATGAGTTCGTGGTCCAAGGTCATCGCATCAAGGGGATCGTCGGGATCGTCAACCCACTCGTTCGCCACGATGAGAATGAGCGCCGTGTTCGGCGGGTAATCCGCGTAGCGCACCACCAGCGCCTTCCAGAACGGCCCGACGGCGATAAACACGCTCGCCATCAGCGCCGCCGCGTGCGCCGCCAGTCGCGATCCCGTTTGACCATGCGGCCGCATTCCGGGCACGTCCGTCCGGCCGCGGCGAGCATGTCATACCAGCACTTCGGACACCGCAGGCGCCCACGATGCCGATTCCAGAAGAGCGCCCAGCCCAGCGCGACGAGGCACGCCGCAAGACCGATCGACCAGAGTGTCCACTGGATCGGTGTCACGCCCAACCATATCGGCGTGACCGATCACTCGCGCCGCTATCGGGCGGCATCGCGGCCCGGCGCCACCCTGGCCCGACCTACATGTACAACCCGCCGTTGACGTTGATTTCCTGGCCGGTGATGTACGACGCCAGCGGCGAGGCGAGGAACGCCACCGCGTGGGCAACTTCCTCCGGCTCGCCGAAGCGGCCGATGGGAATGCCCGAGGTGATCTGCTCGCGGATGTTCTCGGGAACCTTCGCGGTCATGTCGGTGGTCACGAAGCCGGGCGCGACGCAGTTGACGGTGATGTTCTTGCGCGCCACTTCCTTGGCCAGCGACTTGGTCAGCGCGATCAGCCCCGACTTGGCCGCGGCGTAGTTCGCCTGACCGAAGTTGCCCGTCTGTCCGATGATCGAGGTAATGTTGATGATGCGGCCCCAGCCGGATTCGATCATCTTCTTGAGCATCGCGTGTGTGATCAACGCCGGGCCGGTGAGGTTGACGTCCATCACCTCTTCCCACTGTTCGCGCGTCATCTTGGCAAACGTGCGGTCGCGGGTGATGCCGGCGTTGTTCACGAGGATCTGCACGATGCCGAAGTCCTCGTTGACGTGGCTGAGCATCTCGCGATTCTCTTCGTCGTTGGCGACGTTGGCGCGATAGATCTTGGCCTTGCGTCCCTTGGCGACGATCTGGTCGCACACTTCGCGGGCGGCCTCCTCCGAGGTGGAGAAGTTGATGGCGACATCGCAGCCCACGTCAGCCATGGCCAGCGCGATGGCGCGGCCGATGCCGCGCGCGGCCCCGGTCACAAGACAGATCTTGCCTTCGAGCGACTGTGTCATGACGCACCTCTCCCGTTGCATGCCACACCGGCTGGCGGAAAGCCTCGCCGGTTATTGGTCAGTGTACCAACTGCCGCGCGCAATTCCTACGGGGTGAATACCCTGCAATGGCGGCGGGGATTCGTTCGCCTCACGCCGGGGGGTGCCAGCCGGCATCCACCCACAGCGCGCCGCTGGCCGCCGAGTTGCGGATCATGAACAGAATCGCATCCGCCACTTCCTCGGGCCGCAGCAGGCGGCGCAATTGCGTGAGCGGCAGGATCTTCTCACGCACCATCTTCGGATCCATCGCCCGGACCATCGGCGTGTCGGTAAAGCCGGGGTGGATGATCGCACACCGCACGCCGTGGTAGATCGCTTCCTTGGCCAGCGTCGCCTGCGCGCCCGCGAGCCCGGCCTTGGTCGCTGCGTAGGAGACCTGGCCGCGATTGCCGGCCGAAGAGATCGACCCGATGAAGATGATCGTCCCCTGGACTTTCTCCTCGGGCTCCCAGCGCCCAAGTTTCCGCCGCGCGCGGTCCTCGGCGACGGTGCCGATCATCTCCATCGCCCAGTAGATCGGCGCCAGCAGGTTGATCTCGATGACCTTGCGGAACAGATGCTCGTCGTAGAGCACGGCCTTGCCGGTTTCGTCGAGTTTCACCGCCAGCGCATCGCGCACGATTCCCGCCGCGGGCACGCAGATGTGCACGGGGCCGAAGCGCTGCACCATCTGGGCGTACACGCTCTGGCGAAACGCCGTGCTGCTCACATCGCCCTTGAAGGGCACGAGCACGTCGCGGCCAAGCGTGCGGTTGCCCGCTTCGCACGCGGCGAACACGTCGTCGGACACATCCACCACGCCGATCGCCCGGACCTCTTCGCGGGCCAGCCCCAGGCACGTAGCGCGCGCGATGCCGCTGGCGCCGCCCGTGATCACCGCCACTCGATCGCTCAATTGCATCTTCCGCCTCCGTGCATCATGCGAGCAAAATCCGTCCGCTGCGCTCCCCTGCGCAAAGCGCCGGGTCGCGGCTAGAGGGCGTCCGATCGTGCCGCCAGCCAGTCGCACACGCGCGGCCAGAGTTCGCGATGCGCTTTGCTTCCCACCGCCAGGCCAATGTGCCCGGCGCGGATGCTCATCGCCTCGTAGTCGTCACTGCTGATGTAATCCTTGACCGGCAGGCTCTGACCGCACGGCACGAGATGGTCCGCATCCGCCGTCAGGTTGAGCACGGGGCAATTGATCTTGCGCAGGTCGATGCGGTGCTCGCCCAGCGGGAAGCGCCCCTGCACGAGCAGGTTCTGCTGCAGGCCGTACTTCACGAAATCGCGATACACCTCGCCCGAAATGGGAATGTCGTCGCTGCTCCACGTCTCCATCGCGAAGAACTCTTCGAGAAACGCCTCGTCGGTCATGCGCTCGTAGAAGCCCAGCCACTTGTTGATGTACGTATCCACCGGCCGCAGCAGGCGGAACGAACTGCCGAGAAACTCCGGCGGGACGTTGCCCAGCGTGTCCACGAGGTTGTCCACGTCGAAGTACTTCTGGTCCGTCCACACCGCCAGCAGCTGGCTGCGGTCCGACCAGTCGATCGGCGCCGCCATCAGAATGAAGTTGCGGATGAGTTCCTGGTGCAGCGAGGTGTACATCGCGCACATGGTCCCGCCCATGCAGTAGCCCATGAGCGAGATTTGATCGACGTCGCACGAAAGGCGCAGGTGCTGCACGATGCGGTGCAGGTGCACCTCGATGTAGTCGTGCAGCGTGCGGTCGCTGTCGGCGGGCGTGGGTTCGCCCCAGTCCACGAGGTGAACGTCAAAGCCGCGATTGAGGAACTGCCGGATCACGCTCTTGTGCGGCAGCAGGTCGAGCACGTACGGCCGGTTCACCAGCGCAAAGACGCACAGCAGCGGCGGGGCGTACTGCTTGGGCACGTCGCTACGGTACCGCCGCACCTTCACCGGCCCTGACTCGAAGGCCACTTCAAATTCCGTCGCGCCCTTGCGGGCCTTGCGGGCGTAGTCCATGACCTTGGGCATCATGTTCATGCGCTCGAGCCAGCCCTGCATCGCCGTTTCAGTCGTGCCAGACATTATCGCGCCTTCTTGCTGGTGCGCTTGGTGGATTTCTTCTTGCTCTTCTTCGACGTCGCAGGCTTTCGTGAACTGGTGCTCGCTCGCGCCGCAGCCTTCCCGCCCCGCCGCCGCCCGCCGGCGCCAGCGCCTCCGTCGAGTTTCGCTTCGATGCCCCGCAGCCGCTGGTCCATCTCGTCGAGGCGGCGCGTGAGCCATGATTCGGCGTCGCGCACGGCGCCAACGGCGTCATAGAGACCGAGCGATCCGCCGTACGACTGCTCGGTCGCCTTGCGGATGAACTCATCGACCTGCCGGCGCATGGCCAGGGCGCCTTCGAGCGACGTTTTCATCTGCTCGAGGAACTGCGGGCTGCGCATGTACTCGTCGGCCCAGCGCGCCATGGCGTCCAGCCACGCCTTGTGCATCTGCTTGAATGCCTCGGCGGGCATTTCCGGCATCGACGCCGGCGCCGGCTGGCCGGTCGCGCGGGCGAACTGCCCCATCATCTGCTGCCACGCCGACTGCATCGCTGCGGGGTCGAACGGCGGCATGTTGAACGGGTTCTGGCTCGACGATTGGGTCATCGCAGATTCCTCATGGCCGCGCCGGATCTGGCGGCGCGGACGATCTTCTCGGCGCCGATGGCGAAATCAACCTCCCGGCGACGTGAAACAAGGCCGCCTGCGTCGCTCGTGCGCCGCAGCGGCCTTGCTCTCGTTGCCTTTCGCCGCTGCGCGTTCAGACCTTCGCGGCCGGGCGAGGCTTGTTCTTGCCGTCGGTCGATTCGGTCGTGGCGTTCAGGTTGCCCAGCATGGCCCGGCCGAAGTCGGCCGCGTCGTTGAGCCGCTCGTTCACGAACGCCATCTCGCGGTTGATCACGTCGGCGGTGGTCCGGGCGGACTCCTGCATGAACCTGTCGGTCGCAGCGCGGGTCTTTTCCGCATCCATCGGCCAGGCGAATTCAGGCTGGGCCTTGAAGAACTCGCGGCTGTGCTCGATGCCGTCGCGCATCATGTTGGCGAAGAACTTCTCGCCTTCGAGCGCCTGTCGGGTGGTGTAGTCCATCCACTTTTCCGCGGCGTCGCGCGTCTGCTCGGGCATGGCGTCCATGGCGACGGGCTTACTCATGGCGGTCACCATGTTCGTGACGAACTGCTCGTGGGCCTTGACAGCGCCCAGGGCTGCGTCCGCCCACTGGCGGTTCCAGTTCGCCATCGTCTCGTTGATCTGTTGTGCGTTTGCGTTCATGATTGCTGCTCCCGGCCGGTTCGGGCGGCCTCGCTGGTTTTCAGGAAATCGGCCAATCCACCGGTCTATCATACTTCACATCGGCCCGGCGTCCAGCCCAGATGTTGTGCAATTGCACAAAAAGTTGTGCATAGGCACAAGCCAGGCCCATTCTCAGGCGATGACCCGAGGCGATCTCCATGGCCAGCCGAAAAAAGAAGCCATCCCCCCGCCGATCCCCTTCTTCGAAGCCCCGCCGCGCCAGGGCGGACGCCTCGAACCCCGCCGCGGCCGCGCCGCCGGCGCCGCCGGGCGTGACGGTCATTCGCAAGTACGCCAACCGCCGTCTCTACGACACCGCCGCCAGCGCCCACATCACCCAGGAAGATCTCTACCGCATGGTCAGCCGCGGGCAGGTCGTGCAGATCCTCGACGCTTCCAGCGGCGAAGACATCACCAACCAGACGCTGGCGCAGGCGCTCATCGAACACGACCCGGCCAAACTCCGCCTCATGCCCGCGTGGCTGCTGCACCAGATGATCCGTCTGCACGAGCACGCCCTCGGGGGCTGGATGAGCAGCCTCTGGCAGCCGCTCCAGGCCCCCACTTCGCCCGCAACCGCGTGGCCCGGCGCCGCAGCCATGGGGAGTCTGAACCCGTGGATGCCCTGGCCCGCCGCGTCTGCTTCTCCCGCGCCCGCGCCGCCGGCGGATGCCCAGCGCGAAGCCGCCGTCGATGAACTCCGCCGCGAAGTCTCCCGCCTGCTCCGCCGCCTGGGCGAACTCGAGCAGGAGTAATGGTTCCGATCTTTGTCGACTCGTACTTTTGCCCTATGTTCGGAAACAATTCGGGGGTGGCTTTTACTTTTTTTCGCGTTTCGCTCGATTGCCGCCAGCGTGACTCTAATTTGATGCTATTCTTTCCCACGGTGGGAAAGTTCCGGCGGAGTGGCCGGAGACGCAGGCTCGGGTGACCGGGCTCGGCTTGCGCACAACTCGCTCGTCTGCGATCCTCGAAGGAGAACGGCGGCGCGGGACATACCGGCGGGTTTTTCGCAGCACAGGCGAAACAGAGACAAGCAGCGCTTCACGCGAAGCAAACGATCCTTCAGAAAGGGGTTGCGGAATGTCACGCAAGTCTGTACGGGGTTTTACACTGATCGAACTTCTGGTGGTGATCTCCATCATCGCTCTTCTGATCGGCCTTCTGCTCCCGGCTCTCAGCCGCGCGCGCGAAGCAGCCCGCACCACGGCCTGTCTGAGCAATCTCGGCCAGATCATCCGCTCCTCGCACATGTACCAGGATGACGGCGAAGACTACATGCCCGTCATGCGACCCTACGGCGGCGGCTACTGGTCGAACTTCAACCACGGTGGCCGCTATCCGATTCAGGGCTCCAGCTTCGGCACGCAGAACTACTGCTGCCTCCCTTACGACCGTCCGCTCAACAAGTATGCGCATCCCGATCTGCCCACCGGCGGGCACGGCTGCCTGGATCCTGCACAGTGGGCCAACTGGCAGTCTCGCATGGACCCCGGACTGAGCATCAGTGATTTCCAGAAGGCCGACAAGTTCAACTTCCCGATCTTCGAATGCCCCGCCGACAAGGCCGGCGGCTACAACTACCAGGAAACCGGTGGACAGATCGGCTACGGCCGCTCCTGCTATGCCGCCATTGGCAGCTCCTATCTCTTCAACTGCTACTGGCTCCAGATCCTCTCGGGCCATCCCCGCCGCAGCAGCACCTGGACTTGGGATCGTGGCGTGAAGATGTACCGCCGCGCCCGTCTCGTCTACCCCAGCCAGTTCGTCGGCTACATCGATGACCCCACCGACGCGACCTTCTGGCAGAACCGCGCCCCGGACCGCACCCACCACGGCCAGGCTGACACCAACTCGTGGTCCTTCCTCGACGGCCACGCCGCCCAGATCCAGACCGAGTACGATGGCAACACGGCCCGCCCGCTCTACAACACCTCGACGTACTTCACGGTCTTCCCCGAGTACATCACCCGCTGAACCTGCCTTACCAATCGAGTTCGCAAGAGGGCCCGCACGCATGTGCGGGCCCTTTCTCTTTCCACCCCTGCGACGCCCGCGCCGCTCCCCACTGGCCGATTGGCTGCGGCGCTTTTCGCAGATTTCCCTTGCAGCACTCCTGACCTTCGGTTATACTGGACTGAGCCGCGCGGTCAGACGGCGGACCATGGGGCAGGTCCGCACATTGCCGCGCCAGCCAAACCAACCGAAAAGGGGTCAGCTCATGTCCAGAGATCCGCGTCGGGGTTTTACACTGATCGAACTTCTGGTGGTGATCTCCATCATCGCTCTTCTGATCGGCCTTCTGCTCCCGGCTCTCAGCCGCGCGCGCGAAGCAGCCAAGACCACGGCCTGCCTGAGCCACATGGGGCAGCTCGTTCGCTCGACTTTCATGTATCAGGATGACGGCGACGACTACATGCCCGTTCGGCATCCCTACTCCGGCGGATGGTCGAACTTCAACCACGGCGGCCGCTATCCCGTCGCCGGCGCCACGCTCAACTGGGCCTGCGTCTATCCCTTCGATCGCCCCCTCAACAAGTACGCCCATCCCGAACTGCCGCGCGGCGGCCGATCGGTTCCCGGGAGCGGTGGCCAGGGCACGTTCGACCCCGGACTGGGCCCCAACGACTTCAACAAGGCCGACAAGTTCAACTTCCCCATCTTTGAATGCCCCGCCGACAAGAGCGGCGGCTGGAACTTCCAGGAAGGCGGCGGTCTGAATCCGCTTGACGGCCGCTCGTGCTATCAGGCCATCGGTTGCTCCTACCTCTTCAACTGTTACTGGTTCACGACGCTCTCAGGTCACCCGCGACGCAATTCGACGTGGAACTGGGATCGCGGCACCAAGATGTTCCGACGCGCGCGTCTCGTTTACCCGAGCCAGATGGTCGGATTCTTCGACGATCCAACGGACGCGACGTTCTGGCGCACCCAGCCGCCGGCCCGCACGCATCACGGCCAGGCCGATACCAACTCCTGGGCATTCCTCGACGGCCACGCCTCGCAGATCAAGACCCAGTACGACGGCAACACCAATTTCCCGCTCTACAACACCGCCACGTACTTCCTGGTCTTCCCCGAGTACCTTCAGTAAGCTGCTGCTGCTCCACGACTTGCTCAGACGGGCCCGCCCGCGCGGGCCCGTTTTTTTCATGACGTCCGTCCGGGGGCGTGTTCGCCTCAAATATCAGGGAATTCCCTTGCACGATTCGTCCTGTTCTGTTATACTGGGAGAGCATCGCCGATTGGCGGGGCGCTCGCGGCGGGACTGTTTCGCCACCGGCCACGCACTTGGAACTCGTCTCTGGTCCTCGCACAAAGGGGTCACGTCATGTCCAAACAGTCGCGTCGGGGCTTCACGCTCATCGAACTTCTCGTGGTCATCTCCATCATCGCCCTGCTCATCGGCCTGCTCCTGCCGGCCCTGAGCCGCGCGCGAGAGGCGGCCAAGAACACCGTCTGCCTGGCCAACATGGGCCAGGTCATGCGCTCGTGCACGATGTACCAGGACGATGGCGACGACGCCATGCCGGTGCGCGCGCCCTACGGCAGCAACGGCGAGAACGGCAACCGATCCAACTTCAATCACGGCGGCCGCTATCCCGTCTCCGGCAGCAATATGACGCAGTTCTGCGTCTATCCGTTCGACCGCCCGCTCAACAAGTACGCGCACCCCGAACTGCCGCGCGGCGGATCGCCCGGCCGCGAACCCAACCAGGGCACCTTTGATCAAGGGCTCGGCCCCAACGATTTCAACAAGGCCGACAAGTTCAACTTCCCGATCTTCGAGTGCCCCGGCGACAAGGCGCTGGGCGCCAACTACCAGGAAGGCTGGGGAACGCTCAAGTACGGCCGCTCCTGCTACCAGGGCATCGGCACGTCGTACCTCTTCAACATCTACTGGCAGAACTGGGCGCACCGCAATCACAACCAGAGCTGGACGTGGAGCCGCGGCGTGAAGATGTTCAGGCGCGCCCGCCTCGTGTATCCGAGCCAGTTCGTCGGCTTCTTCGATGATCCGACCGACGTCACCTTCTGGCAGAACCACACGCCCGAGCGCAACCACCACGGCACGCCGGATGTGAACGCCGTCGCCTTCCTCGACGCCCACGCGGCGATGATCAAGATCGAGTACGAGAACAACGGCCAGAGCACGCTGCCCAAGTACAACACCTCCACCTACTTCTTCGTGTTCCCGGAATACCTCCAGCGGAACTGAGCCTGCTCCGGACGCAATCATCCACGGATGCTGCCCCCGGGCAGCGTCCTTTGCTTTTCTTGCCATTCACCTCGCACGCCTCGGGCCATTCGCGACTTCGGGGCGGATTCCCCGAATTGGCCGCCCGCCGCGGGTCGGCGCGATCCGGCGAACTCCGCCGGTCGTATAACTCCGGACGCCGTTGCACACAACGGCCCCGACGGCGCGCGGCGCAGCACGCTTTCCCACCACCCGCCCCGCACAACGACCGCCCGCCGCCCTCCATCCACGAAAGGAGTGGCCCCATGAACCATCGCCGCGCACGTGCATTCACGCTCATCGAGTTGCTGGTCGTCATTTCCATCATCGCGCTGCTCATCGGCCTGCTGCTGCCGGCGCTGAGCCGCGCCCGCGAAGCGGCCCGGACCACGGCGTGCCTGAGCAACCTGAGCCAGGTGGTGCTGGCCTCGGGCATGTACCAGGACGATGGGGATGACTACATGCCTGTCGCCCGGCCGTACCTGGGCAATTACTACTCCAACTACAACCACGGCGGGCGCTACCCCGTGCAGGGCTCGCCCGTGGGCGCCACGGGAGCGCTGCCATACGCGGTGTTTCCCTTCGATCGTCCGCTGAACGCCTACGCGCACCCGGACCTGCCGCGCGGCGGCTCGGCGTGCCTCGATCCCACGCAGTGGGGCCAGTACAACAGCCGCATGGATGCCGGTCTGAGCGAAAGCGACTTCCGCAACCCGGACAAATTCAACTTCCCGATCTTTGAATGCCCGGCCGACGCGGCAGGCGGATACAACTACCAGGAGAACAACGGCAACATCACCTACGGCCGGTCGTCCTATCAGTCGATCGGCTCGTCGTATCTCTTCAACGTTTACTGGTTCTACCTGCTCAGCAGCCACCAGCGCGCCAACGGCACGTGGACCTGG
Source organism: Phycisphaerales bacterium (assembly GCA_020852515.1). NCBI lineage: Bacteria > Pseudomonadati > Planctomycetota > Phycisphaerae > Phycisphaerales > Phycisphaerales bacterium. Next base: position 142,265 of record JADZAS010000030.1, read on the forward strand.
GAGCGCGGCGTGAAGATGTTCCGCCGGGCGCGGCTCGTCTATCCGAGCCAGTTCGCCGCGTACATCGACGATCCCACCGATGCCACGTTCTGGCAGGGGCGAGCGCCCGAGCGCACGCACCACGGCGCCGTGGATACGAACGCATGGGCGTTCCTTGACGGCCACGCCGCGCAGGTGAAGACCGAGTACGACGGCAACACGAGCCGGCCTCTCTACAACACTGCCTCCTACTTCACCGTCTTCCCCGAGTACCTGCAGCGCTAACACCGGAGGGAATCCGCCGGGAATGGCGCCTCGCGTCTCCTTCGTCCTGCCGTAACCTCAGGGAGCCCGTCCCCCACTCAGCGGGCTCCCTGTTCTTTGCGCTCAAGTGATGCGCGCCTGGATGTGCCGCAGAGACCAGAGCGCGAAGGCAGTTCAAGTCGTTCGCGCCGGGCCTTGCGTAGCATTGCCCGCATGACGACGTGGTGGGTGACGGACATCCTCGGCGACGACCCGAGCGGCTACATCCGGCTCCTCAGTTGGATCTTCTGGGTCATCTTCTCCATCTGCCTGCACGAACTGGCGCACGGCTGGGCGGCGATCGAGCAGGGCGACGACACGCCGCGCACCACCGGCCACATGACTCTCAACCCGCTCGTGCACATGGGCCGCATGTCGCTGCTCATGTTCGCCCTCATCGGCATCGCGTGGGGCGCCATGCCGGTGAACCCGAGCCGCTTTCGCGACGGCCTCCTCGGCGACGCCAAAGTGTCTGCGGCGGGCCCGGCGATGAACCTCCTGCTCGCCGTCATTGCCCTCACCATTCTCGGCGCGCTTGAGGCGATGGCGGCGGGCCCCGGGGCGAGCGAGGGCGTCAAGGCGTTCGCCGAGCAGCTCACGCCGTTTCTCTTGATCGGCGGGATTCTCAATATCGCTCTGATGGCGCTGAACCTGCTGCCCATCCCGCCGCTGGACGGCTCGACGATCCTGCGCTCGCTCGTGCCGGCCACCGAGCGCATCTATTCACACCAGAACGTCGACCGCTTTGCGCTGCTGGCGCTGCTGGCGGTCTTCTTCTTCGGCGGGCGGTACCTCTTCTCCTTCGCCGCCAGCGCTGCATACTGGTGGACCGGACTCATCGGGAACCTTCTGACATGAAAAAAGGTACCTGGCACCTTTTGTTAGGATGGGGAAAAAAAGGGGCGGACCCGCGCTACCGCAGCGCGAGTCCGCATGGGTTGTTTCGCCGCGGGTGAGCGCGGCGCTCACGACTTCACGGGAATCTTCCGCCGCTGGGCCTGGCGCGACTTGGGCAGTGTCACCTTGAGCACACCGTCGCTGTAGTCGGCGTCGATGTGATCGGCGTCGATGTCGGCCTCGATCTGGAACCGGCGGTGGAAGTTGCCCACGCCGAACTCCGTCACGACGCGCTTCCACGATTCGCTCTGCCGCTGGGGCACCTGCGCCTCGATCGAGAGGATGCCCTGCTCGAAGGCGACTTCGATCGACTCGCCCGCCGCGCCGGGAAGATCGGCGTGCACTTCGATCGCTGCGTCGGTGTCGATGATGTCCACGTTGGGGCGATACGACCACTCGGCCGCGCCGCTGCGCGCCGTGTCAGGCCGGCGGACGGCGACATTGCCCGTCGATGCGCCCTGAGGGAGTTGGTTGCTGGTATTCATGACTGAGACTCCTTTGGGTTGCGAATCTCGATGTGGTTGAAATGACTGAGAAGTGATCGCTCACGCCTTCTCGCCGCCGCCGCGGATCTGAATCTTGCGCGGCTGTGCGGAGCGGGCCTTAGGCATGGTGATCAGAAGCACGCCGTTGTTCAGCGTTGCCTGCACGCTGTCCACGTCGATGTCCAGCGGCAGCTCGATGGTGCGCTCGAACTCGCCCACGAGGCGCTCGCGCCGCAACGACGTCGCGCCCTCGGGCAGGTTGATCTGCCGCTTGCCGCGGATGGTCAGTTCGCTGCCGGTCATCGACACATCGAGGTCCTCGAACTTCAGGCCCGGCAGCTCAGCCTCGGCGTAGACGTTGGCTTCATCTTCGTAGACGTTGAGCGCGGGATAGTTGATGCGCGCGCGGGGCGCGTTGCCGCCGAGCCAGAAGGGCGAGCGGGCACCGACCATCGAATCGAAGAGCCGGTCCATCTCGGCCAAGGCGCCGACGGGCGAAGCAGAGAAGAAAGAACGGGTCAACATAATTACACCTCCTGAGAAGCATCAGTGGCTGCACAGTTGCACGGCGGCGGATCCGCCGTCCCGGAAGATGAATTGCAATCGGCATACCGCGGCGAAGTGTCGTTTGGTGCCTGTTTTTTGGGGGATTCTCGCCCCCGCGGCTGTCAGCGCGGCACCACCGGCGCGAAGCGTTGCCACTTTGACAGGTCGCGATAAATCCGCCGGCGCGCCGGGCCAGATGCGTGCAGGAGAACCGCCTACGAACGCTCGTTCGGGTCGCCGGCTCTATCGGTCTTGGGCGGCGGCTCATCGATAAAAACGATCTTCATCTGGATCGGCGCGGTGAGTTCATCGAGCTTGAGTTGCGTCAGCCCCTCGCCGGCCGCCGTCCACCGGGCAATCCACGACTTGAGGTACATCTGGTCCAGCGGCGCGTAGCCGCTCGGGCGGATGATGCGCGCTTCGCCGACGCGACCGTGGCGGTCGAAGCGCATCGACACGATCGGATTGCGCACCACGCGCCCGTCCCAGCGGCCGCGGTTGAGTTGCTGCGCGAACATCACATCGTGCGAATCCCAGGTGATGTGCCGGTAGAGCGAGTACGGACGCAGTTCCAGACCCTCGGCAGCGAGCGGCTTGCCGCTGTCCCACTTCGATTCGGGCACCTGCTTCGTGCTCGTCGCGGCAGAGTCCTTGCTGCTCTGCGTCGAGTCGAGCGGCGTCGGCTCACCCTGCGGCGACGAGACGGGCGTCGGCGACACGCCCGGCAGCGGTGATGGCGCCGTCGTGGGAGTCAGCGTCGGGTCCGCCTCGATCACAGTTTCGCTCGGCGCCTGAGGCCGCTCGAGCGGTCGCTCGGCCGGCTGTTGGCTCGGCGCAGGCGACTCGCCCTGCTCGTCCGGTTCATCGATCGGCTCCGCCTGCGGCTGCGGCTCAACCTCGCGTGGCGGAGGAATGAAGCGCTCGGCCGGCGCCGGCGGGAGCGGGAAAGAATCGAACGGCGCGGCTTCGGCGGGCCTGGGCGCCTCCTGCGCCGCCGGCGACGATGAAGCAATCTCCTCTGGCGCTGCCGACTTCGCTCCAGCCTGATCAGGCGCGGCGGGCGGCTCCACTTCAGCAGGCTGAGGCGCCGGCGCCTGTTGTGGCGGCGCCTGCTCAGTGCTCATCGCTTCCGGCGTGCCTCGCGCGATGGCGCTGCTGAATGCGGCCTGCTCGGTTTGGGCGAGGCGCGCCAGGTGCTCCTCGTACTCGTCGTAGCCGATCCACGTCACCACGGCCGGGGCGCCGTCTTCGATGCCGAGTTTGATCTCATCTTCCTCGGGCGGTGGGCTGGTTTCGGGCCGCTGCGGCGACTCGTCAGCGCGCGCCTGGGTAACCGGCAGGCCGCCCCAGCTGCGGATGCCGTGCACCAGCCCGAAAGCGCTCAGATGCAGCGCCAGCGAGGCGATCAGCGCGGCCGCAATCGGAAATGGACCCACCCGAATCGTCATGTGAAATGGTAGTGTGGCCGTGCCACGGCGACATGGCTGAATCCGCATCGCCCCGGCCCGGGTTGCCGCATGAGAGTAGCATCCAGCGATGTCGCCAACTCCGTTCGACACCGAAATGGACGGCCCCCACTGCCACAAGTGCGGCTACCTGCTGCGCGGCGTGCGCTCCTCCATGTGCAGCGAGTGCGGCGAGCCGCGCACCCGTCGCCTCTCCTATTTTGATCGCATGCAGTTCGACGCCATCCGCGCGGCGCTCGATCTCGCGGATGTGCCGCATACCTACGCGGACCCCAGCCTCGGAGCCATCGCCATGCACAACATGGTCCATGGTTTCAACTTTCAGCCGATACTCACCATCCGCTGGACGGAACAGCTCCGCCTCGAGCAGGCCATCGAGAGCGTCGGCCTGACGCCCCCCGTCGCCCTCATTGACGAGATACATCCTTACTGCCCGTGCTGTGGCTTCCTGCTCGTGCGCCCGGAAGTCGGCGAGACGCGCTGCACCGTGTGTAACACACTGTGCGCCTGGTACGACCCTGATGACGAGGATGAAGACGAAGACGAATATGACGCGATGGAGCGCGCCGCCGATGGACCCCGTTGAAGCCTTTGAAGCGCTCGATCTCCGCGTCGGGCGCATCACGCGCTGCGAGCCCAACCCCAAGGCGCGAAAACCTGCCTACTGCCTCTGGCTCGACCTGGGCCCGCAACTCGGCCAGCGCACGAGCAGCGCACAGCTCACCGACCTCTACCAGCCGCAGGATCTCGTCGGCCGCCTCGTCATCGCCGCGGTCAACCTGGGCGCGCGGCGCATCGCCGGGTTCGAATCACAGGTGCTCGTGCTCGGCCTGCCCGATGAGCAGGGCCGCGTCGTGCTGCTCGCGCCGGAGCGCGAAGTCCCGCTGGGCGGCCGGGTGTACTGACCGAAATTCAGCGCGGCACGAGGTAGCCGCGCGCGTTCTCCCAGCGCCGGTCATGGCGAGCGCCCGTCGCCGCGTCGACGTCGTAGAGGATGAAGAACACTTCCCAGTAGCGCCGGCCGCTGCGCTGCACCGTGTACGCCTCGCCCGCGATCACGTACTGCGCCCGCGCCGGCTCGACGGCGCCGTCATCGACGAACCGCAGTCCGCTCGCCTCGCCCGCCGCAGCCAGATCGGCGCGCAATTCGTCTCCCAGCGCGATCACGCCTTCATTGGGCGCGCTCGATCGATTGACCAGGTCGGGCATGATGATGGTGGTGCGCCCCTGCGCATCTCGAGCCGGCTCGCCGATGGCCGTGAGCATGCCGACGATGATCCGCCCGGCCAGATCGGACGCCTCCTGCCCGCCGATGGCGATCGAAGGCTCGCGCTGCACGCGGTTGTCTTCGCGCAGCCCCGCCGGTTTCGCCGCCTCGCGCTGGGTCTGCTCACTTGCACAGCCGATAACAAAAACGGCTAAAGACGCCGCCGCCGCCGCGCGCTTCCATGCGTTGTACCGCCCTGCCATGCGCCCACCTTCTCTTGTAGCGGCCCCCTCGCCGCGCCCGCCGGCCCTGCATTCATCCGTCCGCCCGGGTTACACGCCCCCGCGACCGCCGCGCTTGCGACGATCAATCCTACCGCCTTGCCGCGCTGCCGGCAGCGCCGCGATCGTCGCGCCGCCGCAGCGCATGGTCCACCGAAGGAGCAGACTCATGATGACCAAAGATCAACTCACCAGCGCCATCATCGCCATCAACCAGTCCGCCGCCGTCGAGTTTCTCATGTCGTTCGACATTCGCGACCTCCGCCGCTACCTCGACCACCTCGAACTGACGCGCGAGCCGCGCGGCCGCACATCCGTGTGGAAGCGGCCTGGCGACACGCCCGCGATCGCCGTCGGCTGATTTCGCCGCGCCCCCACGCTGAAATCTCAGCTCGCAGATTCCGCACCACCGGCTCCGTGCCGCAGCGCTCCTTCATGCGGCCCGCGCCGCCGCCGCCAGGCCGCCGCGATGCCCCGCGCCTTCCTCCGGCGTATCCTTGTCATTCCCATGGCACCCGATGACGATCGGCGGAGGAAACGCTGATGGATGTGGACATGATCGTGCTCGAATGCGAAGAGCACATGACCAAGGCCGTCGACTACCTCAAGCAGGAACTCCGCGGCATGCGCACCGGCCGCGCCACCACCGCCATGATCGAACACGTCAAGGTCGAGGCCTACGGCTCGGCCACCGACCTCAAAAACCTCGCCGGCCTCTCCGTCCCAGAGCCCACGCAGATCCTCGTCAAGCCCTTCGACCCATCCACCATACAGGACATCATCAAGGGCATCGAGCGCGCCGACCTCGGCCTCAACCCGCGCCCCGAGGGGAAGCAGATCCGCGTGCCCGTGCCGTCGCTCTCCGGCGATCGCCGCAAGCAACTCGCCGGCCAGTGCAAGACGATGGGCGAGGCGGCCAAGGTCGCCATCCGCAACGCCCGCCGCGACGCCAACAAGCACATCGACCAGGCCGAAAAAGACAAGGCCAACGGCGTCTCCGAAGACATGGCCAAAGGCCTCAAGAACGACATCCAGGAAATGACCAAGAAGTACGAAACCGAAGTCGACACCCTCGTCGACCACAAGACCAAAGAGATCACCGAGGTGTGACGCCCAACGCCCAGGCATCGCCACGCCTGCGCCCGTCGCGCCTGTCACCCGTCCCCTTTCGCCTTGCGACTCTCTCGGCCCCCCGCCGCGTCATTCCAGCGCAGGCGGGAATCCAGTCCGTCTCCTTTCTCCTCTCTCCTCTCAACTCTCTCGCCCCTTCGCCGCCCGCCCCATCGCACCTGGCCGAATATATCGCTCGCCCACGCCCAGCCCCGTCACGTGCTTCGTGCTCGCGCGCCAGCGCTCCATCATCTTCTTCGCCTTGCCGTAATGCAGTCCGAGACACTTCCCGCACACCAGCCGGCGCGGCGGCAGCAGCGGCCCATACCGCGCCGCCACCACCTGCTCATCCTCCGTCGCCGCCGCGCTCAGCCGACCCGCTCGACGCAACTGATCCACCATCTTCAGCCACTCCAGCGCGATCATCGAATCATCCAACTCCTGCGGCGTGCACAGCGGCAGAAACAACTTGTAACACTTGCCCGTGCAAGGCTCGCCCCACGCCTCGCGCCCGATCGCCCACCACCACTTCTGCCGCTCCGTCGGCGTCACGCGCCGCGCATCAGGCCGCCATACCGGCACCGAGCGATACCCCAGCGCCTTCCCAGGGCACATCAGGAAATACCGCCTGATCCGCCGATCCCACTTCTCCCGCAGGTTCGGCAGCACATACGCCTCATCGCTCACCTTCGCCACGAACCAATGCTCCACCGTCAGTTCCTGCTCCCAGTCCGCCGCCAGGCCCAGCATCTTCTCCTGGCACGCACCGCGATTCGGGTTCGCCAGAAGAATCTTGCTCCGCTCCGGGCCCATGTCCGGCCCCGCCAGATCCTTGAGCGAACGCTTCCACCGCTTGTCACGATCCCACCCGCGCACCGGCTGCATCGCGTGGCTCTTCCACCGATAGTCGCCCTGGATCTCGCGCGGCTTGCGCTTCTGGTGCAGCATCCACAGCCAGCGCGCGTGCATCACCACCCGCCCACGCGCTTCGCAGTCGCTCGAGAGCGAACGCACCGGCTCGAGCGCCTCCATCTGCGCCCGCACCTCGCCCACGCGCACCTCGGCACACGCCGAACGATCAATCCGTCCCGACCAGCTCACCCACGAAGGGCGCTGATGCAACGTCCGCAAGTTCGGCACCGCCGGCAGTCGCTTCTGACTCATGCCCCACAACATGCCGCGCAACGCCACGCATGCAAGCGCAAACCCGCCACCATACCCCAGACAGGCGCACATGCGCGCGCCATCTGCCCAACGCCCCGGGTTAGCTAACCCTGGGCGTGACGCGCAAGAACCAATCGCAACCTACTCCGCCACGCGCCGTTGCAGCTTCGACCAGATCGCCGCACCCTCGTCCGCGTGCCTGCGAATGTACGCCACGACTTCCAACTGGTGCGCCCGCGATCTCACCGGCTCCATCTTCGAGCGCGTGGCCCACGCGCCGCCGACGATGCCGCAATCGCGCAGGGCAAACGCCGCGTGCTTCTTCGCCATGCCCATTACGTGTCGAGGCACAGGATCGCGCCCATCCTGCAATGAGTTCGCTCTGCAAAGCCCAGGGATAGCCATCCCCGGGCTTTGCCAATTCGCAAACCTCACCAGCACATGAAAGTGCGTGGCGCCGACGCACAGCTCCACGACCTGCGCATCCAGCGCGATCAGCTTCTCGCCCATCGCCGCGCAGGCCGCCTCGCGCTGCGCTGGCGACAACACCACCGGCGGCCGCTTGAGCAGCGCGCGCGATAACCGCCGCTGCGAAGCGAACGCCTCGGCCGCGGGCGGCCGCCTGTAATCTCCATCAACATGCTCGCGATGATGCCGCGCCCGCCAGCCGCGCTCATCGCCGCGCAGCCACGAGCCGTACGTATGTCCCATGCAGTGGTACCAGTTGTTCCACGGAAGCATGACCTGGCACTCTACGTGTTCGTATTCAGTTAGGCAAGAGGTCGCCAAAGAAAGCCCGGGCATAGCCATGCCTGGGCGATTCCTCTCCTCAATGCCGAGTGCCTGTCGCCAACTCCTCGCTATCTTTTCTCCGTGGCCAAGTACGACGCCCTGCGCGATGAACTCCGACGACGCGGCCAACCTGTCACTCCCGCGAAGGCGGGAGTCCAGTCTCATTCACCTCACCGCATCACCATGACCTTCGCCGAGATCGACCAACTCATCCCCGGCGGCCTACCCAACTCGGCTTACACCTATCAAGCATGGTGGGCCGACGAACGCGATCCCAAGACTCACGTTCACAAGCTCGCCTGGCTCGAAGCCGGCTATCGCGTCGAGCGCTACGACCTCGCCGCGCGAACGGTCACGTTTAGAAAGTGCCGCTGAGAACTTCGCACAACGCCGGGGCATAGCCCGCGAGTCCTCGGACCCATGCGATTCGCTTCGCTTCGTCAGCGCGACCCCGGCCCACCCGTATCTTCCGCGCGTCCGAGCAGCCGCAGGAATTCGTTGACGGCGCTCGCGCCATTCGCGTCGTACCGCTGCCTGGTCGTAGCCACATGATCGGCGTCCACGAGTCGACGAATCTCCCCAAGGCGATGGAACACGACTCGACAAGCATCGGCAGGCGTCAGTCGTTCGCCGCTCGCAGCGCCGTCAAGCAACTCCAGCGCAAAGTCGGGTGAGAAGAAGAAACGCGGCCGCACTTGCGGACCGAACGCGAGCTCCGGCGGCGGATGCTGTCGCTCCACCGTCAGCCTGATGCGCAACACGCCGTCGGTCCACTTGCTCCTGCGCCGGTGCAGGGACTTGGCCTCGCCCAAAAAGCGAAACTGATTCGCCACCAGAAACGGCTCCAGTATCCGCACCATTCCCAGATACATAGCTCCAAGTTCGCGGTCGCGCATAAAACGCTCGAATCAAATCCTGGCCGGAACCAGTGCGTATCCCACCCTGCGAGTCCTCGGACCCATGCTACTCGCTCGTGACGGCGGACGGAACGGCATTCGCCAAACGCTGGAAATATTTTTTTAAGATATCCGGTCCAGCCCCTTGACAAGGGGGGCCTTCGTAGCGGATCATGCCAAGTCCCGCTAACGCACTCCAAACCCAAGGAGACGAAGATGACCCGGCTGCCCTTCTATCTACTCCTCTGCCTGCTTCTCATGCTTACTGGTTGCGCTACGAAGCGGTATGGGCGCATGCAGCCTGTGTCAGCGACCGAGCGACAGCAGCTGTCCTGCCGCGAGATTGACATCGAGATTGCCAAGACCCGCGAGTTCCTCGACCAGATCAACGCCGAAGGATTCGATGGTCGTGATGTCCTCGGCATTCTTGGCGACTTCGGCATCGGGAATGCGATGGAGCGTGGCGACGCTGTCAAGAGTGGCAAGAAGCGCCTGGACGAGCTGGAGGCTCTTCGAGTCGAAAAGGGCTGTCCGGGTAGTGGCTCACAACCGACTGCAATTCAGATCAACTCCAGTTACTCCGGCCCCTCTGCGCAAGCACAGGGCAGTTCCGAATTCGAACGGGCGTTGCGCGGCAAGGATGCCGGCCAACTTGCAGAACTCGCAGCCTACTACGAAGACCTGCTCAGTGTCGAGCCCAACGGCATCGCGGCTCGAAGGAACCTCGCCATGATCCGCTATCAGCAGGGCGAGTACGAAGAAGCATGGAAGCACGTAAAGCATCTGCACCTGCTCGGCACCAACGTCCCGGGAGATTTCGAAGCCCGCCTCGCCGCCGCGATGCCCAAATCTTAAAGAGGAAGTACCGCACCATGAAACATTTCATCATCGCGGGCGCAATGCTGCTAGTGCTCTCCGCCTGCACCAAACCCATCGAAGTAGATTGGAATCCACAGGACGAACCGCCAATCGATGCGCCAGATGAACCAGACGCGCGCGCGGCGACCTGGCCGGAGGCATGGTATGTTCGCTGCGACGCCCACGCAGGCAGACGATGTGGTGGTCCGTATCGCACACAGCAAATGGCTGAGGATGTAGCTCGCGCCCACAATTGCGGCTACCACTGGTGCGTCGGTCTTGCTCGTGTAACGCCGATTAACTGCTGGCACTGACTGCGGCCCCGCGTAACCGACCAATCTAAAGTCCGCAATGGTCACGGAAGCAAGCCGCAACTTGTCGTTCGCGCGCCCGATCGGGCTCTGAAAGGAGATGCCAATGCAGCGACTCCTGATCTGTGCCGCGCTCCTGCTCCTACCCGGGTGCGGCGTCAATGAATGGCAGAGATCCTACCTGCGCGTGAGTGAGCAATCGACGGCGGCGCTCCCCGTCGAAGCTACGATCGAAATGATTGACTGCTCCGACTACGCGGATTCCCTCTTCCTCGAAAGACTCAAAGCAACGCAGGCCAGGGCCCAGCCGCTCGGCTACAGCGTCTTCGACTTCGACAAAGGAGGCAGTGGCCTCGTGGGCGCGATCACGCAGCCCGATTACGTTCGCAAACTCGACGAGTTTGCCCGCACGATCGGCGCCGATCTGGTCATCTATCGCATCAACTACGTCGGCACCGACCGCGTTGAGCGCGTCGAGACCTACGACGCCCCGCGAAACGACACAACCTACCACACCGGCATGATCACGCGCGACGATGGAGCGACGGCCGACTACCGAGGCACTTCAACCAGCGTCGGATGGGAAACCCGGCTCGTCACCCGAACCATCGCAATCGACCGTTACGTCGCGGCGGCCGCTTTCTATCGGTGCCAGCCGGAGTAACGCCAGAGCACCCCAACTGTCTGTCGGGTGCCGCTCACAATCGAGCAACAATCGTACCAGTCCCGTTTTCTTGCCCCCAGCGCTCCCAGCCTCGCGGCGGCGTTAATCACTGCAGGTCAATGGCATCGCTACCTACTGCGCTCTCGTATAGGCGCGCATGTACTGGCCACACCAAAAGACCACTTGGAAGATTCTGGAATAATTCGAAGCGATCTGCCAGCGGCCGAAACTTCTCCCGCCCATACTGGGATATGCCGTTGTAGAACAGGAGTAGCAATTCCTTCTCCGATAATTGAGCGCGAATCAGCCGCGCGTACTCGATCGCGCGATCTCCGGCGTGATCGTTAATAAATCGCAGCATGTGGTATAGATGACGGCAGTAGTGCCCGACTTCCTGCCCGTGATTCTTGTAGAACACACGATATGCCTGATCGATCGATTGCTCATAACCCTCGCGCAGATCAGAACTGGCGAAGTTCGGCGCGGGGCCGATCCTAGCAGTCAAAGTCTTTTTCATCTCGTCAACTATTAGCTTAAGGGCGGCGCGACCCTGAAACACGCCATGCCGCAACAGTGACGTACCCTCCACAATGTCTTGATGCGTGCGCAGCAGTTGAAAGAACCTATTCTCGAAAAGTTGGATTTTCATAGCCTCTGCCTGTCGAGCCAATTCCAACTGCTGCCTTTTGAGCACATTGCGGGTCATTCGCAGTTCCCGACGCTGCAGGTCTAACTCCTGGCTTTGGAGACGTATCGCGTAGAATAACGCGACAAAAGCCAGTGCTGAAAACAGGGCGTTTGATGCGCCGAATGCGTCACCCAAGGAAGCAGCCTCTTCAGCAGACGGTGCCACGCAAAGGACGAATACGAGGTTTGCTAGCCACCCGATGATCGCTATTCCCAGAAGGACGACCAGCAACCGCTGGAGCTTCCATCTGGACTTCGCGTGTCTGGACTGTCGAGACATCGACGCTTCCTCAACTGCGATCTGGACAAAGACCTGTCCGATTTGGGTTCATGATCCGCTAACCCTGCAAGCGGCTTCGGCGAAAGGCGTCGATCCGAGACCGATTGGCTTCCAGCAATGCCGGATAGGCCGTTTCGATCCTCCCCTCTCGGGCGGCTTGATACATTCTGTACAAGAGGTCCTCAAGCAAAAACTCAATCGATTGCAACTCATGGTCGGTCAGTCCGGCAAAGTCCATTTGATAGGGTGTGAACCAATCCAATCCGTCGGGACTGCCACACGTCTCCTCCGTCACTATCGTGAAACTGTGACCATGTCCGCTATCTGCGCACTCATCCAGCAGATCCTTGAGCGCATCGATTGATTGCACTCGATCATCCGGTGCAAATTGCAGCATTTGAACCAATAGGCGCTCCCAAGCCGCCTGCCGCATGCCAAGTTCAGCCGCTCCAAGGCCCTGCTCTAGGTCAAGCGACCCGGTCAGCAAGTAGAAAACAGTGGCCCCGAGTGAGTAGAAGTCACTTCGCTCGTCAACCGACTCTCCCATCATCTGCTCTGGACTCATGAACCCTTGAGTTCCGCAGATCCCCGACGATGTGGTCACAAAGTCATCCATCCTGCTGAGTCGACTTGACACACGACCATGCCGATTGGATTCAGATTGCTGGAGCACTCGAAGGATGCCAAAATCGGCGATCTTGGCAATGACAATCTCGCGCCCAGCGTTCAGGGATGAACTCAGCAGGATGTTCGCCGGCTTGATATCGCGATGCACGACACCATTTCGGTGTGCGCAGGCTAGACCATCCAAAACATTTGCCAATATGGCACCCACTAGTCGGTGTGGAAGCCGCCCTTCGAACCACGTCAAGAGATCATCCGCGGACACGGCCCGCGAGCCGTCTGGGAGTAAACAACCAGTCGCGAGCTCCATTCGAAACCAAGGATGGCCGTGTGTGTCTCCGAAGTCATCCACTTTGATCAGGTTTCGATGGGCGAGCCGGGCAAGTACGCATGCTTCGCGCCTGAACATATCCCGAGCCTTCACGGAGCTAAGCAGGCCTTTCGGGAGAATCTTGACCGCATACTCGGTACCCAAAATCAGATGCCGAACATGAAGCACCTCACCCATCCCACCTGAGCCAAGATGGCCAACCACTTCGTAGCCCGCGAACTTGGTCCCAGGAGGAAACGAAGGGTCGCGTGGTCGTGCCATCGATAGTATCCCCGGAATCACGACGAAATGCCAACCTAGACTGGTGGGGAAAGCAGGGCGACACGGCGCCGAGGCGGCTATGTGCGACGGCGATTGTCTTGCCGATACATCTCCTGCGTCTTCACCCAGAGCCTGAATTCCTGCTCCAGCCGTTGAATCGACTGGCGTATCTCCTTCAGTTCGTCGAGGATGCGAGATTCGTTGTTTGATGTATCCACCTTCGAGGCTTGCTTCGACATCGTCGATCACTCCATTGAGCGTTCAAGGTTCGCAAGTCCGGTCTCGCCGCGACGGGTCTTCGCAGTGGAGGGCCCCGCGGAGGACTTGGGCGTTGCAGGGTAACTTTACTCCTCCTCAACAGTCAAAACCGTCACCCGGCTGTCGGCGTCGGTGGTTGGGTTTTCGCACTGGATGACCCAGCCCGGGACCGTGGCCTTGAACGTCTTTGATCGCCTGAAGCCGGCGGCGGCGCTGCGCACCGCCGACTCGATCTTGCCCTGGTCGAGCGTCTTGCGGTAGATCACATCCGATGCGGCCGTCTTGAAGTTGAGATCCATGGGAGGGGTCCTTGGGAAAGACAGAGGCACTTGGCACGAGGGAAGGCATTAAGCAAAACGGCCGAGGGGGACATTCCCCTCGGCCGCTGAAACGGTCTGCAGATGTATAGTCGAACTCGTGAATGTGGGTTGCAGTACCAGACCCTCACCCTGCCTCCCCCACCGGGAGAAGCAACTGGATTCCCGCCTGCGCGGGAATGACGAATGGCGCCCCCACCCCGGCCCTCCCCCCCAGAGCCGGAGGAGGGAGGAGTGGATTCCCGCCTGCGCGGGAATGACAAGTGGCGCCCCCACCCCGGCCCTTCGACCCTGCTCAGGGCAAGGAATGACGGTCAATCGCGAGCCTGTCTCGATCAATAGTCCATGTCATCCATTCCGCCGCCGCCGGCGGGGACCTTGTCCTTCTTTTCCTTGATCTCCACGATCGCGCAGTCCGTGGTGAGCAGGAGTGCGGCGATGCTGGCCGCGTTCTGGAGCGCGACGCGCTCGACCTTGGTGGGCACGATCACGCCGGACTTGACGAGATCCTCATAAGTGTGCGTCAGGGCGTTGAAGCCGAAGTTGTTGTCCTTGGATTCTTCGACCTTCTGGGCGATGATCGAGCCGTCCAGGCCGCAGTTCTCGGCGATCTGCTTGATGGGGGCGGTGAGGGCGCGGCCGATGATGTCCACGCCGATCTGCTCGTCGCCCCTGGCGGCCTTGCGGGCCTTCTCGAGCGCCTTGCGGCTGCGCAGCACCGCCACGCCGCCGCCGGGCAGGATGCCTTCCTCGACCGCGGCGCGGCAGGCGTGCAGGGCGTCCTCCACGCGGGCCTTCTTCTCTTTCATCTCGACTTCGGTCGCGGCGCCGACGTTGATCTGCGCCACGCCGCCTGCGAGCTTGGCCAGGCGCTCCTGGAGCTTTTCGCTGTCGTAATCGCTCGTGCTGGCGTCGATCTGGTGGCGGATCTGGGCGATGCGGCCCTGGATGTCGGCCTTCTTGCCGGCGCCTTCGACGATGGTGGTGTTGTCCTTGTCCACCGTAACCTTCTTGGCCCGGCCGAGGTCGGCCAGGGTGAGCTTTTCGAGTTCGATGCCGAGTTCTTCCATGATGGCCCGGCCGCCCGTGAGGATGGCGATGTCTTCCATCATGGCCTTGCGGCGGTCGCCAAAGCCCGGGGCCTTGACGGCGCAGACCTTGAGCGTGCCGCGCAGCTTGTTGACCACGAGCGTGGCCAGGGCCTCGCCTTCGATGTCTTCAGCGACGATGAGGATGCCCTTGCCCTGCTCGGCGACCTTGCCGAGGATGGGGATGAGATCTTTGGCGGAAGTGATCTTTTTCTCGTGAATCAGGACGTAACAGTCCTCGAGGACGCACTCCATGTTGGCGATGTCGGTGACGAAGTGGGGGCTGAGGTAGCCCTTGTCGAACTGCATGCCTTCGAGGAGATCGACGTCGGTTTCGAGGGATTTGCCTTCTTCGACGGTGATCACGCCGTCTTTTCCGACTTTATCCATGGCCTCGGCGATGATTTTGCCGATCGCGGCGTCCTGGTTGGCGCTGCAGGTGCCGACCTGGGCGATTTCGGTGGAGGTGGTGACCTTTTTGCTCATTTTGCCGAGTTCTTCAACGACCGCGGCGACGGCGAGGTCGATGCCGCGCTTCACCGCGTTCGCATTCGCCCCCGCAGTGATGTTTTTCAGACCCTCACTAAAAATGGCCTCCGCGTAGATCGTGGCAGTCGTGGTGCCATCGCCAGCGTCTTTTGACGATTTTGAGGCAACTTCCTTCACCATCTGCGCGCCCATGTTTTCGTAGGGGTCGTCGAGTTCGATTTCCTTGGCGACGGTGACGCCGTCCTTTGTAACAGTCGGCGCGCCGAATGATTTTTCGATCATGACGACGCGGCCGGACGGGCCGAGGGTGGTGCGCACTGCGGCGGCGAGTTTGGCGACGCCCTTGCGAATGCGCTCGCGGGCGTCGGCTTCAAAGGCGATGTGCTTGGCAGCCATGTGATTCGTTCCTTCCGGTAAGTGTTAAGTCTTCGGTGTTGCTTCGATTGATGGTTTCAGTTGCGCCGGGCTTCGAGAGAGCCGAGCACGTCTGCCCGCAGCGCGGCTTCGACGTCGGCCGGGGCGCCTCCCTGTGGCGGGCGGACCACGGCGATTCGTTCGGCGATGATGGACCCGCCCCAGTCGATGCCGGTCACCACGACCGTCTCGACCTGCCCGCAGCGCAGGCGCTGTACGTGCAGCCGGCCGAAGGGCAGATGAGGCTCGGTGGTGTCGGACAGGAGTTCAACGGGTGTGGCCATGGTGTTCTCGATTCTCCGGCGTTTGGCCGGCGGTTGCATCAGCCGATCTCGACCCACGCGATGCGCTGAGCGTCGATGACGTATTCCTTCTTGCCATCCGTGAGCTTGATGAGGTTGTCCGACTCGACGGGCACGAGGAACGCGTTGGTCACACAGAGCATTTCCGCGCACGATTCGAACATGAATCGAGTCGTGCGATCTCCCTTGAGGCCGGTGAGTGCGGTGCGGAGTTGCTCGGGCGTCATCTGTTGCCTTTCAGTCGCGGCGCGCGGCGTCGGGTCAGTCGATGAGCGCGAGGATGGACTCTTCGTTCATGAGAAGGAGTTCCTCGCCGTCGATCTTGACTTCGGTGCCGGCGTATGAGTTGAACAGAACGCGATCGCCCTTCTTGACGCTGAAGGGGGTGTAGTCGCCGGTGTCCTTGTTGAGGCGACCCTGGCCGACGGCTTTGACGACACCGGTGCGCGGCGTGTCCTTGGCGGACTCGGGGAGGTAGAGGCCGGAATCGGTCTTGGTCGTCGCTTCATCGCGCTTGATGAGGATCTTGTCACCGAGTGGGCGGACTTTCATGTTCTGTTCTCCGGTTGCAGTGGGTTGGGGGTTGAGGTTGAATGACATTGAGAGTTCAACGAGGTCGGGCCGGAGCCCCGGCGCGACGTGTCAGCTTGACGATCCGGGACTGGGTCCGCCGAGCGTCGGCCAGGCGTCGCGGTAGTGGCGACGGAGGATGCGGCGCATCAGTTCGAGCAGGTGTTCGAGCTGGACGGGCACGTCGAGGACGGTAAAGGCGCCTTCGCGCAGGGCTTCGTGCAGCGTGCGCTCGTTGCCGTGCGCTTTGTCGATGGGTCGGCGAATGACGATGGTCGGCGGCGGTGCGTCGAGGCGGCGGATGATCTGCAGCAGCCGGGTGCCGCCGGTTTCGCTGCCGGTGCTCGGTGCGGCCTGGCTGGGGTCGTCGATGGGCAGGCCGAGATCGACCACGGCGATGTGCATGCGTTGGCGCTGGATGACCTCCGACGCCTCGCGGCCGGACTGAACGCGGAACGACGCGATCCCCATGGGCTCGAGGAGCTGCGGCAGCTGCTCGGCCCAGCTCTGCGGCCGCCAGCCTGCGTAACTGAGCAGGAGGTTGAGCCGGTTGCCGGGCCGGGCGGCGGCACCTGGGCCGTCAGGCTCGCCGGACAGGCGGGCGGGTCGCGGGTGGTTCAGGTTGTCGGGCATGGACACCATGCGCGGACGATCTCCGTAGTTGAGACCGGACAGGTGCAAGGCGGGTGCCGGGGGTGGCGGCGGCGGCGCCGGGGTGGAAACGGCGTTTTTCAGAGCGTCAGGCCGGTTTGCGGCTGGATCTGGCGGGCGACGATGCTGCCAACGAGCCGGCGCGGCGGCCAGCCGGGTGCCAAGGTGGCAGGGGGCGGAGGGTGATGGGGTGAACGGGTGATGGGGTGATGGGGTGATGGGGTGATGGGGTGAACGGGTGATGGGGTGAACGGGTGAGGGGGTGAGGGGGTGATCGGCGGACTCGCTTACTCATCGGCAGGCGGATCCTGTTCGTCCGGATCATGGTCGCCGATCTGGCGGCCCGTCAGCATTTCCCACGCGGCGAACAGGGCGAAGATCATCCCCCAGATGCTCAGGCCGAAGTAGCCGAGATCGTTCATGTACTTGATGCCGAGTTCCTCGAGATCCCAGCCGGCCGCGAGATACGGGCGGTAGACGTCCCAGTGGAACAGCACGGAGATCGTGCCCCACATGATCCAGGTGAACACGACGGCCCACGCCACGATGCGATGCGTCCAGCGCGGCGCCCACTTACCGGTGATCGCCGGGATGAACGACACCGCAATGAGGATGAGGAGAACGCGCCCCGAGAACGCCACAACTTCAGGTGTCGGCGTGCCGGACAAGAAGTCATCCCAGAATGTGGTCATGATTCGATCTCGATCGCCGTCGGATTCCCGGTCGTCGGCGCGGAGCGTTTCGTCAACCATGTCCAGCAGCAGCCTACCACTCCCACTCATTATCCGTCTGCGTCCCGCCAAACCCGAAATGGGAGAAGCGGATCACAAAGCCGTCGCCCTTCCTGCTGTAGCCCATCTTTTCACCCGTGAGCGCATCGCGCGGCGTGCTCACCTCCGACGGGTCTGGATACGCACCAGTCTTTTCCTTTCGCTCACGCAGTTCGAGCGCCAGTTGCGCTGCTGCTGCGTAATTCTCGGCGCCGGCAGCCCACCGGCACATCCGGTCGAATTGATCGGCATTCGTGAAGCGTTCGTCGACGACAGCGCTCCCCGGCCTCGGCGGCGCATCCGCAAGCGAGCTCGTCTGGTAATATGGCTGCATTGACTGATCGACGAATGACCGAGTCATCCTCAGATACCAGACGAGTTCATCGGCGACCGCCGCAGACATGGGCTGCTGCTCGATCGGGTTCGTTGCCCCACCGGCTTTGGTGCGGTACATGCCAATGCCAATCGCTCCTTCGCCGAGCAGCGCTCTTCTGATCTCACTGCGATAGTTGCGATTCGCCAGTGTTTGCCGCAACCCGTCTATCTGATCAAAACCCTTCTCGTAGAACAGCTGGTGAATCGCCTCCAGCGCCAATTGATCCAGCGAGAAGCGAACGGCCATGACCAGCGCGATCGGGTCTGTCGCGACCTGATCGCTGAGACGGAAGATATCCTGGATGGACGCCGCCGCTCCCTGATAGTCGTCGGCATCGGCGCGCACGATGGCCTCGACCACGAACAATCGAGCCACGCTCCGGCTGTACGCAAGGTGAGGCAACTCCATATCCATGCCCTGCTCGTAGTGCGCATTCCAGTTGCAGTACGGCAGAGCGAGCGCCTCGCGAATCGTTGAGAGTTCACGTTCATAAGACTCAAGCGCGTACTTGAGCGTGCCTGGATCGGTACCCCACGGGTCTTTGATCATGGCTTCATCGGCGGCCGACATGGTCTTCATCACCTCGATGAGCGGCCGGTGCAGATCGGCAGCGTTTCGACCTCCCGAGGCCTTCGGGGCGAGTTCACGGGCGTCGGTCACGCCGCCAACGGATTTCCATACTGCAATCTCGGAGACAACCGCAGCCGGGGCGCTGGTCGTCGAGGCTGCAGGAGCGCCGTCGGAACTCTCGCTCTTGCCGCAGGACGTTTGGAACGCGCACGCCACGATGCATGCCAACGTCACGGCGTTTCTCACAGTCATCCACGAATTCGATGCACACTGCAACATGACGAAGCACCCTCGGCTTTGCTGACAACTCGACCACATCCGCGGGCTACCGCTGAGCTTGTCCAATGCGCCTGCCGATGAAGTGGCGTAGCCATGTTAGGGGGGGGCAAGGTGTCAATCGACCTCGCGGCGAGAACCCCGCGTCTCGAACAAGTGCGATTCACTTCGACGATCCCGGATTCATCCTACTTCACCGCTTTGCTCTCTGCCAAGGCCTCGCTGATGCGCACGTCGAGATGCTTGTCGAAGGTCTTGCGGAACGCCTTGGCTCGGTCGTGCACGCCCCAGACCTCCATGCGACAGTCGGCGGCGGCTTCGATGATCAGCGTCACGCGGCTCTTGCCGTTCTTGCCTTCAGACTTCCGCGCATCACTCTCTTGCTTGCCGTTTGCCTTGTCCTGGCCAGCCGCACCTTTCGCCTGGCCCGCTTCGAATCGCGCCGCGGTCACGGCGCCCATGTGGCTGCGGTCGAGGCACTCGGCCAGGCGCAGCAGTGTGCAGCATACTTCCACCATGCGCTGATCTTCATCGGGCAGTGCGGCGAACTCGGCGAGCGACTTGCCCGGATACGACTTCTGGTGGTAGCGAGCGATGAGCGCAATGAGGCTGATTTCGCGATCGTCAAAGCCCAGCAGCTCGCCGTGACGGATGAGATAGTGCGAGTGCACCTGGTGGTTGGCGTAGGAGACGAACGTGCCCACGTCGTGCAGCAGCGCGGCGTATTCGAGCAGTTCGCGCTCGGCCGGGCCGAGTTGGTGCAGGCCCAGGTCGCGAGCCGACTCGAAGAGCATGAGCGAGAGACGCGCGACCTGCAGCGCATGCGGCTCGTCAAACGAGCACGTGCGCCCCAGGCGCAGCACGCTGCGCTCGCGAAACGAGGTCGAAGTGAGTGGCACCGCGCGGGCGCTGCGCGCGAGATAATCGATGAGCAGGCCCTCGCGCAGGCCGCGCTCGCTGGCGCGGATGGATGGCACTTTGAGTTGCGTGAGCAGGGGTTCGAGGATTGCTGCGCCGGCGATGATGATGTCGGCGCGGTCAGGATTGATGCCCGGCGCCTTGCGCCGGGCCGCCAGCGGCATGTCGCACAGCTCTTCAATCATGCGGCTGAGATCAGCGGTCGCGATGGCGTCATCGCGCTGCGCCGGTCGGCCCAGCGTCTGGCGCGCCGTGAGATCCACCATGTTCTGGATCGTGCCGCTTGAGCCGATGGCGAGGTCGATCTTGTGTTTGCCCAGCGCCTGCACGGCGCGAAGCGTCTTGTGGCGCACGTGCTCGGTGAGGCGCCGGTACGTCGCCTTGCTCACCGGCCCGTCGAAGCCGGGCTCGAAGAACATCGACGTGAGGCGGATGGCGCCGAGTTTGAGTGAGTCGATGAAGAAGTGCTCACTCTGGTTGCCGAGGACGACTTCGGTGCTGCCGCCGCCGATGTCGATGAACAGGGCCTTCTGATTGTCGATGCGCGTGCCGCTGGCGACGCCGAGGTAGATGAGTCGGGCTTCCTCCTTGCCTGAGATGACGTGGAGGTTGATCTTCGCTTCGCGGCGCATGCGCTCGAGGAACGCGCCGCGGTTGCTCGCCTCGCGCGTGGCGGAGGTGGCCACGGCGATGATCTCGCTCGCGTCGCGGGCCCGGGCCATCTCGGCGAAGCGCCCGCACACAGCCACGGCGCGATCCATCGCGTCCTTCTGGAGTCGCCGGCTGGCAAACTCGCCTTCGCCCAGGCGGATGACCTCCTTCTGCTGCGAAAGCGTGGTGGTCGAGCCGTCGGCGGCGACGCTGACGAGCAGCAGGCGCGCCGAGTTGGTGCCGAGGTCAATGAATGCGACGATTCGGTCGTTGGGCATGGCGGCTCGTGGATTTCGGTGGGGCCTGCCCGGGCGGACGCTGCCGCAGACAGGCGGGCGAATGTGCCGGCAAGCGTAGACGGAACGCAGCGGCCAAAGTCGCGGGAGGTGAAGGCGGACCATCCATTAGCCGAATTCTAACATACCGAGCGCTTGCACGCGCGTGCCCGCGGCGATACCTTCACCCACTGCGCGGCGGGCGCGGAGGGTCGATGAACGCCAATTCTCCGGATTCGGTGCATCTTGCCAGTGAGGCCGGCCAAAGCGCTGCGCCTCCCGCCGAGCCGCGTGCGCTCCAGCCGGGCGATCTGCTCAACCGCGAACTCTCATGGCTCGAGTTCAATCGTCGCGTGCTGCACGAGGCGATGGATGACCGCACGCCGCTGCTTGAGCGCGTGCGCTTCCTGGCGATCTTCACGAGCAACCTCGACGAGTTTTTCATGAAGCGCGTCGGCGGGCTCAAGCGCCAGGTCGCCGCGGGCGCCGTGCCGCGCACGCCCGACGGCCTGACGCCGGCGCAGCAACTCAGCGCCATCCGGCAGACCGTGATCCCCATGCTGGAGCAGCAGGCGCAGACCGATCGCGAGATCATCCGGCCCGCGCTGGCCGAGCGCGGCATCGGCATCGTCAAGTGGCATGATCTCACCGGGCCGGAACTGCGCTTCGCTTCGCAGTACTTCCGCGAGAACGTGTTCCCCGTGCTCACGCCGCTGGCGGTCGATCCGGGTCATCCGTTCCCGTTCATCTCAAACCTCTCCACGTCGCTGGGCATCACGTTGCGGCACCCCGAGAGCACCGAGCACCTCTTTGCGCGCGTGAAGATTCCCGAAGTTCTGCCGTCGCTCATTCGCGTCAACCCGCAGGACAACGGCAGCGGCGTGTATCGCTTCGTCACGCTGCACGAACTCATCGCGCGCAACCTCGACGATCTCTTCCCGGAGATGGTCATTCTTGACATCATGCCCTTCCGCGTGACGCGCAACGCCGACATCGAGCGCGATGAAGAAGACGTCGAAGACCTGCTCGAATCCATCGCGCAGGAGATGCGCCAGCGGCGCTTCGAGAAGATCGTGCGCCTCGAGCACGGACCGGATCCGAATCCGGAGATTCTCGACTTCCTCATCGCCGAACTCGAACTTTCGCGCAGCGACGTGTACGAGCTGCCCGGCGAACTCGATTACAGCGACCTCGCGCCGATCGCGGACCTGCCCATTGCCGACCTGCGCTTCCGCGCGTGGACCCCGGTGACGCCGCCCGCCTTCGCCGACGAATCGACGGATATCTTCAGCGTCATCCGCAACGGCGATCAACTCGTGCACCACCCGTACGACAGTTTCAGCGCCAGCGTCGAGCGCTTCGTAGCGGCGGCGGCGACGGATCGCAACGTGCTGGCCATCAAGATGACGCTCTATCGCACGGGCGATGACAGCCCGTTCGTGCGGCGGCTCATCCAGGCGGCCGAACTGGGTAAGCAGGTCGTGTGCCTCGTCGAGCTCAAGGCGCGCTTCGACGAAGAGCGGAACATCCAGTGGGCCCGCACGCTCGAAAAGGTCGGCGTCCACGTGGTGTACGGCGTGCTCGGGCTCAAGACGCACACGAAGACGGTGCTGGTGGTTCGTCGCGAAGGAAGCGGACTGCGCTCGTACGCGCACATCGGGACGGGCAACTATCACGTGGGCACTTCGCGGCTCTACACCGACCTCGGGCTGTTCACGTGCAACCCGGCCATCACCGAGGAACTCATCGACCTGTTTCACTTCCTCACCGGCCGGTCGCGCAAGCGCGACTACCACAAGCTGCTCGTGGCGCCGGTGAACATGCGCGAGCGCTTCATCGCAATGATCGATCGCGAGATTCTCAATTGCCGCGCCGGCCGGCCGTGCGGCATCGTGGCGAAGATGAACAGCCTCGAAGACCTGGGCATCTGCGCGGCGCTCTACCGCGCTTCGGGCGAGGGCGTGCCGATCGATCTGATCGTGAGAGGCTTCTGCTGTTTGCGGCCAGGCGTGCCGGGGCTGAGCGAGAACATCCGCGTGATGTCGATTGTCGGACGGCTCCTCGAGCATGCACGCCTGTTTCACTTCCGGGCCGGCTGCGAGAATCCGGCGCACGGCGAGTTCTACTTCGGCAGCGCCGACTGGATGTACCGCAACCTGTCCAACCGCGTCGAGGCGATCGTCCCGGTCGAGGAGCCAGCCCTGCGCGAGAAGTGCTGGGAGATCCTGCGCATCCAGCTCGCCGACCAGAGGCAGACGTGGGATATGGCCAGCGACGGCACATATCTGCAGCGCACGCCGCGCGACGCCGCGGCCGAACTGGGCTGCCACGAGCAGTTCATGCGCCTGGCCAGGCAGCGCGCCGGGGACGGCGAACAGTAACGCGGCGGCCGGCCGGTACGCGTGTTCGACTTCCGGTCGGTACGCACGAATCCACTTTCTTTGTGCAATTCAGCGCGTTCGTAAGCCGGCGGCCGCCCGCCGTGCGTTATGATGTTCAGAGTCTCGCTGGCCCGAACTTGCGATTGAGATGGGAGGCCTCATGAAATCGTCACTGGCTTTGGTTGCGATGTTCGGATGCGCTGCGGCGCTGGCCGGTCCGCCTGAATTCGAACCTCCGTTCCGCGTCAGCGCGGGCGATGAGTGGATCGACGTGGACATCGGCCACGCGGCGCCGTGGGTCGCGGATTGGAACGGCGACGGGAAGAACGACCTGCTCGTCGGCCAGTTCGGCGACGGCAAGATGCGCATCTACCGCAACGTCGGCAGCAACGCCGAGCCGAAGTTCGACAGCGACTTCGCGTGGTTTCAGACGCGCAAGGGGCTCGGCTCGATCCCGTCGGGCTGATGCGTCGGCTTCGGTCCGCAGTTGGCGGACCTCAACGGCGACGGGATGCGCGATGTGATCTCCGGCTCGTGGCCAGGCGAAATCTTCTTCTTCGCCGGCGCCCGCGACGGTGCGTACGAAGAGCCGATCAAACTCGAAAGCAGCAGCGGCGGCGACGTGAACGTGGGCCAGGCGTCGGCCGCGGCGGTGACGGACTGGGACCGCGACGGGGATCTCGATCTCCTCCTCGGCACCATTGAAGGCGACGTCTTCTTCGTGCCCAACGTCCACGAAGGCAAGGGCGTGCCGAAGTTCGGCGACGCGCAGCAACTGGCGGCCGGCGGCGAGAACATCCGCGTGAAGGGCGATGCCGGGCCGACCGTGGCCGACTGGGATGGCGACGGCGCGGATGATCTCATCTGCGGCGACGGCCAGGGCGGCGTGTGGTTCTATCGCGCCACGGCACGCGGCGAAAGGCAGATGCCCACGCTCGCCGCCGCCATCGCGCTCGTGCAGCCGATGTCGGATGAAGAGATGATGGCCGCGTACACCAACCCGACTGACGACATCGAAGGCAAACTCATCAAGCGCCCCGGCGCGCGCACCAAGGTCTGCATCGCGGACTGGAATGGCGACAGCCGTCTCGACGTGCTCGTAGGCGACTTTCAGACGACGACCGCCGAGCAGCCGAACCTGTCGGATGAAGACATCGCGGAGCGCGATCGAATCCGGGAGCGGCAGCAGACCGTGATGACGCGCTACCAGCAACTCTGGGCGGTGCTCGACGCCAAACTCCGCGAGCGCGTCGGCGTCGGACCCGAAGAGGAAATGACGACCGAGCAGCAGGAGAAGTGGGGCCAACTCTGGGATGAAGTTTCCGCCGAGGTCGAGGGCTTCAACGAGGTTTCGACCGAACTGCAGGAACTCTGGCCGCAGTTGGCGCGTTTCGAACCCGAACGGCGGAACCACGGCTGGGTCTGGGTCTACTTGCGCAAGGCCGCGGACGCGAGCGCGTCTGCCGAGCCGGGGCCGTAGAGCGGACCGAGGGGCGACTGGACAGTGGGCGAGGGCGCAGGCCGAGACGAGCCGCGACTGTGAAGGTCGATTGGGCAACCCCGTCATTCCCGCGCAGAGCCTGCTCCTGCGAAGGGCGGGGCGGAACTCCACGGGCGTGCAGTCGCGCACGTACTCGTCTTCGAAAAATGAACGTCCCAGCCCGCTCGACTGGATGCCTGCCTTCGCAGGCATGACGACACGTGCCGCGACAGCACGTGCCAGAGTTCGTCACTTCCGCGTTCTCGCAGCTAGGATGCGTTCGGCGCGACAACTTCGCACCGCATCAACAAAAACAGCGCACACCGCCGGTGCGGTGTGCGCTGTGAAAGGCGATGACCTCGCAGGTCATCTCGCGGCTTATTCGCTCTTGAGGACCATGTACAGCGGCTGACCGCCGCGCTCGATCTTGAGCAGCACGCCCTCGCCGAGGTTCTTCGCCTGGTTGGCGAGGTCGCGGGCGCTTCGCACCGCCGAGTGATTTGCCTCGACGATGACGTCTTCCGGCTGCAGGCCGGCGCGTTCGGCGGGCGAACCGGGCTGCACCTGCGTCACGAGCAGGCCACCGGCCGCCGAAACGCCCAGTTGCCGGCGCAGATCATCCGTCAGCGGCTGCACCGCCAAGCCCAGCGACGCTTCCGCCGACGGCGCCTGCGACGGCGCCTGCGAGGCGATCACCTGCTCCTGCCCCGGGCGCTGCCCCAGCGTCAGCGGGACGACCTGCTCGGAGCCATTGCGCGAGACGGTCACTTTCACCTGCTCGCCCGGCTCGCGCTGGCCGATGAAGTTGATCAGGGCGCGCGGCGAATCGATCGTGCGGTTGTCCACCTCGACGATGATGTCGCCCGACTTGAGGCCGCTCTTCTGAGCAGGCGTGCCATCCATCACGTTCGTCACGACCACGCCGGTCGAGCCGGTGTAGTTGAACGCGTGGGCGAGATCAGGCGTGAGCGGCTGTACACCGACGCCGATCCAGCCGCGATCGACGCGTCCGCTGTCGATGAGTGAATCGGCCACGTGCTGGGCGAGGTTGGACGGGATGGCAAAGCCGATGCCGTCGCTTCCGCCGGTGCGCGAGTGAATGGCGGAGTTGATGCCGACCATCTCGCCGTGCAGATTGACGAGCGGGCCACCGGAGTTGCCGGGGTTGATCGCCGCGTCCGTCTGGATGAAGTCTTCGTAGGTGTTCAGGCCGATGTTGCCGCGACCCTTGGCGCTCACGACGCCGGCGGTTACGGTGTGGTCGAGGCCGAAGGGGTTACCGACCGCGACGACCCAGTCGCCCTGCTGGAGCGCATCGGAGTCGCCGAACTTCGCGGCGGGCAGGCCGGTCGCATCGATCTTGATCACGGCGAGGTCGCTGTCGGGGTCGGCGCCCACGACGGTGGCGGTGTAGTCGCGCCGGTCGCTGAGGCGAACCTTCAGTTCGTCAGCGCCCTGCACGACGTGGTTGTTGGTGAGGATGTAGCCGTCCGACTTGATGATGACGCCCGAACCCTGGCCGCGGCGCTCGGGCATCGGGCCGCCCTGACCGCCGAAGGGCACGATCTGCCCCGGCGTGTCGCCGAAGAAGCGGCGGAACTCAGGGGGAATCTGCTGACGCAGCTGCGGCGGAATCTGCTGGCCCGGCGACTGCTGGTTAAATGAGACGTTGTCGGGCCGATCGACCGTGGTGATGTTCACGACCGACGGCGAGATGGTCCGGGCCGCATCACGGAACGCCGCGGAGATCGCCTCCGCCGACGAGATGGCCTTGGGAGGCGCGGGGTCATCGAATCCCATGAGCACGGGTGCAGTCAGAAATGTACAGGCGCCGCCGGCGACGATGAGCGAGGCCAGTCGGCGCGGCAGAAATCCGCGGGATGACTTGTGTGATCGCATGAGCATGTCCTTTCGTTATTGCGAGCCCCCGTTGCCACAAACCCTTCTGATTTTGCGGGGCCCGCTCGGGGCTAGTACGAGCGGAGTGAGCGCGAGGTTCAGTCGCTCGTGAAATCGTGCGCGTTGCCCGATCCGCGCGAACCGGTTGCCGGCGCACGCACAACAGGGCCGCCGGAACCGAGCCGCAAAGTCCGGAAACGAGCTGCGCCGCCCGGAGCCGAGCCCCGACCGTGAGGGAGGGTCTTGGCCGTGTGCGCTCAACGATGAATCGAGCGCAGCCGCGTTTCGAACGTCCTGGCCCCGTGCTGACGCGTGGGGCTCGGATCACGCAGCAGCGTGCTCATGCGTGGATGGCCGATGCCTCAGCGAGATCGAACTAGTTCACACGCCGCGCGATCAACGTGTGGTCTCCGTCGATGATCGTCATGTCCAATGCCAGATCCTCGATCACCGAAAAGGTGATGCTCACATCTGGCGCACCGACGGGATGAAAGACGTGGCCACCTTCATTGAGCAGAAAGCGAGCGGAGCGATCATCGCGCGAAAGCATCAGCCCCTGGCGCTTGTCGCTCCAGGCGATGCTCAGTCGCACGTGGGGCATGCCGATCGGCTCGTACTGAGCCACGTACGGTTTGGCGGCCGCTTCATCGACCGGCAGGTTGGCCGGCGATTCATCGGCGCCTCCCAGCGCCGTGAGATACTCGACCACATCATGCGCCTCATCCTCGCCGGCCACCGCGTGCTTGAGCAGCGTGATGCCGTGCGGCCCGGGCGTGCGTTGAATTCCCGGATGAGCGGTGCAGATCGCGCGCACCACATCCACCTGGCCGAGCATCGCAAACGTAAACAGGTTGGCCCGCGCGCCGTGCGCCAGCAGGACCTCGGCAATGTCGCGTCGACCCACGTGCGAAGCGGCGCCCAGCGCCGACTCCCAGTCGCCGAACCCCCAGTCCCAACTCGCGCGCGCCAACGCCGGACGCTGCTTGACCAGCGAAGTCACTTCATCGAGCTTCGTGTGCGCAGCGCCGACGATCATCTGGACGATCTGCGGATCCTGCGACGGATAGGACTCGCCAAAGGAAGGCCCGCCTTCGAGGCGGCCAAGCAGGTGCGCGGCCGCCCGCTGTTCAGGCGCCAGCAAGGCCGAAAGCGCTACCGCGGGTGTGGCGGACATAAACATTCGACGGGAAAGTCGTTTCATGGCGGATCCTCGCGGCACGTGCCGTCGTTCTTTCGGATTCGGTACCGCCGCCGCCGTCTCTCGTTGCGACGATGGGGCCGAACAACCGGCAGCGGGTGATAACCAATCCAGGCGCCGTGATCCAGAGGTCGGCTTTGGGACCGGCGGGCCACGCGGTTGCGGGCGGCGCGCTCAATGTGATTCGTCCATCATTCGCGCACTCGCGTGGCCTGCGCTCGCAAAGCCTCGCTTGACCACGGCACCCGGCCGTTGGATCATGAGGACTACCGCGACTTGTTCACCGTCTTGGCATGCAGATTCAGCATGTACTCATCTGACTTCCCATCGCCGGACAAGTGATAGATGATCTTGTCGGCCTTTCCATCCTCGTCAAAGTAGACGGTGATCCACTCCGTCAACACCGGACCCGCAGATTGGATGAAGAAGTCGTGACCGTAGGTAAATGAGTAGAACTTGCTTGCGCTGGCTCTTCCCGGTACGGAGGCGCTGCCCATGGCTGCAAGCTTCTGATCCACGATCAACTCCGTATCGCCCGCCGACACGCCAAATGAGAGGAAGTCGAAGCTGTGGCGTCCGCTGTACTGATAATCGCGACTGTGGCGGTACAACCACCATGCATGCGCGTTCGAAGCCTGCTTCCAACACATCATCATCAGGCATAAGCACGCGAACACACCCACACCAATCGAGCACAGCCTGCGCTGCCTGATCTTCTCTGCACGTTCGTCGGTCATCATCGACCTCCGACGACTACTCGCGCTGCGCCAGCATCACCTGGAACGCGAGTTGTTCGAGCTGAACCGCCAGGTCCACGCTGCTGATCGACACGTGCGGCGGGACCTGCAGGCGCTTGGGGGCGAAGTTGAGAATCCCCGTCACCCCCGCCTTGACCAGTTGATCGCACACGCTCTGCGCCGCCGCGGCCGGTACGGCGACGATGCCGAAGCGTACCGAACGGCTCTGCACCACGCGCGCCAGGTCGGCCATCGGCGCCACCTTCACGCCGTGCACGCTCTGGCCCACGACCGAGTCGCTCACGTCGAACGCAGCCACGATGTGAAAGCCCTTGCGCCGAAAGCCGCCGTGATCGAGAAGGGCGCGGCCGAT
Source organism: Phycisphaerales bacterium (assembly GCA_020852515.1). Taxonomy (NCBI): domain Bacteria; kingdom Pseudomonadati; phylum Planctomycetota; class Phycisphaerae; order Phycisphaerales; species Phycisphaerales bacterium. The sequence goes on from JADZAS010000030.1 coordinate 171,400, forward strand.
GTTGCCCACGCCCACGAGGCACACGTTGGACACCTGGTCGCTGCCCAGCAGCCGGCGCAGTTCCGCGGCCAGTTGCGAGACGTTGTAGCCGATGCCCGGCTGGCCGAACTGCCCGAAGTAGCCCAGGTCCTTGCGCACCTGCGCATCGGTCAGGCTCAGCGCTTCGCCGAGCTGCTTGGATGACACCGTCGTGCGGCCGGCTTCGAGCAGATCTTCAACCTCGCGCAGATACAGGCTGAGACGCTTGATGGCCGGGAGCGGGATGTTGGCGGTCGGCCTGGGGGAGTCGAGGTGGTTGGGCATGAGGCACCGAGGCGGGCGAGGCGGATGAAAGGCCGGGCAGGTCGTCGGCGAGGCGGGTTGCTGTAGGTCTGATAACGCGAACCGCTCCGCCGGCCGGCTCTGCTTTGCGAGGGCGGTGTACCATATTCCATCGGCACGCGCTGAGCGACCAGTGAGAACGAAACGCCCGTAACGTCGCTACTGCACCACACTTGCGTGTGGCGTGCCGGCAACAGGCCGCAAAGCCAACGTCCGCTTTGCCGCCTCTGGCTTCGGATTCCACGCGCGGCACGGGCCTTGCTTTCCGTCCGGCGGTCTCAACATCTGAAGAAAGGCACGACCATGAGCATCCTGCTTCTCGGCGCGGCGTTTGCGCTCAACGCCGCTCAACCCAACTACATCCTCAACGAACCGCAGTGGCGCGGCTCGACGCGCGGCGTGCTGCTCGAGTGCCCGCCGCCCTACCACGGCCACGCGCAACTCGTCACCCGCGAGTTCTCCGCAGCGCCCGACTTTGAGATCTCCGGCGTGCGCATTCTGTCGCGCGACTCCATGCTCGACAACTGCTCGCAGCCCGGGCCGGACTGGTACGGCGTGCCCGGCGCCTTCGCCCGCATCCACGCGTGGGTCGGCGAAGTGCCCATCGTCTTCGATCCGTTCGACCGACTGCCCGAGTACGCGCCCGGCCAGCTTCGCCGCGCCCAGAACCTCTGGCTCGATGAGCAGGGTCTCGTGAACCAGGCCCGCCTCGTCCGCCGCGCCATTCCCGCGCCCGTCGTGGAGGAAGTGGAGCAGGGCGCACTGCCCGAGCCGATCATGATCATCCCCAAGCCGGAGAAGAAGAGCACGCGCGACCTGCCGCTGGAGGTGCATCGCCTCTCGCCGACGCGCATCATGATCACCGACGGCTCCGTGCTGCCGACGATCGAGACTGCGGCCGCGACGAAATGACACATCGCTGAAAAAAAGGTGCCAGGCACCTTTTCCGCCGCAGGCGCTGTATTCAACTGAACGTCACTCCTGGCTCGCGACGCTGACTCACACCAGTCGGCGTCGCAGCCGTTTTCTGCGGCGGCACGGGACTGGGGCGGATGCCACACCGCGATGCACTTCAGAGGCCGGGATGCCGTGCGCGAGCGCCGAAGCAGTTCCGCCCCGCGGCTATCGATTCAACTCTCGATCGAGCGCCCTGCGAAATCGCGCGTGCCGGGCCATCGCCTGCACGTAGCCCCGCTCCGATCCGTCGCACTTGCCCAGCGCGATGGTGCGCAGGGCCGCCCGCTCGGCGGCGCTCCAGCGCGCTACGGCGGGACCGAGCAGGGACAGGATCGGCGCCATCCGCCGCAGGCTCTCGCGGCGATGTCTGTCGACGAGATGTCGCTTCGTGATGCCCAGCCGGCCGGCCACTCGCGCCGCCATCTCTTCGGCCACCGCCACGCGGTCGCGCGGGCCGCGCTCGGCGATCGCTTTGCCGACAGCCGTCGCCAAGCGTCCGAGATTGGACTCGGCGAACAGTTCGTCAGCCGCACGGCCAGGCAGCGAGAGCACGAGATCGCTCCGCGCCAGCCGCTGGAGGTTGCGCGGCGTGGTTCGATGCGAGGGGTTTGCCTTCAGTCGCCTCCATTCGCGCGCGGCGAGTGTGCGGATGGCGCGTGATGCGGGCCGGAATCCGAGGCGGTAGTAGAACCAGAATGCGCCGCTTTCGATGGCCTCATCGTTGTCATCGCCGAACTGGTATGGGCTGGCGATGAAGTGACTGATGTCAAAGAGAGAGTGGAACGCGCGGAGCGTGAGCGCAAAGAGCATCGCCGCCTCGCTGCCGCGAAACTCCTCGAAGATGTTGATGCCCGTGTTGCCTTGCGCGAACAGCGGGCTCACGCCGCCGTAGCCGACCGGCACGCCGCCTGCGAACAGCATGTACCCGTAGTTGCCTTCGAGCGGGAGGCGCTGCTCGGGCACGACGCCCAGCACGGCCAGCAGCACGCTCTCTCCAAGATCGATCAGGTAGATTTCATCGAGGTTGGCAAAGCGCATCGCGTGCACTTCCCGGCCGCGCGCCGCCAGGGCCGCGACGGTGACCGCCCTGACCTGCGCCGCCTGCGCCCGCGGCAGCGGCGGCGGAATGTGCAGCGGGTCGGCGATCAGCGGCCCGGCATCACCGGGTCTGCGAAACGGGCCCCGCCCCGCGGGCTTCTCCCGGCCCGGCAGTCGCAGCAGCGTTGTCGAGCCGGTCGAGCGATGGAGGTTCCAGACCACCGGAACTTCGGCGTCTTCAAAGAGGGCGATGGCCGCGTCGCGGTCGCGTCCGCGCGCTTCGACTTCGCGCACGAGCCAGTCCACGGCCGTGCCGCCGCGCCGGCCGCGGGCGTGGTCGATCCATTCCTGCGTGCTCACGTTCCCGTCATCGAGCGTCTGCTGCTCAGCATTGAGCGCGATGCGATAAAGCAGGCCGTCAAGACGTTCGGGCTCGTCGTATCCGCTCCAGTCGATCTCACACTCGCCCGGCCAGCGCTGGGCGATCGTGCGCAGCGACTCGTAGCCGAACGTGTACTGCGTGCGGGCGCCGATGATGCCGGTGTCGATGAGCATGGCGCGCTGGCGCGGCGTCAGCGCGGATGTACGTTGCTCGAAGCGCTTCAGCGCAGCGCGCGCGGCCCTGACGGTTGCAGCCGCCCTGCCGAATGCACTGAGGAACAGCAGCAGGCTGTGGTAGCGCCGGAGCACTGCGCTCGTGGGCGCGGCTCGCCGTTCGAGCTGGCTGATGGCGCTGGCGATCTGATGTGAGTGCGCTGCGGAGCCATCGTTCCCGCGGATGAGTCGCGCCAGCGCGTTCAGTTGTGATGCGGTCATGATCGTGCTGGTTGATCCGCGTGCCGGCACTGACACTATTCTCCGCGATACTCACACCGGCTCGTGCACGTCTCGCGCACGACGATCTCAGCCAGCATCGGCAGGTTCGGCTTGAGGCGATCCCACAGCCAGACGGCGATCATCTCGCTCGTCGGATTCTCGAGGCCGTCGACTTCGTTGAGGCAGTAGTGGTCGAGCTGTTTGCGCAGGGGCTCGATGATCTGGCTCAGATCGCCGTAGTCGATGAGGTGGTACTGACCGGCGGGGATCTCGCCTTCGACGACGACATCAACGCTGAACGAATGCCCGTGCATGCGCCTGCACTTGTGCCCCTGCGGAAAGGACGGCAGGAAGTGCGCCGCTTCAAAGGTGAACGTCTTGACCAGACGCATGTGCATCGCGGCAATGATAAGGCAAGCCGCGCCCGCCGACGACCGGAAGCCGAGCCCCACGCGTCAGCACGGGGTTGAGCGTGCGCTGCGCGGTTGGCGAGATGCAGCGCGAAGAACGCAGGCCGTCGAAGACCCTCCCTTACGGTCGGGGCTCGGATCTTGGAGATACTGAGAGAGTCAATCACGCCACGTCGACGCGCGGGGCGTGTCGGCGGGCCGGTGGCTGGCGGTCACAGTTCGGATACGCAGCGCGCAGCGCATCTTCGAGCGCGTGGATGCTGTCGGTCAACCAGACTACGGCAGGCGCATCGACGTGTTCATCGACGAACTGCAGCGAGTGCGCCAGGCGGCTGGCGCAGGTGATGAGCACCAGATCCCCATCGTGCCAGCGCAGCGGCAGCAGACGAAGGTTCCACGCGTTGTGCGGGCTGAGATTGCTCAACGCTTCACGATTGCGCGGCTCGCCCGGCAGTGCGATGCGAGGACAGAAGCGCGCGTACTGCAGAGCCCATGCGTTCCAGATCGCCTCGGTGGGCACGTGGAACATCTTCGAAGCGATCCGGCCGAACGGCTGGTAGCGGCGGCGCTGCTCGATGAGAATGTTCTCGAGTTGATCAGCCGTCAACTCATCGCACTCGACCAGCAGTTCGCCCATTCTTTTGAACACAAGGGTCTCCGGGGTTTGGAAGGCAGCGAGGCATGGAGGATCGCGGGGGTCATGAGCCTCAGGGTCGAATGACGACGCGGAGGCTCGGCGCGGCGGAGCGCGCGGGACTCTGCGTCGCCAAGTTCCATCCAACTATCAGATCGAACATCCGCACGCGGGAGATGATCGGCCGCCGCCACACCCGGCCCGGCCGGGGCCACCTGTGCGGCCCGCTGAAGGATCGGCGTCGAAAAAAGGTGCCAGGTACCTTTTCCGGAAAAGGTACCTGGCACCTTTCTTTTTGTCTATGCGCCGGCAGCCGGGCGGGCCGACTGCGCGGGCTGGCTGGGCGCTTCGACCTGAGGCTGCGGCAGCACCTGGTTCCGGTAAATGCGGCTGATGCGCGGCGAGAGGCCGCACAGCAGCATGTACGGCTGCAGGTTCGCCTGCGCCGCCAGCGTCGGCAGATGATTGCCCGCGGCCGGGTCGCTGCCGATCAGCTCCACGCTCGCCCCCACTCCCACCGCTACGGCGAGGTCCGTCAGGTCGACCGTCAGCTGATCCATACTCACCCGCCCGATCACCGGCGCCTCACACCACTGTGAACCCGCCTGCACCCGGACCACCGCCTTGTTCGACAGCGTGACCGGATAACCATCCGCGTATCCCACGGGCACGAGGCCCACGCGCGTGCGCCGGCGTGCCCGCCACGTGCGGCCATAGCCGACGGTCGTGCCCGGCTCGATCCACTTGGTGTGCACGAGCCGGCTGGTCCAGGTCACGATGGGCAGCAGCGCTTCGCCGGCCGCAAGGTGCACTTCTTCGCGCAGCGCCTCACAGCCAAAGCCCGTCCACGCGAGGCCGATGCGCACCATGTCGAGGTGATACTTCGGATCGCGCAGCACCGCGTGCGTGCTGGCCGCGTGCAGCCGGCAGGATTCGGGAATGAGCGCATCCATCTCCGCGGCGAGGGCGTTGAAGGCGTCCAGTTGTGCGGCCGTGGCGCGCTCGTCGCCCTCGGCGCTGGCGAAGTGCGTGAAAAAACCGTGCAGTTCGACGGCTCGGGTGGAGGCGACGCGTTCGAGCATCTCACGCACGTCAGCGACGTTGGCCCCGCCGCGGCTCATGCCCGTATCGACTTCGACGTGGATCGGCAGGCGGCAGCCGATGCTGTCGGCCAGGGCGATGAGGTGGTTGAGATGGGCGAGATCGTGCACGACAAAGTGCAGCCGCCCCGAGACCACGGCGCGATACACCGGCCCGGGCCGGGGCACGTCGTGGATGGGCATGAGCACGAGCAGCGGCTTGCCGACGTTGGCCTTGCAGAGCTGCTCGGCCTGCTCAAGGGTGTAGACGGCCAGCAGATCGATGGGCAGGTGGTCCATCCAGCGGGCAATGCGCGTCGCCCCAAGGCCGTAGGCGTCGGCCTTGATAACGCAGCACAGTTCGACGTTGCGGCCGATGACGCGGCGAAGCACGCCGACGTTGTGCGCCAGGCGCTGCAGATCGACCTGGATTTCGCTGGCGATGGACAAGGGGGCTTTCGTGGCGGCAGGCGGTGGCGGAAGTCCGCTCACTTGTATCGTACATCGCCGCGTTCTATCATCAAGCATTCTCAGGGCCGCCGCCTGGCGCGGTCCTGCCGCCTCGACGAGGCCTCCGCCGTCCCCCCGAGCGTGGTGTTCGAGAGGCCCGTCGAGAGTAAGACTGCACAGATGACCGACCAGACCCAGACCGTCCAAACCCCATTCTCGGACCTCGGATTGCGCGGCAGCGTCAGCCGCGGCGTGGCCGAAGCCGGCTTTGAACAGCCCACCGAGATCCAGGCGCAGATCATCCCGCCGATCCTCGCCGGGCGCGACGTGCTCGGCCAGGCGCGCACCGGCACCGGCAAGACCGCCGCCTTCGGCCTGCCCCTGCTGCATCTGGGCGATCCCGACGTCCCCAGCCAGGCGCTCATCCTCGTGCCCACGCGCGAACTGGCCATGCAGGTGGACACCGAGCTGAAAAAGCTCGGCCGCTACACGCCCATCCGCTCGCAGCCGATCTACGGCGGGCAACGCCTGCGCAGCCAGATCGCCGAGTTCGAGAAGCGCCGGCCCAATCTCATCGTCGGCACGCCCGGCCGCGTCATGGACCTCCACCAGCGCGGCGTGCTCTCTTATGACAACATCAAGCGCGTCGTGCTCGACGAAGTCGATCGCATGCTCGACATCGGCTTCCGCGAGGACATCCGCAAGATCCTCGGCGGCGTAAAGCGCCCGGCCCAGTTTGTCTTCGTCAGCGCCACCATCACCGAAGAGATCGAGACGCTGGCGCGCAAGTACATGACCGACCCGGTCAAGATCGTCACCGCCGAGGGCGCGTTGACGGTTCGCCAGGTGGAGCAGAAGTACCTCGCCGTCCAGCCCTGGGACAAGCGGGCCCTGCTGCTGCACCTGCTCAAGCACGAAGAGCCCGATCTGACGCTTGTCTTCTGCCGCACAAAGGACACGGTTGACCGCCTCGCGCAGTTCCTGGCCCGGCACCAGATCGAAGTGCACTCGCTGCACGGCGACATGCCCCAGAGCAAGCGCAATTCGATCGTGCGCAAGCTGCGCAGCGGCCATTTGAGCGTCGTCGTCGCATCGGACCTCGCCGCGCGCGGTCTCGATGTCACCGGCATCTCGCACGTGATCAACTTCGACCTGCCCGAGGATCCGGAGGTCTACATCCACCGCATCGGCCGCACCGCCCGCGCGGGCAAGAGCGGCATCGCGTGGAGCTTTGTGGCGCCCGACCAGGGCAAGCTGCTCACGGCCATCGAGATGCTCGCCAACATCGAGATCGCCAAACTCGACTACCCGGATTTCGTGCCCGGGCCGATTCCCGAAGACAAGCGCGCCCAGATCGCCAAGCCCATCCCCGAAGCGGAAGCGCCGCTCGGCCGGGCCGCAGGCCCTGACGCCGTGTGGGAAGACGAGCGCTCGACGATCGACGAAGAGAAGTTTCCCGGCGGCGTGGTCCCGTCTGGCCCGCCCAAGCGCCGCCTCGGCGGTCGCATGAAGACCCGCCGCGGAAGATAGCGCCGGCCCAGCCGTTGCGATCGACGGCTCAGCATCGCGCCTCGCGCGATACCATCTCTCATGCACACCTTCGGCCGCGACGATGTCCGCCACGCCTTGCGCGCCGCCCAGCCGATCGTCGCGCTCGAAACGGCCGTGCTCACTCACGGCCTGCCGCACCCGATCAACATCGAGACCATGCGCGCGATACAGGCGACGGTGCGCGAAAATGGCGCGACGCCCGCGGCGATCGGCATCATCGACGGTCATCTCATCGTCGGACTGAGCGATGAACAACTCGAACACCTTGCCGCATCGGATGATGTCGGCAAGGCGTCGGCGCGCGACCTGGCGCCCATCATGGCGCGCGGCGGCTCGGCGGGCCTCACCGTCGCCGGAACACTGGCCGTCTGCCGCAACCTCGGCGTGCGCATCTTCGCCACCGGGGGCATCGGCGGCGTCCATCGCGGCTGGCAGAGCAGCGCCGACATCTCCGCCGATCTGGCCGAACTGGCGCAGTGCCCCTGCTGCGTCGTGTGCAGCGGCGCCAAGGCGATTCTCGACATTCCCGCCACCCTCGAACACCTCGAAACGCTCGGCGTGCCCGTGCTCGGCTACCAGACCGATCGCTTTCCGCAGTTCTACTCGCGTGGGTCGGATGAGTACCGGTCGGCGCATCGCGTAGATGATGTGCAGCAGGCCGCACGGGTCTGCGAGATGCACTGGCGCCGCCTGCGGCGCACGTCGGCGGTGCTGCTGGCCAATCCCGTGCCTGAAGCGGCGGCAATCGACCAGGAGGAGATGGATCGCGCGATACACAGCGCCATTGATCGCGCCGCGGCACAAGACATCCGCGGCCAGGCGCTCACGCCGTTTCTGCTCGATGCCGTGGCCGATCTCACCGCCGGCCGTTCGATGCGCGCCAACCTCGCCCTGCTCGAATCCAACGCCGCACTCGCAGCCCGACTGGCGGTGGCGATGGCGGGCGGCTGAGCAGGTCAATCAGATATGATCAACATCTTCGCCACGTTGGTCGTACTCTCTCGCTGCACGGCCTGGAACCACACGCTGGTCATCTGCTCCACGCGCGGCATCACAAGCGTCGTCGTCCAGTCTCCCGCCGAATCGGTCAACCCGCGCTCGGATGCAAGCCGCGGCAGACAGAGATCAGCCGTCACATTCAAGTGTGGAATATATGTCGAACCCACGCCCCGCAAAGAGTACAGCAGCCATATCGACCGATCGGGGAGAGCACCGAAGACGTCAAACGTGCCCGCTTCCCCAGCGATGAGCGGATCCGGGGAAATTCGCAGGAGATTCGAACTTTCGAAGACGTACGCCGCCCCGGAGGTGCCTCCCAGGTCGTCGCAGGCCCGGGCCCCGATGACGATGCGCCCCCCCTGGATGGCAACGGCGTTGCCGAATTGCTCAAACTCCTCGCCATCCGAGGCCGAGAGTTTGGCGACCAGTTCAAACGTGCTCAAGTCATAGACGTACGCCGATCCGGACCGGAAGCCCATGTCGTCGTCATACGATGCGCCGACCACCAGTCGCTGGCCGTCAATCGCAAGCGCCCATCCAAAGCTCTGCCCTTCGATCCCATCAGCAGGCGCGATTTTGTGAAGCAGCCGGCCCGCGTTGATGTCATAGATGTAGACCGACCCCGAGAGCGGGCCGTTCACGTCATCGTGATACGCGCTCACCGCCAGGCGATCACCCGACACCGCCAGACACTCGCCAAAGGACATCCCTTCGACAGGATCGGGAGGCTGCAGTTTGTACAGATACTCGCCGGTTGGCGAATCGAATACGTACACCGATCCGGTGCGAAGCGATTCGGTTTCGTCGAAGTAGGCTGACACCACGATCCGATCGCGACCGATCGCCACCGCGCTCCCAAAGGCCTGCCCATCGTGGGCGTCGGGAGCGAGGATTCTTAAGAGTTGCTCACCTGTGGCAATGTCAAAGACGTACGCGGCGCCAGTCCACTTCTTGAACTCAACCCCCGACGGGCAGCCGACCACGGCGATCCGACCCTGTAAAGCGATCTCACAGAAGTTCGGAAAGGGATCATCTGAGTTGGTGCATTCAAGCCTGCGCAGCGCCTTGCCTGTGGGCAGATCGAACACGACAACCGAGCCGCGATCGGCGTACGAGTTGCCATAAGGATCGGCCGCTACGACTCGATCATGATCCACCGCAAGCGTCCAGCCAAACCTCCCCTCCACTCGCGGAGGATGCCCGGAGACCTTTTGCAGTTGCCTCCCCGACTCCTGATCGAACACATAGAACGCACCCGAGAAGAGGCCGCTCTCGTGATCCTGCGGGGCTGAGATGACGGTCGAATCGCCTGACATACCCACACACCACCCGAAATACGCATTCGGATGACCATCTTCGGCAAGGAGTTTGCGCGTCTGCACCCATCGTTCCTGCGCCCGGGCGACTCCTGACGCCATAAGCACTGTCGCGGCCGTGATCGTGAGGCACGCTGCGACTGGCGGGTGGCGCCGCAGATGAACGACCGAGAGTCTGCACTTCACGACTGGCGCCTCCGACGAGTGATTCGCTGTTCGATCAACGGCGATTTTCGGACTGCTGGATGATCTATCGTCAAGAAATCGCGACAGGCACCACTCGACCGACCGCCTCGCGATAACCAAGGTACAGAATCGCGCTCACCACCGCCGTGATCAGCGCTGCCAGCGCCGTCGCGGCGGGCTGAATCGTCGTCGCTTCATCCACCACGCGGGCCATGCCTCCGCTCCTGGATTGCTCCTCTTCGCGGTGATACGTGAGCCAGCCGGTGATGCCGTAGGACTCGATCTGCAGCCGGTGGGAAGTGAGCGAGAGTTGACTGAAGTCATCGATGGACCGCGGCCGGACCCACGTCAGGTACATCGCGCCGCCCCAGAGCAGCAGGAGCACCAGGCCGAGCAATCGCGCGCGAGTCGGCGTCATGGGCGGCGGTCTTAGCAAGCGGCAAACTCCATCCCGCACTCCGGACATCGGACGCCATCGAGCGCCCGCAGATCGTACCCGCAGCCGTCGCACGTGCCCGCAGCGCACGTGAAGCCGCCGACGAGCGCCCGCCATACGACGTAGAGGATCAGACTCGAGACAGCCGTCATGATCAGCGCAGCGGTAATGCCGCGAGGGCTGATCTCAAAGCCTTCGTCCTCCAGGTGCATTGGCCCACCCAACATCGACTGAGTTTCGTGGCGGTGATAGGCGAGCCAGTCGCCGACGCCGTAGGTGACCCTTTGTGACCAGTGCGAAGTCATCGAATAGTCCAAGCCCATGCGAACGCTGACACGCCAGCCCCACATCACATACATCCCCGCCAGCCAGACCAGCAGGAACGCGGCCCCGAAGAGCCGTTTTCGCACCGGTCTTGTGGGGGGCCAGGTCATGATGCCGCAGTCTCCGTGCCACACTCCGGGCAGCGTGATGACGTCAATCCGCGCAGGTCGTAGTCGCAATGATCGCAGGTGCGCTCCGACGGGACTGCCCTGCCAATCAGCACACGCCAACTGACAAAAAAGCCTACGGCGAGCACACCCGAAGCAGCTAGCGCCTTCATCAGGCCATACGACTGAACTTCGAAGGAACTCTCCCCATAGACAGTGTTCCCCGGTGCTGTCTCCTCGTACTGGATTGACCGCACCAACCAGCCACTCCAGCCGTAAGTTGTGACGTCCGATCCAGACACAAGGCCGAAGCTCGTTCCGTCGAAAACGAATTCGCTCGCTCTTCCCCAAACGATGTACATCCCCGCCAGCCACACCAGCAGGAACGCGGCCCCGAAGAGCCGTTTTCGCACCGGTCTTGTGGGGGGCCAGGTCATGTGTGCTCCGGATTCGATCCGCCAGGGTGTTACGATTCGCTCGACCGCGCGGTTCCGGCCGCCTTCGGCCTCGCCGCGCTTTCCCGATGGTACGAACGCGCCCGCCCGTCGGGCCGGAGAAGACATGTCACGCCAGGCTTCAGACATTCGCAGGCAGTTCATCGAGTTCTTCGAGCAGCGCCACGGCCACACCGAGGTGCATTCCTCGCCGGTCGTCCCGCTTGATGACCCGACGCTCCTCTTTACCAACGCCGGCATGAACCAGTTCAAGGATGTTTTCCTCGGCACGGGCAGCCGCTCGTTTACCCGTGCCGTGGACACACAGAAGTGCATCCGCGCCGGCGGGAAGCACAACGACCTCGATGACGTCGGCCGCGACTCGTACCACCACACCTTTTTTGAAATGCTCGGCAACTGGTCGTTTGGCGACTACTTCAAGAAGGAAGCGATCGCGTGGGCGTGGCAACTGCTCACCGAGGTCTGGGGCCTCGACAAGAACCGTCTCTACGCGACGGTGTTCGCCGGCGACGAGGCCGACGGCCTGCCCGCCGACACCGAGGCCGAGCGACTCTGGAAAGAAGTCACCGACATCGACCCGAGCCACATCAGCCGCTGGGGCCGCAAGGACAACTTCTGGGAGATGGGCGACACCGGCCCGTGCGGCCCGTGCACCGAGATCCACTACGACCTGACGCCCGACTGCACGGGCGGCGATCTCGTCAACAAGGGCCGCGAAGAGACCATCGAGATCTGGAATCTCGTCTTCATCCAGTTCAACCGCGCTGAAGATGGCAAACTCAGCCCCCTGCCGGCCAAACACGTGGACACCGGCATGGGTTTCGAGCGCATCTGCCGCGTGCTGCAGAACCGTTCGAGCAACTACGACATCGACCTGTGGATTCCCATCTTTCAGGCCATCGAGCAGCGCAGCGGCGCACGGGCGTACCGCGGCCGGCTCGATGATCCGACCGACGTCGCGTATCGCGTGATCGCCGATCACATCCGCTGTCTCACTTTTGCGATCACCGACGGCGCGGTGCCGGGCAACGAAGGGCGCGGCTACGTGCTGCGGCGCATTCTCCGCCGGGCGGCGCGCTTTGCGCGACAGCGCCTGGGCGTGCAGGGGCCGCTGCTGCATCACCTCGTGCCCGCCGTGGTCGAGGCGATGGGCGATGCGTTTCCCGAACTGCGCAAGAACCCGCGCCACGTCGCCGGCATCATCCTCGAAGAGGAAGAGTCATTCGGCCGCACGCTCGATCGCGGGCTCGAACTGTTTTCCGATGCGCTCTACCGCGCACAGTCGCAGAATCTCAAGATCATCGCCGCCGACGACGCCTTCAAACTGCACGACACCTACGGCTTTCCCATCGACCTTACCGAGCAGATGGCGCTTGAGCGCGGCATGTCGGTCGATCTCGAAGGCTACAGCCGACTGATGGAGCAGGCCCGCGAGACGGCCCGCGCCGGCGCCGGCAAGGGCAAGAGCGGCACGCAGATCGCCCTCACCGGCGACGCCATCGCGCGCCTCAAGCACATGGGCGTGGATCCGACGGACGACGTCGACAAATTTCACGGCCGCTCGATCAGCGCGCGCATCAAGGCCATCTGGAACGGCACCGACTTCGACAACCACACCCACGCCGCCGGCTCACCCGAATACCTCGCCGTCATCACCAACCGCACGAACTTCTACGCCGAGATGGGCGGCCAGGTCGGCGACACCGGGCGCATCTTCAACAACAACGGCTCCGAGTTCGACGTCGTCGATACCCAGGCGTTCGGCGGCTACGTGCTGCACATCGGCCGGGCCACGCGCGGCAAGCTCACGCTCAACGACACGGTCGAACTCGACGTCACCAACTCGCACCGCAGCAAGGTCCGCGCCAATCACACCGGCACCCACCTGCTCAACCTCGCCCTGCGCGAGACGCTGAAGATCGACGCCGACCAGAAAGGCTCGCTCGTCGCGCCCGATCGCCTGCGCTTCGACTTCTCAGCGAACCACGCCGTAACGACTGAGCAGATCGAAGAAGTGAGCAAGCGCGTCAAGGCCCGCATCGACCGCGATCTCGAAGTCTTCGCCATGCCTTCGCCTCTCGAAGAGGCGAAGAAGATCAACGGCCTGCGCGCCGTGTTCGGCGAGCGCTATCCGGACCCCGTGCGCGTCGTGAGCATCGGCGTGCCCGTCGATCAACTGCTCGACACGCCCGAGTCGCCGCAGTGGCGCGAGTACTCGATCGAGTTCTGCGGCGGCACGCACGTCGGCCGCACGAAAGAGATCGGCGATTTCGTCATCCTCAGTGAAGAAGCCGTAGCCAAGGGCGTGCGGCGCATCACCGCGCTCACCGGCGCTGCGGCGATTCAGGCGCGCGGCATCGCGGGCCAGATCGAATCGCAACTGCGCGAACTCGAGACCATGCCTCCTGATCGGCTGCCGCTCAACGTCAGCCAGGTCGCCGAGCGGATCAACGACTCCACGATTCCGCTGCCCGATCGCGTGTGGCTGCGCGGCCAACTGGAGGAGTGGCTTGAGAAGGTCAAGGAGCTGCGCAAGCAGGCGGCCAAGGCCGACCAGCAGGCGATCGTTGATCAGGCAAAGAGCATCGCGCACGCTGCGGGCGATGAGCCGGTCGTGGTCGCCGAGATCGCCGGCGCCACCGCCGAGACGCTGCGCACGGCGGCGGACGTGCTGCGCTCGCATCATGGCGATCGCGCCATCCTGCTCGCGTCTCCCAATGCCGAGGAGAGCAAGGTCGCCATCATCGCCATCGTGCCTGAAGCGATGATCAAGCGCGGCCTCAAGGCCGGCGACTGGGTGCGCGAGGTGGCGATGGTCTGCGGCGGCAAGGGCGGCGGGCGGCCCGACATGGCCCAGGCCGGCGGCCGCGAGCCCGGCAAGATTCACGACGCCCTCGAGCGCGCCCGCGGCTTTGCCGACGGCGTGCTCAGCGCGAGCAGGTGACCGGATGGGCGCGCGGCCAGAGCAGGCCGGAAGCGCGAGCGAGGAGTTGGCTACATGGACTCGAATCGAGATCATTCCCGCCGCCGCTTTCTTGCGGGCTCGGCTGCGCTGTTTGCCGGCTCAATTCTGCCCGCCTGCGCCGCCACTCAAACCAGCGAGAATCGCGACATGACACCCGATCAGCCTCTCTTCGCGATCTCGCTCGCCCAGTGGTCGCTGCACCGGATGCTGCAATCCGGCAATCTCGACAACCTCGACTTCCCGGCCTACAGCAGGCAGACGTTCGGCATCGATGCCGTCGAGTACGTGAACCAGTTCTTCAAGGACAAGGCTCGCGACGCCGCGTACCTCGCGCAGCTCGATCGCCGCGCCAAGGACGCCGGCGTGACGAATCTGCTCATCATGATCGACGGCGAGGGCGACATCGGTCACGCCGACGAGAAGGAGCGGGCCCGCTCGATCGACAATCACAAGCCCTGGGCCGACGCAGCCAGGGCGCTGGGCTGCCACAGCATCCGCGTCAACGCCGCCTCGTCGGGCACGTGGGAGGAGCAGCAGCAGCGCGCCGCCGACGGCCTCTCGCGCCTCGTCGCCTATGCAGCGCCGCTCGGGCTCAACGTCATCGTCGAGAACCACGGCGGCCTGTCATCCAACGGCCAGTGGCTGGCGGGCGTGATGAAGATGGTCAACCATCCGCGCTGCGGTACGCTGCCGGATTTTGGCAACTTCTGTTTCGACTGGTCGAAGCAGGGTGATCCGAGCGCGTGGTACGACCGCTACAAGGGCGTGGCGGAGATGATGCCCTTCGCCAAGGCCGTCAGCGCCAAGAGCCACGACTTTGATGATGCGGGCAACGAGACGAAGACGGATTACCGCCGCATGTTGCGCATCGTCCTTGACTCGGGCTATCGCGGGCGCATCGGCGTGGAGTACGAAGGCGACCGCCTGAGCGAGATCGAAGGCACGCACGCGACGAAACGCCTGCTCGAAAAGGTGCGCGAAGAACTCGCGGATGAATTCACGGCGTGATGTGTGGCGTCGGCGCGCACCCAAGCCCGTCATACCCGCGAAGGCGGGTATCCACGAACGTGCAGTGAAGATCGATTCATCAAGGGGGCAGCCAAGTCCATGTTCGACCGACTGGATGCCTGCCGGCGCAGGCATGCGGCGGAGCGAATCACTCAATCGCCTACGGGGGCCCGCTCGCCCCAGCGCTGGCCGATGGTGTGTTCGACGCCGAGCAGATCGAGCAGCCGCGCCACCACGAAGTCGGCGATGTCCTGCGTTTGCTGCGGCAGGAAGTACCAGCCCGGATTCGCCGGCGCGATGATGCCGCCCGCGAGACTCAGGCGGTGCATGTTCTCGATGTCGATGTGCGTGAGCGGCATCTCGCGATGGCAGACGATCAGTTTGCGCCGCTCCTTGAGCGTCACGGCCGCGGCGCGGTAAAGCAGCGTGTCGCCAAGGCCGTTGGCGATCGACGCCAGCGCGTTGCTTGATGCGGGCACGACGATCATCCCGTCGTGGCGGAACGAACCGGAGGCGATCGCCGCCCCGACGTCGTTGTTGTTGTGCAGCGTGATGCCGTGGTCACTGCGCCCGGCAAGCGCTTCGAGGTTCACCTGCTCCATGCCCAGTTCATCGCGCAGCAGCCGCCGGCCGTAGGTCGAAACCACGAGATGGACCTCGACCCCGGCGGCGACCAGCGCGCGGATGACCCCCTGCGCGTAGATGGCGCCGCTGGCCCCGCTGATTCCAACCACGATTCGCTTCATTCAGTCGCGCTCCGCACCGGTTGAATAGTATACGAAACCGGCCGCCGCCTCGGCCGCTCACTCTCAACCAACGGGGTCCTCCAATGAACCTTCGCCTTGCCGCCGCCGTCTGCACCGCCGCGCTCGCCGGCTGCGCATCCTACGTGAATATCCCGCCGGATTCGAACAAGGACATCGCCATCAACGCGATCAACGCGCCGCCGACGCCCCGGCTCATCGGCGATGCGCTTGGCTACGTCCTGACCATCAATCCGCCGCCGAGCAAGCCCTACGCCGTGCGCCTGCCCGTCGAGGCCGATCCATCGACGTGGGGCAAGGTGCTCGCCGGCCGCGAGGGCGCTGCCGCTTACGCGCCCGACCAGGCCGATGTGCCCGTCTACGACGTGCGCTCGATCCGCATCCGCGGCCGCGATGCGTGGGTGGACATCGTCGTGCCGGAGACGGTGGACAATCGGCGTCTCATCGAGTTGCGCCTCGATGGCGGTTTTGCCGGCTGGACGGTGACTTCCGTGCGCCACTGGCCGGCGAGCGTGATTGAGCAGCGCGAGTCGAGTGGCCAGTACGCACCCGGGGCGAGCGACGAGTCGGTGTTGCGGCCGCTGGCGCCGGCTTCGCCGTCTGATGCGCCGCCGAGCGAGCAGAGCGATGGAACGAGCGAGCCGCAGCCCGCGCCGCAAAGCGATGCCGACCAGCGCACGCTGCAGCCGCTTCGGCCGGTAAAGCCAGACGGACGGTGATCCGTGGCCGACCAGCCATCCATCCGGGGCCTGATAAACCGGCTCAAACTGCCGCAGGCGATGGCCCGGCGGATTGCCATCAGCGATCTCACGCGCCGCAACGAACCCGAGGCGATCGAAGCGCTCATCGCGCACTTGCCGCGCGAGACGGATGAAAGGGCCCTGCTGCGCCTCATCGACTACCTTGGCGAAAAGCGCTGCGCCGCAGCGATGGACGCGCTCACGACCATCCGCGACAACCCGGAGACACCGGTTGAAATCGCCCACGCGGCCACGATCGCGTGCGATCGGATAGAGAAGGGCGCGGGCTGAGTCAACGACCCTCTCAACGCATGCCTGGCCTCGACGCTGGAGCGCCCCTGACACCGTCCAGACCGACTGCGGCTATTGCTCGCATCGCGAGCGCATCAACATGTGGATCTGCGGCATTGAACCAATCATCCCCGAACACGATGCACCGCACCGCAGCGGATTGGACGTGACACGCTGGGTCGTCGAGCGCAGCATCGCCTGGCTGCATCAGCATCGCCGGCTTCGCATCCGCCATGAACCTACCGGCGAAATCCACAAGCAGAGGAAAAGCTCGCGGTCCCTTCCTCTGTGCACCTGACACCATTTCGCCCGGCTGATATGCTCCCGTCGTGAGCCAGCCCGTCGATCCTCTGACCTACTTCACCGGCCTGGCCGATCGCTATGCCGCCAATCGGCCGTCCTATCCGCCCGCGGCGATCGAAGCGATCCTGCACGACCTGCCCGACTCGCCGCGAATTGCCGACGTCGGCTGCGGCACCGGCATCGCGACAACCCTGCTCGCGCAGGCCGGGGCGCTCGTCATCGGCATCGAACCCAACGACGAAATGCGCAGTCGGGCCATGAGCGACCTGCCGCCGCAGTGGTGCTGCGCTGTCGAGTTTCGCAAAGCGACGGCCGAGGCGACGGGGCTCGATGATGGCAGCGTGCACGCCGTGCTCTGCGCCCAGTCGTTTCACTGGTTCGACCTCGACGCGGCACTCAAAGAATTCCATCGCATTCTCGCGCCCGGCGGGCGCCTGGCGCTGATGTGGAACGTGCGCGTGCCGCGGACGGAGATGGACCGCATCTACGCGAAGTGCGTCGCCCAAGCGCAGAAGAAGGCGAAGGGCGAAGGCCGGGTGCTGCGGCGGAACTACGGCGTCGATCTCGATGAACTCGGCCCGCTGTTCACCGACGGGCGGCAACTCGCCTGGCCCAACCCGCAGACCTGTACGCTGCCGACCCTGCTGGGCAAGGCGGCGAGCGCTTCGTACTTCCCGCGCGAGCCTGCGGCCGCCGATGCGCTGCTGAAGCGCCTCGCGCAGGCGTTCGAGCAGCACCAGTCGCACGGCTTCGTCGAGATCAACCAGGAGTGCCGCCTGACGCTCGCGACGCGGTGTTGATCGGCAACTCGCGCCGCGTTTATCCCGAGCGCCACCCGGAACTCACCACCTGCAGTGGTCGTGGTGGCGATAGTGGTGGTGATGCCGTTCGTAGTGGTGGCCGCGATAGCGGTGCGTGTCGCGGACGACGAAGTACGAACTCGTCGTGCAGCCGCCCAGCAGCACCGTGCCCAGCAGCACCGCGACCAGCGCGGCCCGGCGGCTGATGCGCGAGATGGATGAATGGGTGGACGGAATCTCGACATTCATGGCGTAACCTCCCCGAAACGGACGGATGCGCCGACAGCGCAGCGCCTTTCCGAGGTGACGCAGGGCAGGCGGGCCTATTCCATCGGCCCGTTCAATAACCGCTATCCGCGATGAGTATGGCGACGCCCAGCCCGCCCCAGAGCAGCGTGAGCAGGCCGCCCATGATGATGCCGATCCATGCGTGCACGCCGCCGCGGATCTCGGGCTTGCGGCGATAGTTCCGCCAGCCGATGATGCCCAGAATGAACGCGGGAATGCCCAGCACCACGCCAATGAACGGCAACAGCGAGAAAATGCCCATGTAGTAGGCCGTGAGCGCTGCCGGATTGTGATACGGCACGAGACCGCCGGCGGGCAGCGGCTGAGCCGTGACAGGCACGCGCGTGGTCGGCGGCGCGCCCAGCACACGGGCGAGGCGCGGCTCGTTGAACACGCTGCGCACCTCGGCGGGATCGGCCGTGGAAACGAGCAGCCCGTCGCGCGGCACGCGGCCCTGGCGCGTCCACTGCTCGAGCAGGTCGAGATCGGCCGGGCCGAATTCGGTTCCGTCCCCCAGGCGCAGCATGTAGGTCGGCGAGTCGGCCATGGTGTGAGTATGGCAGACCGCGACCGCCTCGTCAAGGGGTGATTTGTCGATGATCGAGCCCCGCTGCGCCGATACATCCGGAAACGGGACTGGCAGTCTGTCAATCCCGCCGCGCCATCCGTCCAATCAAGGAACCACGGCATGACCCAGTTTCCACCACAAGTGAACCCCGGCGGCTATCAGGGCGGGCACATGAAGCCGCATCGCGGCGTGCTCATCCTGGTGTTCGGCATCTTGAGCTTCTTCATCTGCGTCCTCTTTGGCGTCGCCTCGTGGGTCATGGGCAATGGCGATCTGCGCGAGATGGATGCCGGATTGATGGACCCGTCGGGCCGCGGACTGACGCAGGCGGGGCGCATTCTCGGGATGGTCTCGGTGGGCCTCACGATTCTCGTCATCGTGGTCTGGGTGCTGATTGCAGGGCTGGCGATCATCGGCGGCGTTGCCGCGGGCTCCGGCGCAGGGCCGTGACGGCGCTGAAGTTTCTCAGTTTGCATCCGGAACAACGGCGTGCGCCGTGGCAATGGCCCGCGCTCGTCGCGGCGGTGTGGGTCGCGCTCGTGGTCGCGCTCGCGGGGCTCAACGCATACGCGGGCACAGAGACAACTTCGTGCATCTTTCGCCGCCTTACGGAACAGCCGTGCGCGATGTGCGGCGGGACGCGGGCGACGATGCATCTCGTGCGCGGCGAAGTTACCGCAGCGCTGCAGTTCAACCCGCTGGTCACCACGGCGTGGCTCGCCGCGCCGTTCGCCGGCGCCTGGCTGCACCGGCGCAAGCAGCGCGGGCGGCCGCGTCTCGAACATCGGATCGTCATGCGGCTCTGGATCGCCGCGGGACTGCTCCTCGCGGCGAACTGGATGTACCTGTTGATCATGCGGCCGTTCTGAAGCGAAATCCGGCTGCGGCGTGCTCGGCACGTTGTACATGCTGGCCGTACTGGTGCCGTGCATCGCCGTCGGCGTGCGGCGGCTGCACGACACCGGCCGCAGCGGGCTGTGGCTGCTGATCGCGTTCATCCCGGTGGTCGGCGGGCTCGCACTGCTCGTGTTCTTTGTGCTCGACAGCGAGCCGGGGACCGACGCCTACGGCCCAAATCCAAAGGGCTGAGACCAGGCCGCGCCGGAAAAGGTACCTGGCACCTTTTTTTTCGAGGTCCGGATTACTTCTTCTCCAGCATCTCCTCGGGCAGCTCGGCCGGGGGCAGGAGTTGTTCTGACAGGTTGATCGTCTGGCTGATCACGCCGCCTTTCTGGCTGTTGTAGACCAGTTCGACGTCGCCTGAGCCTTCGACGATAAAGCGGAACAGTTCGGCGGACTTGCCGCCGATGCCGCCGTCGATCCACAGCCGCTGCGGCTCGTGCTCGACAGGGTTGAACCGGGCATCCTCGAGCAGCGAATTCACGCCGCCGCCAGCAACGACGCGCGACTGGCCGTTAACAGCGGTGCACGTGAGGAAATCGCGCTGGCCGATGCCCTTCTGGCGCGCCAGGGCGGTGATGCTCGGGATGATCTTGTCGTTCTTCACTTCAACGCGAATGTCCCACAGGTTGCCGCCCATCGACTGCACCTGCTTGACGCCCCACTCCACCTTGGGCATCTCGCGCGCGTGGAACATCGTAAAGGCGAAGTTGCGGTGGCAGTCTTCCTCGCTCATCCACGGCGGGGGGACGCGGCTGGACCACTTCTTGCTCCCGCCGATGAGCACTTCGCCCAGCGTCGGATGGTTGAACGGTCGATACGGCACCAGCGGCTCGTCGAACTGCAGCAGCTCGGTGAAGCGCTTGTCGGCATCGGGGCCGGGGTTGTCGGTCTGGTTCGCCTTCCAATCGCTCCAAAGTTCATTGGTGAACGCGGTGATGCCAAGGCCTTCGTAGGCCCAGTTCACCTCGCCGCCGTGCACGACGTAGAGATCCGACCAGAGGACCATCTTGCGATAGCCCGGCAGCATGAAGCCGCCCGCTTCCTGCAGCTGGTCGTAGACGCGAATGTCCTGGAAGGGGTACTGGACGTAGTCGGCGCCGGGGCCGCGCAGGATCATGCCGCCGCTGTTGTGATAGCTCTGAAACGCCGCGACATTGGGGTGCGCGAGCAGGAAATCACGAATAGCGCGCGACTCGGGCACGCTGAAGGGATAATCGCGAGCGCCGCCCTGGATGTACCTGGGCTGCCAGTCGCTGGGCCAGTCGCGATTGGGGTCGTAACCGCCCGGCCCGTCTTCGTTGATGTCGCCGTCGCCGTCGTTGTCGATGCCTTCGGAGCCGGCGCGGTTCCAGCCGCCCGGCTCTTCATCCTCTTCGACGCGGATCATGAAGCGCGGATCCTTCGGATCGGGCTTGAAGCGGCCCAGCGGGTCGCGGCGATACATCTGGGTGATGTGCCCGTCGCCGTCGAGATCGTCGTAGGAGTCTTCGTCGAACAGGCCGTCGTTGTCATCGTCCATCGGGTCGATGCCGCCGCGCAGCCAGTGGGGCGTGGCGGCCTGGTGGAACCACGCGTCGCGTCCGTCGGGATTCTCCATAGGCACGAAGTAGAACGCGCGCTCGTCCACAAGCTCGGTCAGCGCCTCGACGTGGCCGTAACTCTTCGTGAGATACCAGATCGAATAGAGGATGGTCTCGGCAGCCTGAATCTCGTTGCCGTGGATGTTGCCGTCGATGAACATCGCGGCCTTGCTCGTATCGGGCCCCGTCTCGGGGTTGTTGAGGGTGACGAGCCACACATCGCGCCCGCCGACGCTCTTGCCGATCGACTGGATCGTGAGCAGATCGGGGTACGCCGCGACCAGTTCATGCAGAAGCCGCGTGATCTCGGCATGGTCGTAGAAGCGGTTGAACTGGATGTCGACTTTGCTGGGATACTGCCACTGGGCCAGCGCGGCCCGGGGCGCGCTGCACAGCGCCGCAGCGCCGATCGCAACGCCAAGAGCACGAGTCGTGAACAGGGATCGGATCGAGTGCATCATCGAATGGCTCCCGTCAGCAGACGAGGGTGATGGTGGAAGTCAGTTGCCCGGACCGGCGAGCGTGACGCTCGTTTCCGACGAGCCGTACTTGGCGCTGAAGAGCGTGATGGTGATCGTCGAACCATCTTCAGCGCGAATGAGCCAGCGGAAGTCGTTGCGCCCGCCGCTGCCTGCGACGGACCAGATCTTGTTAATACGCTGACCCGACACAACCTGATCCTCGGGCACATCGACGCGGACCACAAAGGGCAGAGCCCTGCGGTTGCGGACCGCCATGCGCGTGCCGGCCGGGAGGAAGCCGTCGTTGACGAGCGCGGCTTTCACTTCGTACAAGCCCGAAGCGAGCCTCGTCACTTCCGGCGTGGTGAGCGAAACCTCGGGCATCTTGCCGAGCAGATCGAGGATGAAGTCCGCCTGCTTGCCGGCGAGGGCGTCGAGTTCTTCAGCCGGAGGATCGACGCGGAAGTAGGGCACGAAGCCGCCGATCTGCACGCGCCCGAGTTGGGGATGCTCGAAGTCGGTCCACTCGACAAAGCCTTCACCGTTGCGCTTTTCGGTGCTGTACTCGAGCCAGCCCTTGTCGCCCTCGGTGTTGCGACCGCCGTTGCGCGAGCCGCGGTTGCCGCCGGCCGGCGGAGCGCCGCCGCCGGGCTGGAAGCCGCCGCCGCCGCCGCGCCGCATCCCGCCCCGCCCGCCTCCGCCGCCCGGCGGAGGCTGCGCTGCGCCTTCGCCCGTCGGGCGGGCGCTGCCGGTGGCGATCATCTGACGGAAGAACGCGATGCGATCGGGCGGCATCTCGCGCAGTTGCTCGATGGTGACCTGCATGCCGCGCGCGTTGGCGGCTTCGAGGATGTCGCTGAAATCGTCTTCCTTCGGCTCGGCCGCACCGCCGCCTCCGCCCTCATTGCCCTCGGCCTTGTCTCCCTCGCCTTCGCCTTCCTTGGGCGCCTCGCTGGGCCGGCTCCACACCGGCGTGGCGAACGACGGAATGCCGTACTGCGCGTACGCCCACGCGTGGAACGAGCCATCGACCGGCGGGCTGCTCACGTTCTGCAGACCCGCAATCTTCTTATACGACTCTCCAATGGCGCGATACACGGGAACGTCGGCGCCGTCGATGTTGACCGGCGCGCCGCCGTTGATCGACCCCTGCCCGTTGGGCGTGTTGTTCAGGTTGTCGTGCCGGCCGTAAGTCAGCGCGATGGCGATGTTCTGGTGCGACAGCGCGTAGCGCAGCAGCGACAGCGACTCGGGCTCGGAGACCGGGTAGCGGCCCACGCCGTCGTCGTGCTCACGCCAGTCGTGCATGTAGTTGCGGTTGAGATCGACTCCGCCCTCGGCGTCTTCGTTGTAGTTGCCGTCGCCGTCGTCATCGGCGCCCTCGATGAGCATGTAGAACTCGGCCCGCTGGCCCTTCTCGGCGTCGGGCGCGATGTCGAGGCGCGGCTCATCGGGATCAGCCGTGCGATTGGCCTTCTCGGGGTCATAGACGCGCATCATGGTGATGAGGCCGTCGCCGTTGAGATCGTTTGGCCCGTCTTCATCTTCCTGCATGTCGCGGTCGGCGTCATCGGGCCGGCGGTTGCGGTTGATCTCCTGCTTCACCTGGGCAAAGTAGAGTTCGGCGGCATCAGGATTGACGCGCGGCACGACGTAGAGCGTGTAGCGGGCGAGCAGTTGGGCCGCAGGAGACTCGCCGTCTTCGCCGGCCCGCCGGATCAGTTCGCGCACGGCCCGCAGCGCCACTTCGCTGCCCACGAGATGATCGCCGTCGATGTTGGCGGCCAGAAGCAGCGCCGGGCGTTTGTCGGCCTCGACGGATCCGGGCAGCGCAACGCGCAGGGCCCAGAGGTGGCGCATCTCGAGACTCTCGCCAATCGAGGTGAGCTGGAGCGCCTGCGGGTGTTCGGCCGCGAGGGCCTTGAGCGCCGCGGTGAACTCGTCGTAACTGCGATAGGACGCACTCGGCGAAGCATCCTGGGCCAGCGCGGGCCGGCCGGTGGAGACGCCGGGAGCGAGCAGCGCCAGACCGGCGCACAATGCAGCAGCGAGCGGAAAGCGATGAACCACTCCGAACCTCCTCGCCTGGCGCCGCCGCGGGCGCAGCGCGTGCGAACGGGAAATGATGAACCCAACCAACCGGGCAGCCAACGGCGAGACTACCGCCCCCGCCAGCCGAAGTTGCAGCGTAGCGGCGGGCGCGGCGGTCGTCAAAGGCGGCGCAGAGACCAGTGCAAGCGAACCAAGTGCGGGCGAGAGGACTCGAACCTCCACGTCTTGCGACACCAGAACCTAAATCTGGCGCGTCTGCCAATTTCGCCACGCCCGCATGAGGCCGGCGGCGATGCCCAACAAGTGTACCCGGGGCCGCTGCGGCCGGTGCCCATGCGGCCGGGCGCGGCGGGCCGTATCATTGCTTTCCGCCCCCGATCGGCCCTGTGCGACGCCGTCGCGCAGCGAGTTTGAAGGAGTTCACCCCTATGCGACATCGCGACGCCATCGCGCTGCACACCTGCCCGCTGCTGCTGCGCATCGGCCTGGCCGCCACCTTCCTGTGGTTCGGCATCCCCAAGTTCGAGACAATCACGTTTACGGGAGACAATGCGGCAACGCTGGTCAATCTCGGCATCGGCCGCGCCAAGGTCGTCGGCGGCAGCGCCGCCAGGCAGCCCGATTCAGCGCGGGAACAGGCGCCGGCAGATCAGAACGACGCCGCCGAACCGGCAGCCAATGAGCCGCCTGATTCAGAGCCGCCCGACTCAGCACAGCCAGACTCAGAGCAGCCGCCCGCCAATGAGCCGGACGAGGGAGCGGGCCAACCCGCTGCAGAGTCGGATCAACCGGCTGGAGAGTCGGATCAACCCGACGAGGGCAACGTCGCCGAGCCCGAATCCGAACAGCGCACCGAACCCTCCGCCGATGCCCCGGCGCAGCCTGGGACTGACGAAGAAGCCAAGGCCATTGAGGAATCGGAGCCGCTCGTCGCCGAGCCGGGCGTGCAGTACGAAGTGGACGCCAAGACCGCTGAACACATTACGATCATGCTGAGCCGGGCCGGTCATCCTTATCCGCGGATCTTCGCGTGGATCGCGGTGTTCACTGAGACCATTGGCGCCGGGCTGCTGCTCATCGGCCTGTTCAGCCGCGTGTGGGGCCTGGGGCTCGCCGTGGCGATGAGCTATGCCTTCGCGCTGGCGACACTACCAGCGATCCAGAACGCGATGGGGCCGGGGTCCGGCGGCCTGGTGGCGTTCCTCCAGGCGCTGCGGTCGCTCGACCCATCGGCGCAGAGCGGCGCTTTCTTCCAATTAATGCTTTTCCTTGCCGCGTGGTGCATCTTCATTGGTGGGCCGGGCGCTTCGAGTCTTGATTACCTGTTGTTCCGATCGCGCCACACCCCTGATTGATTCCAGCGAACGGCCCTGCGCATGAGCATGAGCCCTGCACCACCCCGCCGCAATGGACCGAGCGTCGAATCGCTCAGCGAAGTGGTGCGCGAGGGTCGGCCCGCCGAGGCCGAGCCGAGCGTCGCGCAGCGTGTGGTGCCGTGGGTTGCTTCCTTCGCCGCGCACGCGGGCATGGTCGTGCTCGGCCTGCTCATTCCCTGGACGACGGCGAAGCTGCTCGCCGACAAGGCCGCGCCGCCGGCCGTCGTGGCCGAGTTCAACGATCTCACCTTCCAGCCGCTTACCACGATCAGCCCCGATGAGTCGGTCAGCGAGAACATGGTCTTCGAGGAGCGGGCCCCGCTCGATCGGAGCAAGTCGGAAGTGCTCGAGGCCAATCGGGTGGACCCGGCTTCGCTCATCGGGCCCAGCGGCAGCGAGGAAGCGCTGGCGGGCTTCGCGCCTAAGGCCGGCAGCAACGACGTGACCTTCGGCGGTCTGCGCGGCAGCAACGCGCGCAACATCGTCTACGTCGTCGATGCGTCCGGCTCGATGATCGCGTACCTACCCATCCTCATCGACGAACTCGTGCGCAGCATCGACAAGCTCAACGAGTCGCAGAACTTTCGCGTCATCTTCTTCCAGCGCAACGAGGCCGTGCTCGTGCCCGGGCCGCACGACCCCAAGGACATCGCGACCAAGCGCCGGCGCGGCACGGTCAAACTCCTGCCCGCGACCAACGAGAACAAGCTCTTCGTCTTCGACTGGATGAATCTCGATAACCGCAACATCCGCGCCACCAGCCAGTCCAACCCCATCGCAGCCATCGAACTGGCGCTGCGCGACATGAATCCCCCACCGGACGTCGTGTTCATTCTGAGCACCGACATCACCGGCCTGGGCGAGTTCGAAGTCGATCAGGGCGAACTGCTCCGGATGATTGAGCGGCTCAATCACAACGCGAGCGGACAGTTGCGCAGCGTCATCAAAGCCATCCAGTTTGTCTACGAAGATCCACTGGGCACGCTCAAGCGCATCGCCGCCGACAACGGCGGGCCGGATGGCTATCGCTTCCTGAGCCGCGAGGAACTGGGGCTCGATCGATGACTATCCATCGCCTCTGCACCATCACATTGATGCTCACTGCTGTCGCGTCGTCGGCGCGCGGCGATGAGATCCTGCTCGGCCGCATCCCGATCTCGGGTGTGGAAGTGCGCGGCGTGACGGAGTGCGAGGTGCACTACACCATGGCCGGACGCCTCTCCACCCGGCCCATCGACCGCGTCATCCTCCACCTCGACGCCATGCCCGCGCTCCAAAAGGCAGAAACCGCCGCGGCCGAGGGGCGACTCGACGAAGCCATGAATCATTTCGACGAGGCGTACGCGCAGGCGAGCGAGCCGTGGCACAAGACGTGGGTCCACTACCGCCGCACGCGCCTGCTCGACGCCGCCGGGCGCTACACGCCCGCGTGCCAGGCGTGGGCAACGCTGCTGCTCACCAGCGTCGACGCCTGCTGGCTCGACGCGATGCCCGCGAGCCGGCCCGATCGACCCGACGCGGCGACGCGCGATGCGGCCCTCGTGCAACTGCGCAAAGCGCTCGAGCAGGCCCAGCCGGATTCTGTCGCGGCGGAGATGCTCGACGAAACCGTGCGAATCATCTCCAATCTCGAAACATCTGAGCGCTACCAGACAGGCGAAGCGCCCGAGGAGGTTCAGGCTCCGGCCGAGCCGGACGCCGCGCAGCCGATCGAGCGGCCCGCGCCGCCGGCGGGCAGCGGCGACGTCGCCGACGAGATTGACGGTCTCATCGAAGCCGGCCGCACGCGCGAAGCGCGCCGTCAGATCGAGCAGTGGGTCGCCGACACGAAGTCTTACCCACTGGACCGCCTGCTCTACCAGTACGGCCAGGTGCTGGCGGCATCAAGCCCGCGCGATGCGGCGGTGCGCTTCATGCAGTGCGCGATTCTTTTCGCCGGCAGTTCCTCTGCGCCGCCGAGCCTGTTCGAGGCGGCCCGCCTGTACGCCGGCCCGCTCGATGATGCCGCCACGGCCCGCCGCCTGCTCGAGCGCGCCCGCGCCGCCGCCGACCCCGACCACCACGCCGCCCTGCTCGAGCAGATTGACATCGCGCTGGCCGAACTCAACTCACGCCGGTGAGGGTGGCGCCAGTCACTCCCGCGCAGACTTTGCGATGAACCGAGCCCCGACCGTGAGGGAGGGTCTTCGTCAACTGCGGACGGGGGGTACGACGCTGAACGCGCCGCTTCACGCCAGCGAACCCACCTGCAGGCCGTCGTAACTCAAACGAATCGAGTCCGGCAGGCGGGCGTCGAGATCGCCGTGCATGATGTCGTGGGTCATGTGCACGAGATACGTCTGCTGCGCCGCGATGCGCTGGGCCGTCTCGATCGCCTGGTCCACGGTGAAGTGCGTCGGATGATGCCGGTAGCGCAGCGCATCGAGAAAAAGTGTCTTGAGCCCGTCGAGCGCCGGCCAGGTTTCGGGCGGGATCGCCGACACATCCGTGCAATACGCCAGCGGCAGCGGGTCGTCAGCCGGCGCGGCCAGCCCCGCCTCGCGGTCGATGCGAAAGCCCACGATCGGCAGCCGGCCGTGCATGAGCCGCAGCGGCGTGAAGCGCAGGCCGTGCAGGTCGATCGCCCGGCTCGGCCCGATGAGGTGCGGAATGAGCGTGGCGACAAAGCTCGCGTTCACGTTTTTGTGCGAGTCGAAGATGTGCGCGTAGACGCGCCTGAGGTTGTCGAGCGTGTGCTCTTCGGCGTAGATGTCGATGGGCGCATCCATCACCGCGTTGAAGCGGCGCACTTCGTCGAGGCCGAAGGAGTGATCGACGTGGTGGTGCGTGAAGAGGATGCCGTCGCACCGCTGCAGCCGGTGCCGCAGCGCCTGGAAGCGCAGGTCCGGCGAGGCGTCGATGAGCACGACGCGCTGCTGCCCGCGCGAGTCAACGTACTCGATGCACGCTCCGCTGCGCGTGCGCTGGTCGCGCGGGTCGCTGGACGTACAGACCTCGCAATCGCAGCCGATGACCGGCACGCCCGCAGACGTGCCCGAGCCGAGAATCGTGAATCGAACCGGAAGCATCAGCGGGATGGTATGGCGTCATCGCGGCGATCAGTCGCCGTCGTCACCGGCGCCGGCTTCGCCACGCAACTCGATCCAGTTCGCCTGGATCGTCTCGAGGATGCGCTCGTTGCACGGGTGGCCCGCCTGCTCGCGGAAGTTGGGCAGG
The DNA here is from genome assembly GCA_020852515.1 of Phycisphaerales bacterium. NCBI lineage: Bacteria > Pseudomonadati > Planctomycetota > Phycisphaerae > Phycisphaerales > Phycisphaerales bacterium. The sequence continues at coordinate 199,794 of JADZAS010000030.1, forward strand.
GCTTCGACCAGCGCCCGGAGCCGGGGAAAGCCGAGGCGCAACGGATCGACCTCCGGATGCGCCTCATCCAGTTCCTCGGCGATCTCTTCGACATCGAGCCAGTGCAGTGTGTCGTCCATGTCCTTGGCCAATGCTAGGACTTTGCCGCCCCGGCGATCCTCACCCTCAGGCCCTAGGGCTATTCAATGCGCACGACGTTGCTCGTCGCGCAGCGGGTGATGTCGACGAGTTGGAGATAGCCGCCGCAGACGCTGCGGGGGACGGTGCGCTTGATGCGGCCGGCGCCGAACTGGCCGGCCGAGCCGGTGTGGGCGACCTGCAGACCGAGTTGGCCGAGTTCCAGCGCCGTGCCTGAACATGGGTTGCCGTTGGGGATGACGAAGTTGCCGGTGCGCTTGGCGTAGAGCAGCGCGATGCGGGCCCGCTGGTCGGACGTGGCCTGGAACCAGCGCACTTCGATCTCGCCGCCGGGTCCGCTGAAGCAGTCGGGAACCTTCTGCAAGGTAAGCACCGGCGGCGGACAGTTGCCGGGCTGTCCGGGGTTGAGGTCGAAGGAGTAGACAGCGCCGACTGAATCCTCTTGTGATCCGCCGGGGCAGTGCGTGCCGGACGCACCGACCATCGCCAATCCCGCCGATTCGCCGTTGCCGAGAGTGATATCCCAGCCATACGCGTCCCCGACATCAACGTCCTGCCCATACAGGCGCTGCGATGGCACCCACAGGCCGTTGGAATCGCGGACAAGGACAAACGCGGAGCCTGAGTAAAGTCCATACGTGGTGTCGTTCGGCCCGCCGACTGCCAGCGTCGAAGCGCCGACCTTCTGAAGATCAACCGACCAGCCGAACTGTTGAACATTCGGATTCGGATAAGGCGCCTCGATTCGCTGTTCGAGGGTCCACTCTCCGGACAGGTCTCTGACGTAGGAAAACGCGGCTCCCGGCCCGAGATCCAGGCCGAAACCGCCGTCATTGGCGCGGCCCACGATGACGCGATGCGTGAGGTTCGGATCATCATTCACGGCACCGACCGAAAGCGACCAGCCGAAGAGATCCTGTTCGTATGGATCGGGCGCCTGGAACTGCGCCTCGACCACCCACTCATCGGTGGAGGGCTCGAAGCGATAGAAGAACACGGTGCCGGGCGCGATGTGGCGCACGTAGTTGTAGACCGGCTCGCCGACCGCAAGCACGGTCACGCCGGCGCTCTCCACCGCATCCACGGATCGTCCGAAGGCGCCGTCCGGGTGCGGACCATCGGGCGACGTGAGAACGTGTCGCTGCTGCCACGTCCCGTTGCCGTCACGCTCGTAGATGTACGTCTGTCCTGGAAGTTCCAGGGACTCGGAACCCGGAGCGCCGACAATCAGAAACGTCCGGCCGTCGTACGTGGCCCAGGAGACATCGGTGCCGAACCAGCCGTAGGGGATAACTGGATCAGGGAGAATCTCCTGCTCAAGTTCCCAGACGCCCTGTGGATTCAAAGTGAACACGTGCCCCATGCCCGATCGCGGCTCGGAAGTGCTCCTACTCTGACTCCCGACTGCGAGTTGCCAGACGTTCAAATGCGCATCGTACAAGAACTCAACGGCGCGACCAAACGAGTCCGATCGCTGGAGCCCGGGAGGGATGATATGGGCCTCAAACTGCCACTCACCGCTTTGTGAATCGAGCACATAAGTCGTGACGCGCCCACCAGCCGAGTTGTACCGGCCGACGGCCAATCGATCGTTGAGAGCCGAAATCGCTCGGAAGAACGTCGACTCGTTGCAGGCCGGCATGAGGCGCTGTTTCTGCTCCGCCGGACAGAAGTTCTGCGCAAGTACGCTGTCGTGCACCACGCACAACACGGTGCAGGCAGTCGCGCCGATGAGGTTGAGACATGGATGCATTGGTGTCACTTCCGTTTGGGCAGCCGCTTGTACTCACTTGCGGGCAACCGACGGACGATAAGGAGGGTTCAGGAACACGCAGACGCGACGACGTTTGTGTTTGTCTCGCCCGCAAACAGACTGCTCGCAATGACGATGTCCGTCGTGCCGTCGCCGTTGATGTCCCCGCCTGAGGCCGGCGACTGGCCAAACTTGTCCTCGGCTTGCTCGCCGCCGGCAAAAAGATACACCGTGCCGTGTCGACACGCCGCAGCGTTACCCTCAGACTGCCGCCAACACCAATTCACGCCACAGCATGCCCTGAATCAGGGGAGATGTCAAGGCAAATCCCGTCATTTATCGGCAACTGGTTTGGTCGTGCGGCCCGCTGCGGGGCATGCGGGGCCGGGGGGCGATACCCTGCGGCGCCAACTCAATCCCTGCCGGCGGACATCAGCCGGCGTCGCACTGCCTCAGTGCGGCACTTCCTTGATCGCATTGCGGTTCCAGGCGGGGACGCGGACCTGGATCTCGCCCTTGCTGAGGATTTCGCACTGGCAGCTCAGCCGGCTGTTGCGCTGCAGCGCGGGGGCTTCTTCGACGCGGTCCTCTTCGGCCTCGGTCGCTTCGCTCAGGTGCTCCATGCCCTTTTCGACGTAGACGTGGCAGGTCGAGCAGGCACACACGCCGCCGCACGAGTGCTCGATGTTGATGCCTGCGTCGAGCGCGACTTCGAGCAGGCTCTCGCCGATGCCGCCCTTGACGACCCATTCCTTCTGGCCGGCGTGCTCGGGTGTGACGAGTTCGGCCGGGTTCTCGAGGATGAACCGGATGGGGATCTCCTTGGGGCCGTGTTCGTGATCATCGCGCTTCAGGTGCATGCTCAGCGGTCCTCGGTGCTCGACTGGCGTTGCCAAAATGGATGTTAGGCGGCGGGAATCGAGCCGCGCCCTCAGCCGCGATCCTCTGCGGCTCTCACCCTATGCTCATGATCCTCATGGCCCAATGGCAAGGCGACCAGATCGAACTGACCGTCATCGCGCCCGCGCACAACGAAGAGGACAACGTCGGGCCGCTGATTGCCGAGATCGACGCCGCGCTCGCCGCCCTGGCCGGCCGCTTTGAGGTCATCATCGTCGATGACGGCTCAACCGACCGCACGCACGAGCGGCTCGTGGCGCTCATGCCCGAACGCCCGTGGATGAGGCTGCTGCGCATGGCCGACACGCCCGCGGGCCGGGGGCACGGGCAATCGGCGGCGTTTCACGCGGGTTTCCGCGCGGCTCGCGGCGAACTCATCGCCCTGCTCGATGCCGACCTGCAGAACGACCCGGCCGACCTGCTGCGCATCCTCGAAGTCATGCGGCAGACGGGAGCCGACATGGTCCAGGGCGACCGCTCGGCCAATCGGCGCGACACCGCCGGGCGACGCGTGGCCAGTTGGGTTGGCCGGTCGATCCGACGCACCCTGCTCGCCGACACCATCCGCGACACGGGCTGCTCGCTGCGCGTCGTGCGGCGCGAGGTGGCGCTGGCTATTCCGCTTGAGTTCTGCGGCATGCACCGCTTCATCCCCGTGACGGCGCGGCACCTGGGCTACACCGTCATCGAAGTGCCCGTGACGCATCGGCCACGCACCGCGGGCCAGGCGAAGTACGGCGTATTCAACCGCGCGATCCCGGGCCTGCTCGACTGCCTCGCCGTGCGCTGGATGTACCGCCGGCGCCGCCCGACGCGCGCGCATGAGATCCAGCCGCGATCGCCGCAGGATTGATTCGATCAGGAGAGGAAGCGGATGGTGATCGGGTAGCGGACGTACTCGCCGCGATTGGCGCGCACCGCCATGACGATCGAGAACACGACCTGCACGATCACGACCACCGGCAACAGCACCACGCCGATGCAGACAAAGCAGAGCACGCCGGCGACCAATCCCCACACCACCATCGAGATCTGGAAGTTGAGCGCCTCGCGGCCGTGGTCATCGAGAAACGGCGACTGGCTCTTCTTGATGAGCCAGAGGACCAGCGGAGCGATGATCGACGCCATGGGAATGAGGTAGCCGGCCAGGCCTGAGAGATGAATGAACGTCGCCCAGAGGCGGTCGTCGTCGGTCGCGTTGGGCTCGACGACGCGGATGCGATCGCTCGAACCGGCACTCATCTCACTGGCGTTCATGGCGGCGTCCATCGAAGTGCTCTCCCGCCCTTGATTGGGCGGTGGGCGCGGCGGATTTCACTGACCGCGCGGCGCATTCTACGCTTGTGCCTCATGACACTGGGTGGAGACAAGCAGGCGGGCAACGGAGCAGGGCTGCTGCTGGTCATCTCCGGCCCCTCGGGCGTGGGCAAGACCACCATCACCCGGCAGGTCGTGCAGTGCATGAACGCGGTGTTCAGTGTCTCAGCCACGACGCGCCCGCCGACGAGCGCCGATGTGCCCGGGCGGGACTACCTCTTCGTCGATCGGGCCGAGTTCGACCGGATGATCGCCGCCGGGGAACTGCTCGAGCACGCAACGGTCTTTGGGAAATACTGTTACGGCACGCCCCGCCGGCCTGTCGAGCAGGCCCTGGCCCAGGGGCGGGTGGTTCTGCTGGAGATTGATGTGCAGGGGGCGCTGCAGATCCGGCGGAACCTGCCGGAGGCTCTGCTTATCTTCCTGCTGCCGCCCGACGACCAGACCCTGCTGGAGCGGCTGAAAAAGCGGGCCCGGGAGGGGGTGGATGAGATCAACCGCCGCTTCGCCGAGGCCAAGAAGGAGATCGCCCTGGCCCGCGATTCCGGAGCATACGACCTGTTTTTCGTCAATGAACGGGTCGAGAAATGCGTGGAAGAAGTGTGCAATGCGGCAAGAAAGCGCTTGCAGCGAGGCGATGACTAGGGTACATTCTGTAGATATCGCCGGGGGCACGGCGGCCCGTCGGGAGATCTCCTGTTATGACCCAACGTCAATTCGCCCGCAAAGGCGGCTTCACGCTCATTGAGTTGCTCGTCGTGATTTCGATCATCGCGCTGCTCATCGGGCTGCTGCTGCCGGCCCTGTCCAAGGCCCGCGAGGTGGCGCGCTCGACGCAGTGCCTCAACAACCTGCGCTCGATCGGCTTTGGCCTGCACTCGTACATGAACGACGCCAACAAGATTCCGCGCGAAGCCAACGGCGGCGAGGACCCTCGGTGGGACATTGCCTGGCCGCTCGCGTTCCGCCGGTACTTTTCGCAGATCAAGGACGACCGTGGACCTCGAGAGTTGGGATGACCGAGTGTACTTCGGCTCGCAGAGATAGCGTATCTGCGCCTGTCGGCCGCTCTTACAGAAAACGAACGCACCCATGAATCGAAACCAATCCGACCGAAGCGCCTTCACGCTCATCGAACTGCTCGTGGTGATCTCGATCATCGCGCTGCTCATCGGCCTGCTGCTGCCGGCCCTGTCCAAGGCGCGCGAGCTGTCGCGCACAGCGCAGTGCCTCAACAACCTGCGCTCGATCGGTTTTGGCCTGCACGCCTACATGACCGAGAAGGACCTTATCCCGCGCGCCAATCACGGCACGAATCACCCGCTGGACATCTCGTGGCCGATCGCCTTTCGCGACTACTTCACGCAGATCAAGAACGATCACTTCGACTCGGTTCCGGTGTATCGATGTCCGAGCCACCCCAACCAGAAGCACCGCGTGCAGTACCTCTCCAACGGCCTGAACTTCATCGCCAAGGGGCGCATCTCGCAGAACCCGGTGCAGCGCGCCTGCAAGATCAACGGCTTTCTCACGCCCAGTGATACCCTTTACATGGCCGATTACACCGACGATCCGGATGACATTCTGTATCGCAATAACTATCCCAACGGGCAGAACACGCCCGAGAGCTTCTTCTCGATCTACTACGACGCCTGGCAGGAGTCGAACATCAACGGCGAGCCGAACAACCCGCTCAGCGGCCAGCGCCTCGAGCCGCTGCGGCACAAGTCAGGCAGCAACGCGCTGTTCGTGGACGGCCACGCCGCCACGCTCATCGAAGAGAATATGGAAGACATCAACTCCTGGGACGACCGCATCTACATCGACGGGCGCTGAGGCGGCCCTGGCCCAAGAGCCAAACTTAAACTTTGTATCACTCCGCGATCTCTGCGGTGAAGTTGCATTCGGCGGGCGCCGTGGCCACGCGCGGATTCAGATGTGAAGCGCCAGCGCGCACCGCGCCTGACCTCGCCGATCACACGCTCGCCGCGACCTTCTCCTTCACCGGCGGCTTCTTCTCGTCTCCCTCGACCTTGCCGTACGTCCGGGCCCGCGGTTTGACGAGCGGCATGTTGACCTCTTCGTAGCGAATCGTCGGGCGGCCCGAGGAAGCGTCCCACTGGGCCACCGTCGTCTTGAGGAACTTTGCGTCGTCGCGGTCCGGGTAGTCGGTGCGGTAGTGTGCGCCGCGGCTTTCCTTGCGCATGATCCCGCCGAGCAGGATCACCTCGGCGAGTTTGAGCATGTCGCCCGTGGCTCGCGCGAAACTGAGGTTCTGATTCGTCCACAGGCCGTGGTCGCTCAGGCTGATGCGCGTGTAGCGGTCCTGCAGCTCGTGGAGCTTGTTCATCGCCTGCTGCATGCGCTGCTCGGTCTTGACCACCGTCGAGGCGGCCGTCATCTCGACGCCCATCTCGCGCGCGATCTCGTAGGGGTTTTCGTTGCCGCTGGCGTCGATGAGGTTCTGCATTTTGCGCGTCTCGGCGTCCACGGCCGCGTCGAACACACCCGTCTCCATGTCCGCCGCCGCCGTCGGCAGGCCGCGCACGCGCTCGGCGATGCCCTTGCCGGCAAACAGGCCGTCAAACGTGCACGAGAGCAGCGCGTTGGCGCCCAAGCGCGTGGCGCCGTGGTACTGGTAGTTCACCTCGCCCAGCGCGTAGAGGCCTTCAATGTTGGTCATCATCGTGTTGGGCGCGCCGAAGACCATGCCCTTGCCATCGCTGTTGGCGGTGTATGTCGCCCACATGCCGCCCATGGTGTAGTGCACGGCGGGGAAGATCTTCATGGGCAGTTCGCACGGATCGTCGCCGGCGAACTTGCGGTAGATCTCGAGGATGCCGCCGAGCTTGCCTTCGAGATACTCGCGCGGCTTGTGGGTGAGGTCGAGATAGACCATGTTCCCGCCGCCCACGCCGAGGCCGTGGTTGACGCAGATGTCAAAGATCTCGCGCGTAGCGATGTCGCGCGGCACGAGATTGCCGTACTTGGGGTACTTCTCTTCGAGGAAGTAGAGGCGCTCTTTCTCGGGAATCTGGCGCGGATCGCGAGTGTCGCCGGCCTTGCGCGGCACCCAGATGCGCCCGCCCTCGCCGCGCGCCGATTCGGACATGAGCCGGCACTTGTCCGCGCCGGGGATAGCCGTGGGATGCACCTGGATGAACTCGCCGTTGGCGTACCACGCCCCGGCCTGGTAGCAGCGGCTTGCCGCGCCGCCGGTGCAGACGATGGAATTGGTGGACTGGCCGAAGATCAGCCCGTTGCCGCCGGTGCACATGACGACCGCGTCGCCGCGGAACGCGCGGATCTGCATCGTGCGCATGTCCTGGGCCACGCAGCCGACGCACACGCCGTCGTCATCGAGAATGGGCCAGAGGAATTCCCAGAACTCGTACTTGGTCACCTTGCCCTCGGCTTCGGCGCGGCGGGTCTGCTCGTCGAGCGCGTAGAGCAGTTGCTGGCCGGTCGTGGCGCCGGCAAAGAAGGTGCGCTTGAACAGCGAACCGCCGAACAGCCGCAGGTCGCGATTGCCCTCCGACGTGCGGTTGAAGGGCACGCCCATGCGGTCGAAGAGATCGATGATGCGCGGCGCCCAGTGGGTCATTTCATAGACGGGCGGCTGGTGGGCGAGGAAGTCCCCGCCGTAGAGCGTCTCATCCATGTGGATCCACTCGGTGAAGCCCTGCTGGCGCGCGACTTCGTTGCAGGCGTTGATGCCGCCCTGGGCGCAGACCGAGTGGGACCGTTTGACGGGGACCATCGAGATGAGATCGACGGCGATGTCTTCTTCCGCGAGTTTGATGGCTGCGGCCAGTCCGGCCAGCCCGCCGCCTACGACGATGACGCGCTTCTTGGGAATCATGCTCGGTCAGTCCTCGAATCGAAGTCGTGCGGTCGCCAGCGCCGCGGGGGTGCAGTTCAGTGGCCAGGGTTCGCCTCGGGCGGAATGCTCGTGGGCGGGGGCGCGGCGTGCCCTTGGAGCATGGCGGTCTCAATTGCGCGGGCTTTGTCCACGTCCAGCGTCGCAAAACCGACCACGGCCGCCACGGTCGCCCCCGCCAGCAGGAACCCGACCACGGCACACACGTAGCCCCAGCGCCGCTGCGATTCGACGCTGATCGTCAGGCCCCAGGTGATGGCGGCCGTCCACAGCCCGTTGGCGAAGTGGTAGACCAGCGCCAGCACGCACACGAGATAGAACACTGGCATGAGCAGTCCGCCGCCGCTGGTCTGGAAGTGCACCGCGGTGGTCGAGGCGGCATGTTCGGCGTCGAAGGCGGGCATCAGCCCGCCGTATGTCCAGCCGAAGCGCAACGACGTGACGTGCATGATGATGAAGACGACGCCGATGTAGCCGCTGAGGCGCTGCAGCGAGTAGCGCCAGTTGTCCTGGTAGTTGTACGCCTTGACGTTTCCCTTGCCCGTGGTCGCGTAGTAGATGCCCAGCAGCGCGTGGAACGCGATGGTGACGAACAGCACGAACCATTCCATGAGCTGGAGCGCGGGCAGGTTGTGAATCCAGTTCACCTCGTGGACGAACACCTCGACGCCCGCGTCGCCGTGCACCTTTGGCGCGAAGATGCGTCCCCACATGATCGATGAGTTGGTGACGAGGTGAAAGATGAGGAAGGCGCCGATGGGGACGATCCCGCTGAGCGAGTGGAGGCGGCGGAGCAGGAAGTAGTGCCGATCCATGAAGCCTTGGGAGGGTTCAGACACGGAATCGCCTTTCCAGCCAGGAGACACAGGGCTCAAGTCCTCGTCAGCCGGTCGAGCGGCTGATCGAGGGCGGCATTATATCGCCGCGCCGCGGGTATCCGGAAGCAGGGTGAAAACCCCGATGCGAGTTCTCAAGGTTGGATGCCGCCGCCACCCGCGCCGCCGCCCGAGATGGCCTGGGCGATGCGCACGTACTGCATGCGGAGTTCATACAGGACCGCCGCGAGCTGCTTGGACTCGTCTTCGTTGAGGTTCCCCTTGGTTTTGGCTTCGAGCACGCCGATAAGGTCGATCTGGTGCCGGGCCGCGTCGAGATCGACCATCGGCCGGTTGGTCTGCGGATCGACGTAGCCGCCCATGTAGAGCAGCGCCTGGGTGGCCATCATGCCAACCAGCGTGTCCCAGTTGGCCGGGGGCAACTGGCCCGGCCCCGCCTCGCCGCCGCCTGCGCTCGCTTTTTCCTGTTCGAGACTGGAGAGGCGCTCCTTTTCCGCCTGGGCCTGGCTTTTCCAGTCGCTGTCAATCTGGATTCTGGGCGTCTCGCCTTGATCTGCCATTTGATCACGTTCCTTGCGTGGTTTTGCTGATAGAAGTGGAGTGCAAAGGGCAGTATAGGCCCGCGCGCGGCTCACCCCGGCTCAGGGCAAGACCCCGGCTCCCATCGGGCGCAGCGGCAGCGAGCCGCGCGTACCATGTTCACTCCGGATTCCCGGGAGTTTCACGACATGACTCAAAAACCAATCCGCGGTGGTTCCCTGCCCGCTCGCGCCGCAGTGCTGGCGCTCCTGCTGGCTGCCGTGCCCGCCGGGTGCATCTCGCATTCCACAGGGCTGATGGATGAGCCGCCGCGGCCCAAAGCCAAAGTGACGCTCACCGCCAGCCAGTTCCACGATCCGCAGGCGGTCGCCACGCACGCCGGGCCGGCGCCCGCCACCACTGGCCAATCAAACGGCGCCCCGACCGGACCAAACGGCGCCCAGCCCGTCGGAGCGGAAGCGACGCCCGCCGGTACTGCGCCCGGCAATGCCGCGGCAGATCCGAATCACCAGTCTGACACCGTACCCGCCGTCGTCAGCCATGCGGGTCTGGTCGGGCAGGTGAACGGCCGGCCGATCTACGTTTCCGAATTCTTCGCACCGATCGAAAACGAACTGCGCATCCTCGGCCGAGACAAGACGCGCGAGGAATTCATCATCGGCGCGTACGACGTCATCCAGCGCCGGCTCGCCGAACTGATCAAGAACGAACTCATCTACGCCGAAGCCCAATCGGCCTTGACGGAAAACGAAAGAGTCGGCCTCACCTATTTTCTTCAGCAACTCGAAGGCGACCTGACGCGTGACAACGGCCGTGGGGCGGCTGACCGGCGCTTCCGCGAGCAGAAGGGCCTGGGCGTCGATGAAATCATCGAACTCGAACGCCGCCGGCAACTCATCCGCTATAAGGTCCAGTCGGAGATCGAGAAACGCGTCATCATCTCCTGGCGCGATGTGCAGCGCTACTACCGCGACCACCAGGCCGAGTTCAATCCGCCGGCTTCGATCCAACTGCGCCTGCTTGCCGTGGCCGCCGATGACGCGGCGCTGCGGGCCGAGATCGAGAAATCGCTCGCCGACGGCTACCTCTTCAGTTCGCTCGCCGAGCAGTACAGCACCATCCTCGCCAGCCGCGGCGGCCTCATGGAGCCGACCCTGCTCAGCAGCGGTCTGGCCGACACGGCCCTGACCGCCTGGCCGCAGGTTGATGCGATCGCCCGCACGCTGCAAACGGGCGAATACGGCGGGCCCGTCGTCGGCGGCGGACGCGCCATCTGGGTCTACGTCGAGAATCACTCCGACGGCGCCGGCCGCTCGCTCTACGACGTGCAACTCGAAATCCAGAAGAAGCTCTACGACGAGCGCTACCGCGAGGAGGAGAGGAAGTATCTCGCAGACCTCTTCGCGCGCGGCAACATGGACGATTTCGACAACATGGCCATCCTCCTGCTCGACATCGCCATGCAGCGCTGGGCCGCGCCGGAGTAATGGCGCTCGGCTCATGGCTCGCTGGGCGCTGGCGCTCGCTACGTCTTCGGGGCCGCCTCGATCCGCGCCATGACCTCGGCCGGCGCGGCGAAGACCTCGCCGCCGCTCACCTTGCATCGCTGGGCCTGCGCTGCATCGAACGCAACGTCCGCCTCGGCGCCGGCGAGATCGATCTCATCTGCGAAGCGGCCGACCGCACGGTCGTATTCGTCGAGGTCAAGACGCGCACGGGCGATGTCTATCGAGGCGAACTCGCCATCAACCGCGACAAGCGCCGCCGGCTGATCCGGCTCGCTCAGATGATCGCGCGAAAGCGGCGCTGGCTCGACCGGCGGCTGCGCATCGACGTGGTCGTCATTGTCTGGCGGGACCAGGGCGAGCCGATCATCCGCCACCACCCCGGCGCGGTTACGCTGGATGGCTAGGGCGGCTTTGCCGAAGTGCCGCGCCGCCGCGCCGCGCTATCCTGAAAGCGCATGCAGGCCACCGAAGATGTGAACCAGGATCCCGCAGTGTCCGGACACGCGATTCCCGACCGCCAGCCCTGGTACCGCGGCAAGCCGCTGCGGCGGCTGCAGGGCCTTGTCGGCGCCGTCGTGCACGACCACCCCCACCGCAACCTCTTCATCACCGCCATGCCCAAGTCCGGCAGCACCTGGCTGGCCCGCATGGTTGCATCCATCCCGGGTTACCGCGAGTGGGCCCCGCCGTACATCACCGAAACCGACCACACGCTGCGGCCCGAGTCGCTCCGGCAGCCGCCGGTGGGCTACACGGTCACCAAACTGCACAGCCGGCCGACGCCCGAGCACCTCGCGCTGCTCAACGGGCTGCAGCGACCCTACGTCATTCTCTTCCGCGACCTGCGCGATGCGGCAGTGAGCGGCTATTTCTTCCTGCGCGGCGTGTACGGGCACGAGTCAGCCGCGGCGTATCGCGGCCTGGACGTGGAGGAAGGCATATCGCGGTGGATGGATGAAAAACTCGCCGATCGCGTGCAGTGGATCGACGGCTGGCTCGCTGGTCGGGATGTCAAGTGGGGGCTTGTCATGCGCTACGAAGACCTGCTGCGCGACCCGCTCGAAGGTTTCCAGGGCATCTGCGACCACTTCGAAGTGAACCTCTCCACAGCGCAGTTGCGCCGGATCGTGCAGCGCCATTCATTCCAGCGCGCCACCGGCCGTGCGCCCGGCCAGGCCGATGACCAGTCATTCAACCGCAAGGGCATTGCCGGCGACTGGGTGAACCACTTCACGCCGGCGCTCAAAGAGAAATTCAAATCGATTGCCGGCGACGCCCTCGTGCGCTTCGGCTACGAAAAGCGCAGCGACTGGTAAGCGCAGCGCGCCGCCGCTTGCGGTTTCGCGACGAATCGCTTCACCCTCCCAGATTCCGCCGCGTCTTGCGCACCGCGTGGCTCGCCGCATCCACCGTCATCCAGAGCGGATGATGCCGCCGCCAGCCCGACACCGGCTGGTAGCCGAGTCTCACCATCATCGGCCCGGCGAGGCGCTCGACCAGCGCGATCTGCCGCGGCGAAAGTTGCCCGCGGTATCGCCCGATCGAGGCGCCGCTGAGCGGCTGCTGCGTGCCGCCTTTCCACGCCGCCTCGCGCTCGTGGAACCCCCTCGAGCCGCGCTCGTGGAAGCGCAGCATCTCGGGCTCAAACGATTCGCCGAGAAACGCGCACACGCGCCGCAACTGCTCCTCCGGCTGCTCGACCAGCGTCTCGAATCGCACGCCGGTGTATGACGCGGCGGGCAGTTCAGCACTGAGCCGCAGATGCTCATCGAGGATCTTGCGCCAGTTGCGCGCCTGGTCGCGCACGGATCCGGTGGTCCATTCCATGCCGCGCATGGAGGCGACCACATCGCGCGGGTCGCGGTAGATGTGGATGATCTTGCCCTGCGGAAACACCTCGAGAATGCGCCGCACGCACCTGCAGTGCAGCGGGCTCTTCTCGCCGATGCGCGCTTTGCCGCTTCGCGATCGCCATGCGCTGAGGATGCTCAGAAACAGCGCCCGCGCGCTGCGATCGCCCGCGCGCATCGTCGACTCGACTTCGGCCCGCTCCAGGCCCAGGTCCAGCCAGTCCTGCGAGGCGAAATAGTCGCCCAGCCAGGCGTCGAAGCGGTCGGCGGGCAGCGGGTCGCCGCCGAACTGGGCCGGGTCGTGCCGCTGGAAAAACTTGGTCTCGGGCGGGATTCCCAGCCGCGAATGGCTCGTGAGCATCGCCTGCAGCAGCGTCGTCCCGCTGCGGCCGGTGCCGACGATGAAAAACGGCTCGCTTTCCCACTGGCCCGCGTGCGACATGGATGTCATTATAGATGGGAGCACCTTCGCCTCATCGGCTCCCGCCGGCCCACCGTCCATGCCCAACATTGAACATGCCGAGTCTCCGACGATCACGGCGCACCCCGACGGGGCGCTGCTCGCCGTGGTGCCGGCCTACAACGCGCAGGAGTTCGTGGCCAACGCCATCGGCTGCCTGCTGGCCGATGCGTGCATCAAGACCATCATCGTCGTCAACGACGGCTCGACCGACGCGACGCGCGATTGCATCGAGCAGTGCCGCGCCGAGTTGCCCGACCCGGGGCGCGTGATCCTGATCGACCAGCCCAACGCCGGCGTCTCCGCCGCGCGCAATCGCGGCATCGAGCAAGCGCTGCAACTCGACGTCGGCAGGCAGGTTGTCTTTCTCGACGCCGATGACACGTGGTTTGCACATTCCGGTTCGGTCGTGCACGAACGCTTCGCGGCCTGCCCGGAGGCGGCGCTGCTGGTCGCGGCGCGAATGGAGATCTATCCCGGGACGCACAAGGCGGCCCGGTGCAACGCGCCCCATTCCCCGTGGACCAACGCCCCGATGACCGATCGCGCCATCGTCTTTGAACCGGTCGCGTTCTTTGGCGCATCGGGCCTGTGCGTGGCCCGCCGCGTGCTCGAAGCAGGCGTGCGCTTCGATCGCGAATTCCAGGTCGGCGAGGACCGCGACTTCGCCTGCCGGGCCCTCGAACACGGGCCGCTGCTCGTTTCGGCGGATCCGCTTTTGACGGTGCGCCTCTTCGAAACCGCCCAGCGGCGCAACCTGACGGGCGCTGCGAACATGGAGCGATGGCTCAGCGATCATCTGCGTCTCGTGCAGAAGCACCGCGATGTGCCCGGCGCCGATGATCGCCTGCGCCGACAGACGGACTGGCTCCTCAACCACGCGCTGCGCCTCTCGGTGCGCCACGGCATGGAACTCGTGGGTGAGCAGATGTGGAGCCGGTACGCGGCGCTCTATCGCGAGATGGGCTGGCGTCGGCCGTGGAAGGTCATCCGCCGCCGCATCCTCCCGGCATCCGTGATGCGCCTGTTCGACCGGTGAGTTAATCCGCGCGCAGGCCGCCGCAGTACCAAGCGGCTCACCAAAAAGGCGCCCAGTACTTTTTTTTACTCGGGCTGGTCTTCGATGCGGTAGGTCAGCGACGCCCATTCGATGGTGCGGCCTTTTCTCAGGTCGGCCGCGGCGTCGGCGAAGATCCGCGCCACGTGCATGCACCCCAGCGGGAAGCGCCAGATGCTCATCCGCGGCGCGCCCTGCATGCCATACGCCCTGACCAGCGCCGCCACCTGTACTGCCGCCGCAGCCAGCGAAAGCCCCACCAGGCTCCACGCGAGCGGCGGGTTGCTGCGCATCAGCGCCATACCCAGCCCGAGTGCCGCCGCCTGAACCACCGGACCCGCCGCCAGGGTCCGCAGCCGCCAGACGTGCCCCTGCAGCCGGGCCGCGTTGCGATTGGCCGCCTCGACGAAGATGCGCGTCCACCCGCGCTCGAACTCCTCGGGCGTCTCGTACATGCGCACGGTGAAGAGTTCCTCCGCCAGCACCAGCCCCATTCGATGCCCCTTGAAGTCCAGCCGGCGAGCAAAGCGCAGGTCCTCGAGAATGGCGTCGCGAATGTGTTCGTGCGTGCCGATCGACTCGTAGACCGAGGCGCGAAAGAGCATGAACTGTCCGTTGGCGAACGGCCGCCTGCCGGGGCGGTCGTTGCGATTGGCCCGGTGGATCGGAAACATCTTCATGAGCGACATCGCCGCGACGGGCTGGTGCGTGAGTTCGAAGTCGCGCGAGCAGGTCAGGGTTCCGAGCAGGCTGAGGAAGTCGAGGCGATGCTCGGTGGCGACGCCCATCGCCGCGCGAATGAGGTCCGGATGGAACGTCGTATCCGCATCGGCGAAGAGCAGCCACTGCCCGCGCGCCGCCTTGGCGCCCGTCCACGAGGCGTGGCACTTGCCCGACCAGCCCGCCGGACACTGGCTGATTTCCACCAACCGCACCGCGCCGGCCGACTCCTGAGTGTGGCGCTTGACGATCGCCGCAGTGCCGTCCGTGCACCGGTCGGCGGCGATGATGATTTCCAGCGCTGGATACCGGCTCGCGCGCAAGGTCTGCAGCGCGTGCTCGATGAACTGCTCTTCGTTGTGCGCCGGGATGACCACGCTCACCAGCGGCCAGCCGCCTTCGGGCACGCTCGCCTTCAGACCCGCCCGCACGCGCGGCATGGCTGTGTTGGCCAGGTGGATGATCCACATCGCCATCGACCAGTAAGCCGCCAGCCCCATGCACGCGATCGCCAGAATCCAGCCAAGGGTGATCGTGACGGCGTTCGAGGGCATGGGCTGCTTTGCTCGGGACAGTTCGGCGGGAATCCTGACGTTATCATCATCGTATGAGCCCGTCTCGATCAGAGAGCGACAGCCAGGGTTCGCGCGACCAGCCGCACGAAGAGCTCTACCTCTTCACCGTCGAGGCTATTCGCCAACTCGACCGCCTCGCCGTGGAGCACTACGGCCTGACGGGCGCGGTGCTCATGGAGAACGCGGCTCGGAGCGTAGCCGTCGAGGTGATGCGGCTGCTGCCTCCGCCTGCGGCCGGGCGGCGCGTGCTCATCTGTTGCGGCCCGGGCAACAACGGGGGCGACGGGCTGGCCCTGGCGCGACACCTGCACAATGAACACGTAAGTGCCGAGATCCTGCTCGCCTTCGATCGCGCCGCGACGAAACTTTCCGAAGAAGCGGCGATGAACCTGCGCGTCTGCGAGCGCATGGAACTGCCGATGACCCATGCGGCGACCAGCGATGCCGTGGACCAGTTCACCGCCTCGGTTGCCGCGCCCGATCTGATCGTCGATGCCCTGCTGGGCACGGGAGCCCGCTCGGCGCCGCGTCCGCCGCTCGATCGGCTCATCGATTGGATAAATGATTCGCCCGCGCCGGTGCTGAGCATCGACGTGCCCAGCGGGCTGGACGCGCAGAGCGGCTGCGCCGCCGCGGCGTGCGTGCAGGCGGATGTGACGGTCGCGCTGGTGGGCGTGAAATCGGGCTTTCTCGAACTTGACGCCCAGTCCTGGATCGGCGAGATTGTCATCGGCGACATCGGCTGCCCTCGCGAGCTTTGCGAGCGGCTGGGGCAGCGGCTGCACGCCGAGCCATATGAAGCCGATGAGCCGCACCGGCCGCGCCGAACCTCGCACCGGCCGCGCAGCCGGTGAACTCCAGCGGGTGAATGGGAAACCGCCGCGGCCCGGCCGCGAATAATCAGATGCTCCCGGCGGCGCCCGGCGGCCAGAGAGGACCAGCAGTGGCAGAGAACAAGCGGAGCGGCGTGTCCAACGGCCTGCTGGCGGTGATGCTCTTTGTTATGGCCGGCTACATCGCCATCGACAAGGTGTGGCCGACCATCCGCGCGATGAACGCCAGACCGCGCGAGATCACGCCGCGCGGCGACCTCGCCGACGCCGAAAAGACCACCATCGACATCTTCAACGCCGCTTCGCCCTCGGTCGTGTTCATCACTAACGCCCAGCTCGCCCGCGACCGCATCACGCGCGACGTGATGTCGGTCCCGGCCGGCAGCGGCTCGGGGGTGATCTGGGATGACCTCGGCCACGTGCTGACCAACCTCCACGTCGTGGCCGGCGCCGATCAGCTCATCGTGACCCTCCCCGACCAGACGTCCTGGCAGGCCGACCTCGTGGGATGGTCAGAGCGCTACGACCTGGCCGTATTGCAGATGTCGGCGCCGGCGTCGTCGCTGCGGCCTATTCCCATCGGCGAGTCGGCCAACCTGCAGGTCGGGCAGACGGTCTTCGCCATCGGCAACCCGTTCGGCCTCGACCAGACGCTGACGACGGGCATCATCAGCGCTCTGCACCGCGAGATTCCCGGCGAGAACGGCCGCGAGCTCCAAGACATGATCCAGACCGACGCCGCCATCAACCCCGGCAACTCCGGCGGGCCGCTGCTCGATTCGGCGGGCCGGCTCATCGGCGTCAACACCGCCATCTTCAGCCCGACGCGCACCAACCTGGGCATCGGCTTTGCCACGCCTGTGGATGTCATCAACGAAGTCGTGCCTCAACTCATCGCGCACGGCCGGGAGATCAAGCCTTACCTCGGCGTCTATCTCGATGAATACGTTTCGGCGCGCCTGGGCATCGAGGGAGTGATGATCGTCACCGTACTGCCCGAATCGCCGGCCGACAAGGCCGGGCTGCAGCCGGCGCGGATCGTGCAGGGGCGGCTGGATCCGGGCGACATCATTCTCGCCATCGACGGCACGGCCACGCCCAACCGGCGCGCGCTCGAGGCCATCATCGACCGCCATGATGTCGGCGATCGCATCGAACTCACCATCAATCGCGACGGCCGCGAGGCGACCATCGAAGTCCTCCTCGAAACGGCTCGACCGGCCCGCTGAGCCATGCCGCGGCAGCACCAACTGCTCCGCGCCGACTTCGCCCGGCGGCAGGCGACGGTCGTGGCGCGCGATCTGCTCGGCCGTTTCATCGTGCGCATCTTCGAAGACGGCACGCGCATCGTTGCGCGCATCGTCGAGACCGAAGCCTACCTCGGCGGGCCCGATCGCGCCAGCCACGCGTGGAACGGCCGCCGCACGGTGCGCAATGAGTCGCTCTATCTGCCCGGCGGGCACTGGTATGTGTACTTCATCTACGGCATGCACTTCTGCCTCAACGTCGTGGCCGGCGAGACGGACACGGGCGGCGCGGCTCTCATCCGCGCCGCGGAAATCGTCGAAGGAGTCGAACTCGCGCAGGCGAATCGCGGCCTCAAGGGACCGCCGCGCCCCGCCGATCTCGCCGGCGGCCCGGGCAGACTCTGCAAGGCGCTCAAGATCGACCGCACCTTCGACGGCCGGGCGGTCAACGATGCGCACCTGCATCTGGCAGCCGGCCGCCCGGTGCGCGATGCGGCCGTCGCCACCGGGCCGCGCATCGGTGTGGCCTACGCGGGCGAGGCAGCGCTCTGGCCGCTCCGCTTTGCCATTGCCGGGCATCCGGAGATGTCGCGGCCGCGGCTGTAGAATCCACGGGCTTTCTCCATTTTCGCGCCAGTTCGAGGTCGATTCCCCGGATATGTCATGGAACCGCGCTGCACCTCGGCGGGTACATATCGCCGAGAGGAGTCTTCCTGTGGGCTATGACTGCATCCATCGTTCGATCACGTCCGCCTTCGCACTCTCCGCCGCGCTCGCAACAAGCGGCAACTGTGTGGCGCAAAGCCCGCCGTTCCGCGTGATGCGCGACGCCGGCTGGATTCAACTGCTCGACCGCGACCACGGCTGGAACGCCGCAGATGGCTGCATCTCGATCCCGCTCAACGGCATCGAGGCGCCCGGGCTCGATCCGCAGCCGCGCACACTCTTCACGTTCGGCGATTCGATCATCGGCGACGTCGGGCCCGACGGCCGGCGCCTGCCCGGCAACGAGTTCATCAACAACTCGATGCTCTATGTCGATGGACTCGAACCCGATCCCGCCAGGTCGGATTTCATCTACGTCCGCAACGACGGCAATGGCCATCCGCGCTCAGCGTTCATTCCGACCACACCCGACGCCCAGCCGGGCGATTACTTCTGGCTGATGGATGGCCTCGCGCTGGGCGACTGGGTGCACGTTTTCGGCATCCACCTGCGTCCGCCGCCGGGCGGCGGCTGGCCGAGCAACCAGGGCATCACGATGATCACGATCCCCAAGGACAGCCGGCCGCCCTTTGAGGATCAGGTGCAGCGCAAGGTGCCGCTGTACGCGCCGCCCAACGGCGACATCGGGCCGTACCAGTTCCCGTCGTGCATCATGTCCAACACCCAGGCCGCCGGAGCGCCGCACCCGGATGGATACATCTACATCTACGGCGCCCGCGAAGATCCGTTCGTGAAGAAGGCAATCGTGGCGCGCGTGCTGCCCGAGCAGTTCGCCGACATCAGCGCCTGGCGCTACTGGGATGGCAGCGCGTGGGTCGAGGGCATCACGAACAGCGCCCCGATGACCGGCCGCATTTCGGGCGTCTACAGCGTGACCCCGATGCCCAGCGGCAAGTACATCATGGTGTTCCAGAAGGACACGATCGCGCCCGAGGTGGCCATCCGCATCGGCGACAGCCCGACGGGGCCTTGGGGCTCGATGATCGAGATCTACCACTGCCCCGAGACGGACCAGGACCCGGACATCTACGCGTACAACGCCAGCGCGCATCCGCACCTGAGCAAGCCAGGCGAACTGCTGATTTCCTACAGCGTGAACTCGTGGGATTTCGAGGATGCGTTCTGGATCGCCGACCTGGGAAGGCCGCGATTTATCCGGTTGAAGTTGACGGGGAATTGAGCGACTGGCCTGTTATCGCACCGTCTCATCGACCAAGTTGGAAATGCACTCTGCCGGGCAGGTTTGCTGCTGCGCGGCCTGGAGGAGCAGCCGGCGGCCGGACAGGCCTTGGGGCACGGGGATGCTGAAGGCCACCTCTCCGCGGGCGTCGAAGTGTTGCTCCGTCCCGCCGATGATGCGATTGACATTCACGCCCTGGATGCCGAATCGCGCGCAGAATAGAGTGAGTTCGCTGTTGATGTTCGTCTCTCCGGGCGCGAAGCCGTAGACGGTGATGCAGCGCTGTCCCGGAGTGCCGCGCGCGATCCGCACGGTGGCGTCCTGTCCGCCCACGAGGTTCTCCACCGAGAGACTCAGGCAGTGCTGGGCCTGGCCGAGGATGGCGTAGAGAACGAAGTCACCCGCCGCGAGCCCGGTGTAACGTGTGTCGGGCGGGGGCACGCTCCTAACATGGTAGAAGTCGGAACCCCACACAATGATCGTGCCGTCTCGTTTGAGTCCGGCGCTGAAATAATGCCCGTCGTTGAATCTACCCCCGGCGGCAACAGCCGCGAATCCGGTATTGGGTTCGGGCACATCGCACTGACCCACGTCGTTGAGTCCCCACGCCACGATCGAGCCGTCCGACTTGAGTCCGAGGCAGTGGTAATCGCTGCTCGACATCGCAATGAAGCCGGTGTTGGGCGGCGGCACGCTGGTCTCGCCAAATCGATTTTCGCCCCACGCGGCGATGGAGCCGTCGGAGCGCAGAGCCAGGCTGTGATTGCCCGCGGCGTCGATGGCGGTGAAGTCGCGATTCGGTTCGGGAATCTGGCGCAGGCCATAGCCGTAGGTGCCCCACGCCTGAAGCGTGCCGTCGCGCCGCAGGCCGAGATTGTGGTAGCGGCCTGCCGCGATGGAGATGAAGTTCGCGTTCGGGTCGGGCGGCGTCGTCTGGCCATAGGTGTTGTCCGATCCCCAGGCGGCGGTCGTGCCGTCGCCGCGCAGCGCCAGACTGTGGCGCAGTCCCGCGGCGATGCCCACATAGCCGGAGTTCGGAGACGGCGCGGGTTGCGTGTGGTTCCAGGTTTCGATCGAGCCGGTCACGCGAAGCGCCAATTCGCGCTGATCGCGAGCGGAGACGGCGACGAAGCCGGAGTTGTCCGGACTCAGATTCGTCTCGCCCTCGCGCCGGATGCCCCAGCACACCACGGAGCCATCGGACTTGAGGCCGATGCAACTCGACCGGGTCGCTGAGATGGCGACGAAACCCGCGTTCGGAACGGGAACCTCGTGCACACTCGGGCTCACGGCACCCCACACGACCACGCTACCGTCCTCTCTCAGGCCCATACTCATGGAACTGCCGGCTGCAATCGCGCCGAACCGACCGCTCGGCGGCGGTGTGCTAAGGACACTCCAGGAGTGATCGCCCCAGGCGACAATCGAGCCGTCGGCTCTCAGGGCAAGGCTGTGGCGCACACCGGCGGCGATGGCGACGTAGCCGCTGTTGGGTTCGGGCACGTTGCACTGCCCGTCATCATTGCGTCCCCACGCAGCGATCGATCCGTCAGAGCGCAGGCCGAGGCTGTGCCCGCCGCCGGCGGAAATTGCGATGAAGCCTTCGTTGGGGTCGGGCACATCGCACTGGCCATCGGCGTTGTATCCCCAGGCGACGATGGAATGGTCGCGCTTGAGGCCGAGGCTGTGGCCGTGATAGTCGAAGGTGCCTCCGCCACCGTCCACCGCGATGAAGTCTGTGTTCGGCGGCGGCACATCGCACTGGCCGTCGGCGTTCTCGCCCCACGCCAGGATCATCCCATCCTCATCCAGCGCGAGGCTGTGGCGCACGCCGCCTGCCAGTTGAACGAACCGCCGCGCGTGCGCGGGCACGAGCGATTGCCCGCCGCCGTTGGCGCCCCACGCGATGGCGCGACCATCGCTGCGCAGCGCCAGGGTGTGCCAGCCTCCCGAGGCAATGTGCTCGATTCCCGTCAGCTCAGATTGTGGCAGCAGCACCTGCTGGCCCCAGCCGACGAGCGCGCCCTCATCCTGTGCCGAAGTGTTCGCAGTCACAGACAGCACAACCGTCGCCGGCAACGCCAGCGCGTACATGAACAGAGTCCTCGTGTTCATCACAGGCCTCCTCGGCAGTGGGTTGTCATCGGGGTCTCCGGCGGAGTCCCCGGTCCTGCGGCGGGTGTGCGGCCCGTCTCTGGTTCAGTATACCTCAGGATCACTCGAAACCGCCAGAGATTTGACGAAACAAGGCGGAATCCCTCATCGCCGCTGCCCCGGCGCGGCGTGACTCCTCGCCGCCTTCGCCCCTGCCCCGCCCAACTCGCGGCATAGACTACGGCCAGACACAAACGGGAGGATGTCCATGAAGGTGATCTGCGATCGGGCGGCTCTGGTTGAGGCTCTCAACATCGTGACTGCGGCGGTGGCGCTGCGGACGCCCAAGCCCGTGCTCACGTGCATCAAACTCTCCGCCGGCGACGGGGCGCTCACCCTCGCCGCAACCGACCTCGAGGCCGCCCTGCGCCTCTCCACCGAGAAGGTGGACATCCACGAAGACGGCGAGGCGCTCATCCCCGCCGACAAGTTCAGCCAGATCTGTCGCGAGTCGGTCGATCCGACGCTGACCATCGAGGTCAAGGACGACGTGGCGAGCATCCGCGGGCAGGATTCGCGCTTCAAGGTGTTCGGCTATCCCGTGGGCGACTTTCCGCCGCTGCCCGAGACGGCCGACATCGGCAAGCCGGACTTCACCATCGACGCCGGACAGATCACCACGCTCATTGAGCGCACGCGCTTCGCCACCGCCCGCGAGAACTCGCGCTACGCGATCAACGGCGTGCTCATGAAGCGCAAGGCCAAGAAGGTCGAGTTCGTCGCGACCGACGGCCGGCGCCTGGCGGTGGCGCGCGGCACGTGCTCGAGCATCGGCGACAAGAACGAGAGCCAGTGCATCATCCCCAGCAAAGCGCTCAACCACCTCATGAAACTCACCGGCAGCCCGGAAGACAAGGTCAGCGCCTACATCACCGACAGCCAGGCGATTTTCATCGTCGGGCAGGACGGTCGCGAGGCCATGCTGGCGACGAATCTCGTGGAGGGCTCCTTCCCGCCCTACGAAGACGTCATTCCCAAGGACCTCGACAAGAAGGTGACGTTCGAACTCGACACGCTCGCCTCGGCCGTGCGCCGGGCGGCGCTGCTGACCAACGAAGAATCAAAGGGCGTGCGGCTGTCGTTCCGCGAGGGCGGGTTGACGATTTCGAGCCGCGCGCCCGAGATGGGCGAAGCGGAGATCAAGGTGCCGCTGGCCAAGTACGAAGGCGACGACGTGGAAGTAGGCTTCAACCCGACGTTCATCACCGATGCGCTCAAGGTGATTCACGCGGACCAGATCGTGTTCGAACTCAAGGCCCCGACCAAGCCCGGCATGATCCGCGCGGGCAACGACTTCACCTACGTGCTCATGCCGGTGAGCCTGAACTGAGCGAACGGGGCGGCGAAGGCGCAAGCGCCAGGGTGCCGTGGTCTAAGCGACGCTCTGGGAGCGCAGGCCACGCGGCGCGCCATTGACAATCAAGTCAGCCTGTTCATTCACCCGCGCATCGACGTGGCCTTCGGTCGCAGAGCCTCCCTCCAGACCACGGCACCCGCGGTGCAAGTGGCGTAAGTCGCCGGCGGCTCAATGCGCGGCGACCTGCGCGGCGCGCGGGGCGCTCTCGCTGCTGGTCGTCGCGCCTTGCGCATCCCAGGTGATCAGGCCGGGGATGAAGGGCGTGTGCAGGCGGTCGTCGGCCGGGATGACGCGCACGGCCAGGCCGCGCCGGCCCGACTGCTGGGCCACGATCTCGCCGGTGTAGCGGTGTCGTCCGTCGCCGAGGTCGGCCGCGTGGGTCATGTTTTCCGCCACGCCGTTGACGAGATCGCCGCTGGCTGCGACCGAGCCGGTGTAGATCTGCACGCACACTTCCTGCGGAGCGAATTCATCGAGGCGCACGATCACCTCGACGGGCATCGGCGCGCGGACCGGCAGCGGGCGGTGCGTGTCGGCGACGACCGATTCGATGCGGATGCGCTGCCAGAGCCGGCGGTAGCGCTCGATCTGCGCCGCCAGCCCGCGAGCGCCGGCCATGTTGTCGGCGGCAAGGCGCTTGGTGCGCAGGTGACTGCTCACGTAAAACAGATCGGCGTACTCGTGCACCATGCGATTGGTGTTGAACATCGGCGCCAGCGACTGGATGCACCGCTTCATCCGCGCCACCCAGCGGCGCGGCACGCCCGCCGAATCGCGATCGTAGAACTCGGGCAGGATGTGCCCCTCAAAGAGATCGTACAGGCTCGCCGACTCGATCGCGTCGGCCTGCTCGTCGCTCACGTAGCGTTCGCGCCGGCCGATGGCGAAGCCCGCCTGCGGCTCATAGCCCTCGTCCCACCAGCCGTCGAGAATGGAGCAGTTGACCACGCCGTTGACCGCCGCCTTCATGCCGCTCGTGCCCGATGCCTCGAGACCTCGGCGCGGCGTGTTGAGCCAGACGTCGCAGCCCGTGACGAGGTAGCGCGCCACGTTCATGTCGTAGTTCTCGAGGAACACGATTCGCGCGCTCTGGTCGCTCGAACCCTGCGAGAAGCGCGCGAGTTCGCGGATGAATTCTTTGCCCGCTGAGTCGGCCGGATGCGCCTTGCCGGCGATGAGAAACTGAATCGGCCGATTGGCGTCGGCGAGCAGGCGGCTGAGACGCTGCGGATCGCGCATGAGCAGCGTGGCCCGCTTGTAGGTCGCAAAGCGCCGCGCAAAGCCGATCGTCAGCGCATTGGGGTCAAGCGCCGCCACGGCTCGATCCGTTTCCTGCATGCTCCGGCCGTACGCTTCGCACTGCTCGCGCACGCGGGCGCGGGCCCAGGTGACGAGCTTGCTGCGCCGCTGGTTGTGGATGGCCCAGAGTTCTTCGTCGGGGATGTCGTTGATGCGGCTCCAGACCGTGAAGTCTGCCGGATCGTTCTGCCAGCGGTAGCCGAGGTAGCGGTTGAACAATTCGGCCATGTTGCGCGACAGCCACGAGCGCGAGTGCACGCCGTTGGTCACGTGCACGATGGGCACTTCCTCTTCGGGTACGGCAGGCCAGACGTTGCGCCACATTCTCCGGCTGACTTCGCCGTGCAGTTTGGAGACCGCGTTGCAGTAGTTCGACGTGCGGATCGCCAGCACCGCCATCGAGAAGTACTCGTTGCGGTCGAAGACGTTCTCGCGTCCCAGCGCCTGCAGGCCCTCCATGTCGAGCTTCAGCCCCGCGACGTACTCGCCGAAGTAGCGCTGCATGAGCGAGGAGTGGAACCGGTCGATGCCGGCGGGCACGGGCGTGTGCGTCGTGAAGATGTGGCCGGCCGACTGCATCGCCGCAGCCTCGACAAAGCTCATGTCGGTGCTCTCGATGAGCCGGCGGATGCGCTCGAGGGCGAGGAACGCGGCGTGGCCTTCGTTGATGTGGCACACGGTGGGTTCGATGCCGATCGCCGCCAGCGCGCGGATGCCGCCGATGCCCAGGATGATCTCCTGCTGGATGCGCATCTCCACGTCGCCGCCGTAGAGGTTGCGCGTGATCTGCCGATCGTCGGTCCGGTTCTCGGGAAGATTCGTGTCAAGCAGGTAGAGCGGCACGCGGCCGACCTGGCATTTCCACACCGCCACCCGCACATCGCGCTCGGGCAGACGCACGGTGATCTTCACCCAGTCGCCGTTGGTGTCGCGCACGCGATTGATGGGCTGGTTGGCGAAATCGAGATCGGGATACGTCTCCTGCTGCCAGCCGTCGGCGTTGAGGTACTGCATGAAGTAGCCGTGCTGGTAGAGCAGGCCGACGCCGACCAGCGGGATGCCCAGTTCGCTGGCGGACTTGAGATGGTCGCCCGCGAGGATGCCCAGGCCGCCCGAGTAGATCTGGAAGCACTCGGTCAGGCCGAACTCGGCTGAGAAGTAAGCGATCTTCGCATCGCGCACGTCGGCATGCGCATTGGAGAACCAGCCGTGCGACGAGACGTGCTGATCGAGCTGGCTGTAGACGCGGTAGATCTCGTGCAGAAAGCTCTCATCGCGCGACGCCTGTTCGAGGCGATCCTGGCTGACGTGGCCGAGGAGTTTGACGGGGTTGTGCCCGTGGATGTGCCACTGCTCGGGGTCGAGGCGCACGAACAGCGCAATGGCCTCGGGATTCCACGTCCACCAGAGGTTGCGCGCGATGTCCAGCAGCGGCTGGAGGGCTTCGGGCAAGGAGGGAATGACGCGGAACGGGCGGATGTGCGCCTGATCGGATCGAAGCATGTCTGGGCGTCCACGCCGCGCTGGCGGCAAGTAAAGGTGACTGGGCGGAGGATTCTACGAACATCGGCACGCCCGCCCGTGAGTCTGAGGCCGATGCGGGGATTCTTATCGGTTCCAGCCCGTCGCCGGGGCGAAGCAGGGCACGCCCGGCCCCAAACCGGGGGTCAACCGCCATTCTGGCAGACGCTGCCGTGATCGTGTGCCGCATTTCGGCGTTCTTGACCCCGCCAGGGCCGATGGCGGCTCCTCACGCGGGCTCAGCCGTGGCATCGCGGTTGCGGTTTGCCCCCAAGCGGATTCCCTCGGCCCGCGCCGCCGGACCGCTCGTACAGTTTGAAAAGTCACCCGGAAGGAACTCCGTCATGTCAAAAATCATCGGCATCGACCTCGGCACGACCAACTCGGTGGTCGCCGTCATGGAAGGCGGCCAGCCGAAGGTTCTCATCAACTCTTCGGGCAACCGCATTACGCCGTCAATCGTCGCGTTCACCGACAAGGGCGAGCGCCTCGTCGGCCAGCCTGCCAAGCACCAGCAGGTCACCAACCCCAAAAACACCATCTACTCGATCAAGCGCTTCATGGGCCGCCGGCACAACGAAGTGCACAATGAAGAGAAGATGGTGCCCTACGAAGTGTTCGGCGGCGGCGATGAACTCGTCAAGGTCAAGGTCCGCGACAAGACCTTCACCCCGCCCGAAGTCTCGGCCATGATCCTCCAGGATCTCAAGAAGACCGCCGAAGACTACCTCGGCGAGAAGGTCGATCGCGCGGTCATCACCGTGCCCGCCTACTTCAACGACAGCCAGCGCCAGGCGACCAAGGACGCCGGCGAGATCGCCGGCCTCAAGGTCGAGCGCA
This sequence comes from Phycisphaerales bacterium, assembly GCA_020852515.1. Taxonomy (NCBI): domain Bacteria; kingdom Pseudomonadati; phylum Planctomycetota; class Phycisphaerae; order Phycisphaerales; species Phycisphaerales bacterium. The sequence continues at coordinate 226,485 of JADZAS010000030.1, forward strand.
TCATCAACGAGCCGACCGCAGCAGCGCTCGCGTACGGTCTCGAGAAGAAGAAGAACGCCAAGATCGCCGTCTTTGACCTCGGCGGCGGCACGTTCGATATCTCCATTCTCGACATCGGCGACGGCGTGTTCGAAGTGCTCAGCACCAACGGCGACACGCACCTCGGCGGCGACGACTTCGACCAGTACCTCATCGACTTCGTGGCCGAAGAGTTCCGCAAGAAGGAAGGCATCGACATCCGCAAGGATCCGATGGCCCTGCAGCGCCTCAAGGAAGGGTGCGAAAAGGCCAAGTGCGAACTCTCCAGCACCATGGAGACCAACATCAACCTGCCGTTCATCACGGCGGACCAGAACGGCCCCAAGCACCTGCTCGTCACCGTGACGCGCGCCAAGTTTGAGTCGCTCTGCGAACCGCTGTTCGCCCGGCTCAAGGGCCCGTGCGAGCAGGCGCTCAAGGACGCCCGCGTCAACCCGAGCGACATCGGCGAGGTTGTCCTCGTCGGCGGCTCGACGCGCATGCCCCGCGTGCAGGAGATGGCCAAGCAGATCTTCCAGACGCAGGAACTCGACAAGTCGATCAACCCCGACGAAGTCGTGGCAGTCGGCGCGGCCATCCAGGGCGGCGTGCTTCAGGGCGACGTCAAGGACGTGCTCCTGCTCGACGTCACGCCGCTTTCGCTGGGCGTCGAAACGCTCGGCGGCGTCATGACGCGCCTCATCGAGAAGAACACGACCATTCCCACGTCGCGCAAGGAGATCTTCTCCACTGCGGCCGACAACCAGACGAGCGTGACCATCCACGTCCTGCAGGGCGAGCGCGAATTCGCCCGCGACAACCGGACGCTGGCGCGCTTCGACCTGGCGGACATCGCCCCGGCGCCGCGCGGCATGCCGCAGATCGAAGTCGAGTTCGCCATCGACGCCAACGGCATCCTCAACGTCTCTGCGACCGACAAGGCCACCGGCAAGCGCCAGCAGGTCGAGGTCAAGGGATCCAGCGGCCTGAGCAAGGACGAGGTCGAGAAGATGCGCCGCGACGCCGAGGCCCACGCGGCCGAGGACAAGGCGCAGCGCGAACTCGTCGATCTCAAGAACCGCGCGGAGAACATCGTCTACCAGACCCGCAAGCACCTCACCGAGCACGGCGACAAGGTCTCGGGCGACGTGCGCGGCCAGATCGAGTCGGCTCTGAGCAACGTCGAGAGCAAACTCAAGGAAGACGACAAGAACGCCATCGAAGCCGCGCTCAAGGAACTCGAGCGCGTCTCCATGGAACTCGGCAAGGCCGTGTACGAATCGCAGTCCAAGGCGGCCCCCGGCGGCGCTGCGCCCGGCGGGCAAGGCGGCGGCCAGAGCGACAAGGGTGAAGATGTCATCGACGCCGAGTACGAAGTCAAGGATGACAACAGCTGACCTGCCCGTTCAACACTCCTTTTGCTGGCCCGCGCTCCCACCGAGCGCGGGCCTTCTTCGTTTCCGGACCGGCGACAGCGAGATGCGCGGCATCGACCCCAGCAACCGCGCCGGGCGGTGGCGCTAAACTTCTGGCCCGCCCTTGTGCTGATCGCGGAAGCAGGAGAGATCGTGACCACACTGGCCAGCCTCCAAGCCGAAACACGGCCGCAGCAGCGGCCATCCGACGCCGCCCTCGACGCCGCGAAACTGGCGGTCGAGCGTGCTGCCGCCGCGCTGCTCTCGCTGCAGAAACCCGATGGCCACTGGTGCGCTGAACTGGAAGGCGATTCGATCCTCAACAGCGAATACACGCTCATGAAGTGGATCCTCCGCCAGGAAGACGATCCGCGCCTGCCGAAGATCATGACCTATCTCCGCCGCCTCCAGCGCAGTGACGGGGCGTGGGGCCAGTACCCCGGCAGCGGCGTGGATGTGAGCGCCACGGTCAAGGCGTATGTGTGCCTGCTGCTCGATGGAGACAGCCCGAGCGAGCCGCACATGCAGCGCGCGGCGGAAGCGATCCGCTCGCATGGCGGCGCCGAGGCGTGCAACAGTTTCAGTAACTTTTATCTCGCCGCGCTCGGGCTGATCGACTGGGACGCCGTGCCGGCCATCCCGCCGGAGATGATCTACCTGCCGCGCTGGTTCTACTTCCACCTCGACAAGGTCTCGGCGTGGACACGCACGATGATCCTGCCCTTGGCGATCTGCACGGCATTGCGCCCCGTGCGCGCCCTGTCGGCGCAGATCAGCATCGATCATCTCTTCAATGACATTCGGTTCAAGAAGACGCTGTCGAAGAAGTTCGATTCGTTCCCGTTCACGTGGAACAACTTCTTTCTCGCGGTTGATCGCGTGCTCAAGATCATCCAGCGGGCCGATGCGTCGCCGCTGCGCCGCAGCGCGCTGCGAAAGGCGGAGAAATGGATTCTCGATCGCGCCGATGCAAGGCACACGGCGGGGCTGGGCGCCATCTTTCCACCGATGGTGTATCTGCAGATCGCCTTCGATGCGCTGGGCTACGAACGCTCGCACCCGGTCATGCAGCAGGCCGAGCGCGACCTCGATGACTTCATCATCGAGGAAGAGGATCACATTCGCATCCAGCCGTGCTTCTCGCCGGTGTGGGACACGGGCATCGCGCTCTACGCCCTGACCGAGTGCGGCAGGACCATTTCCAATTCACCCGAGGTCTCCCGCGCCTGCGAGTGGCTGCTGGCCAAAGAGAACCGTCTCGCCGGCGACTGGCCGCGCACGGTGGACGCCGCGCCGGCCGGGTGGTTCTTCGAGTATCACAACGAGTGGTATCCCGATGTCGATGACACGGCGATGGTCGCGATGGCCCTGCACCGCGCCGGCGGGCAAGCGAATCGCGCTGCGGGCCAGCGGGGCGTGCAGTGGATCTTCGCCATGCAGAATGACGACGGCGGCTGGGCTGCGTTCGACAAGACGCGCGATCGGCCCATCCTCGAGAAGGTCCCCTTCGCCGATCACAACGCGATGCAGGATCCGTCATGCCCCGACATCACCGGCCGCGTGCTCGAATGCCTCGCGTGGCACGGCATCCGCGCCGATCATCCCGCCGTGCAGCGCGCGGTGAAGTACATCAGATCGAAGCAGGAGCCGGAGGGCTGCTGGTTCGGCCGCTGGGGCGTGAACTACATCTACGGCACGTGGCAGTCCATCGGCGGTATGCGCCACATCGGCGTGGACATGAATCAGCCGTGGATCCAGCGAGCCGGCCACTGGCTCAAGAGCGTGCAGAAGAGCGACGGCTCGTTCGGCGAGTCCGCCAACTCCTATGAAGACCCTTCGCTAAAGGGCATCGGTCCTTCAACCGCATCGCAGACCGCCTGGGCCGCGATGACGCTGCAGGTGGTCTTCGGCCCGCACGATCCCGACCTCGCCCGCGCCATCCGCTGGCTGTGCGACACCCAACTCAGCGCCGGCGACGCGCCGGATCGATCACTCAATCCCGATGGCGATCCGCCGGGCTCCTGGGTCGAGACCGAGTTCACCGGCACGGGCTTCCCGCGTGTGTTCTATCTCCGCTACCACCTCTATCGCCTGTACTTCCCGCTGATGGCGATCGCGCGGTGGGTGCATGCGCAGGGCTAAGAACGGCTGTACCGTTGCGCCATCGATTCGAGCAGCGCGTTCCACACCGTGTTCGCGTCGCCGTTGGCGTCGATGACGAGATGCTGGCCCGGCTGCTCGCGCGCCTGCGACAGGTAACCTTCGCGCACGCGCTTGTGGTACGCCGCGCCCTTGGCCTCCATGCGATCGAGCAGCGGATTGAGGCGCGATGCGGCCGTCTCGGGCGTCACGTCGAAGATGACGATGAGATGCGGCGAGACTTGGCCGCACGCGATGCGCGCCACGGCCCGGATGTCATCCAGGTCCATCCCGCCCGCGGCGCCTTGGTAGGCCAGTGTCGAACTCACGAACCGGTCGGCGAGCACGACCTCGCCGCGGCTCAGCGCGGGGCCGATGCGCTCGGCGACGAGCTGGGCCCGGCTGGCCATGTAGAGCAGCATCTCAGCCCGCACGTCGAGATCGACGTGGCGATGATCGAGCAGCACGTGGCGGATTTCTTCGCCGATCAGCGTGCCGCCCGGCTCGCGCACTTCGCACACCGTCAGCCCGCGCGCTGACGCAAAGTCCGAAAACCGGCGAAACTGAGTCGATTTCCCTGATCCATCCGGCCCATCGAAGACAATAAACTGCCCCGCAAGGCGGTTGTGCCAGTCAGAGAGAGTCGGTGCGGCCGCGGACACGGCACGATGATGCGCCCGCCGGCCGTCTAAGGCAAGTCGCCGGGCAGATTGAGGCCTGCCGCCGCGAATCAACCGGTACAATGTCACGGGGCCCAGCAGCGGAGGAAGAATCATGAACCTGATCGCCATTTCACTCGCACTCGCCGCGGCTGCCGGCCCGCCGTTTGGCAGCGTCCGCGACACGCTGCCGCCGCGCTACGTCGAATCGTCCATCGGCCTCGGCTCGCCGCAGTGGGATGGCGGCCGCACGATGCTGCGCCTGGCCGATCTCAATCTCGACGGAAATCCCGACATCGTCACCGTCGGCGATCACGGCTCGCCGTTTGTCAACACCGACATGCACGGCATCACCGTGTGGTTCGGCGACGGCACCGGGCAGTGGCAATCCTTCCAGAGCGGCAACTTCGGCTACGGCGGAGTCGCAGTCGGCGATGTGAACAACGACGGCCTGCCCGACGTCGGCTGGGGCGTGCATCACGACTACGGCTCGGGCGGCTTTGGCGATCGCGTCATGGGCGTCGCGCTCGGCGACGGCACCGGCCGCAACTGGACGCCGTGGGACCAGGGCCTCGGCGAGAATGGCCAGTCGTGGGGCATGTTCGGCACCGAGTTCACTGACATCAACGTGGACGGCCGGCTCGACATCGCGTCCGTCTCGTTCGGCTGCTGCGACGGGTTTCACGCCTACCTCAACAACGGCGACGGCACGTGGACTCGCTCGTTTGGCTTCCTCGGCGGCAACTCGACGATGGATGTCGCGGCCGGCGACGTGAACAACGACGGCTACGCCGACTTCGCCATCGCGCACCAGAACGGCACGATCTACCTCGGCGACGGGCAAGGGGGCTTCACCATCGGCGATGAGAATCTGCCGCCCGGCGGCAACCTGGGGCGGCGCGGCGTCGCGCTGGGCGATGTGAACGGCGACGCCTTCGACGACCTGTCGCTGGTCAACAGCGCCGGCGGCGTCGAGGTCTATCTCCAGGCGCCCGGCTCATCGCAGTGGGTGCTCTGGAGCGAGGGACTGCCCGCGAGCGGCGCGTGGGAGGCGACCAAACTCGCCGACATGAACAGCGACGGCTGGACCGACGTCGTCGCGTTCGGCAACGGGCGACTCGCCGTGTGGCTCTTCGACGGCGATCGCACGTGGAGGGGCGCGGCGACGTTTACCGTGCCCAACCCCGGCGACTACGCGGCGATGGTGGTTGGCGACGCGACGCACAACGGCCGGCCCGACATCGCCATCGTCAGCGACCAGGGCAGCCTCTTCAACTCGCGCAACAAGCTGCAGTTCTTCCGCGAGACGACCGAGCCGCGGGCGCTGCGCATCCGCGTTACGGGGCCGCCGAGGTATCGCACCATTCGCGAAGGCGCGGTGGTCTTCATCGACTGGACGTGCGCGGTGCCCGGCAACGTGCCGGCGCGCGTGAAAATCGAATTGAGCGAAGCGGGCCGGCTCGGGCCATGGATGACCCTCGGCGACAACCTGCCCAACAGCGGGCGCTATCAGGCAAGGGTCGATGTGACGCAGTACAACGCCGAAGCGTACCTCCGCGCGACGGTGACGACGTCCAGCGGCAGCGCCGTGGATGTGGCGGGTCCGTTTTCGATTCTGCCTCGTTGACTCACACTCTCGCGCTTTGTGTTCGGGAGCACTGCATTGGAATTTGCCATGACTGAACCGACGGCGTCTCCCAACAACCTGCCACCTGCCACGTTCACGCTCGGAACCTTCGCGCGGACGCTGCTGCTCATCTCGGTGGCGTTGATCGCGGGGATGACGATTCGCCGGAAAGTCAATGCGAATGCGGACCTGCAGATGGCCTATCTGGCGGGATTCGTCGTCGGAACGCTCGGCACGTCGGCGCTGCTGGCGATGATCTTGTGGGGCATCGGATGGTGCTTCTATCGCGTTTCGCGCCGCAGCCGCACCATTGGACGCAGTGTCGTTCTCGTGCTGTCCAGCATTCTGGCGTTTGGCACGCTGGTCAACGGCCTGATCGAATCACGGAATTCGCGAGCAGAGGCGCGGGTGCATGAAATCGTGCACAACATCCACGCGGATCGCGAGAAACAATTCAACGAGACCGGCGTGATCATCCCAGACGTTGATGCGGTGCACGAGGCGAACACCGCCCTGTCCGAGTTCGTCAACTCGAAGTCCGGCATCGAGAAGATTACGGGCCAGATCATGGTCGAGTTCAACAACGAGCTGATTGAGCTGGCGGCACAGTACCAGAAGGCCGTCGAGGCATTCGGCAGCGCCGGCGGCAACGAGGTGAGCACGATAACCGATGCGAAGGTGATCACCGCCCGGATCGATCTCATTGACGCGGCTCTCAAGTGCAGCGGGGCAGTCTCAGACGCGCTCGAAGCAGCGCCTGAAACGCTGCATACGAAAATGCTCCAGCGCGGCGTTCCGGATGACTATGCGGGAAAGTTCCTTGCAAGCGCGTTCATTGCAATGCGTCTCGTCGAGGCCATGGAGATTCGCCGTCTGGAAACACTGATTCTCCAACTCCAGCGGCAGCAACTTCAGTTTCTCGAAACGCGGTGGGGCTACTGGTCGTTCGACAGCGAGACGAATCAGATCGTCATCGAGGCTGAAGACCTTGCATCCAAGTACGACGACCTGATCCATGAAATGGAAGAGGCGGTGCAAGCGCAACAGGTTCTGCTGCGCTCTCTGATCGATGCCCAGCAAGACCGAAATTGAGCTGGACCTGATCTGGAACAGGCTCGCCGCGTCACGCCGGACTCGGCACCACTCCCGAGCCGGGTTCTTCGCCGTCTGCGGCCGGGGCGTTCTTGCCGACGATCGACTCGCCGGGGGCTCGCTTCTTGCGATGCTCGGCGGCGAGCAGGTCGCTCACCGTGGGCTTGTCGATCGTGTCACCGCGCATCAGGCGGTGCACTTCGTCGGCGCTGAGCGTCTCGAACTTGAGCAGCGCATCGGCGACGGCCTCGACCTTTTGCCAGTTCTCGCGGATCAGCTTTTCGCAGTCGGTGTACGCCTCGTCGCTGAGGCGCTTGATCTCCTCGTCGATGATGCGTGCCGTTTCGTCTGAATAGCCTTTCTCGGGCAGCGCGAAGTCGCCGGCTTCGTCGTGGCCGTAGCGCACGAATCCCAGCCGCTTGCTCATGCCCCATTCGAGGATCATCATCCGCGCGAAGGCGGTGACCTGGGCAATGTCCTGGGCCGCGCCCGACGACACGTCGCCGGTCATGATCTCCTCAGCGATGCGGCCGCCGCACATGACGCGCATGGTGGACTGGAGGTACTTGAGCCCAAAGCCGTAGCGGTCCTTTTCGGGCAGGCTGAACGTCGCCCCGCCGTACTGGCCGCGCGGAATGATCGTCACCTTGTGCAGCGGATCGGCGTCAGGCAGCAGCGACTGCACCACGGCGTGTCCTGCTTCGTGGTAGGCCGTGGCCACCTTTTCCTTTTCTTCGATGACGCGGCTCTTGCGGGCCCGGCCGAACTTGATCTTGTCGCGCGACTCGTCGAGGTCGTCCTGATCGACGTAGTCCTTGCCGGCGAGGGTGGCGATGATCGCCGCTTCGTTGATGATCGCGGCGAGATCGGCGCCCGAGAACATCGGCGTGCCGCGCGCTGTGCGCTCGAGGTTGACCGTCGGCGCCAGTTTCACCTTGCGCGCGTGGACCTTGAGGATCTCCGTGCGGCCCTTGAGATCGGGCAGCGAGACGATGACCTGGCGGTCGAAGCGGCCCGGGCGCGTCAGCGCCGGGTCGAGCACGTCGGCGCGGTTGGTCGCGGCGATGACGATGACCTGGTCGCTGGTTTCGAAGCCGTCCATCTCGACGAGAATCGCGTTGAGCGTCTGCTCGCGCTCGTCGTTGCCGCCGGTGGCAAATCCGCTGCCGCGCTTGCGGCCGACGGCGTCGATCTCATCGAGGAAGATGATGCAGGGATTATTTTCCTTGGCCTGCTTGAAGAGGTCGCGCACGCGGCTGGCTCCGACGCCCACGAACATCTCAACGAAGTCAGAGCCGGAGATCGAGAAGAAAGGCACGTCCGCCTCGCCGGCGATGGCCTTGGCCAGCAGCGTCTTGCCGCAGCCCGGCGGGCCGTTGAGCAGCACGCCGCGCGGGATGCGCGCGCCCAGGCGCTGAAACTTCTTGGGATTCTTGAGGAACTCGACGATCTCGGTGAGTTCGTCTTTGGCCTCTTCGATGCCCGCCACGTCGGCAAAGGTGACGTTGGTGTGTTCCTTGCTGGTCAGGCGGTGCCGCGAGCGGCCGAAGCTGCCGAACATCCCCGCCCCGCCACCGGCGCTGCGCAGGCCGCGGAACAGGAAGAACCAGATCACGCCGAAGATGAGGATCCACGGCAGCAGGCCCACGAGCAGGCTGGGCCAGAGGGACGGATTCGCGTCGTCTTTCCATGCCCCGTTGGTGAGTTCATTCAGTTGCTGCTTGTAGAACTCGTCGGGCTTGCTGATGGGAACGCGGATGGTGCCCTTTGGATAGTTGCCGGTGCTCTCGCGCAGCTCGCCGTAGATCCCGTTGGCGCGGAGCACGACGCTGTCGCGATCGATCTTGTCCTGCTCATACAGCGTCTGGAACTCACCCCAGAGCAGGGCCTGGCCCGGCTGCTTGCTGTTGAAAACGACGAAAAGCAGCAGCGCCAGCGCCACGAGCATGATCCACATGAGCAGGCTGCGGCTCATGCGCATGTTCGGCGGCGGAGGCGGCTGATCGGGGCGACGACCCGGGCCACCCGGCTCGCGCGAGTCGCGTTTCTGATTCTTCGGAGAATTGTCAGCCATGAGGTGCTGTTCCCACAAGCCCCTGCAGCCCGGCCCTGTGCCGCGCGTGCGATGCCCGTGTTGGTTTATCGGCTCCACCCGGCCGACGGTTAATCCTACGCCTCAAGTCTCACCATTGATCGCGCATTGCCGCGACGATTTGCTCGGCCAGCCGCTGACTGACGCCGAATTCCGCGATTTCCGGCCTCTCGCCCACGGGTCGTGAAGGCATGTACTCGTCGCCGACCGAAAAGTTCTGCCGCTGCACGATCATCTTGCCCGTGCGCACGTCCCGCCACTGGAAATCGACCGTCACGCTCAGCAGCATTTCGCGCACCAGCCCGCTGCCCCGGGAGCGGTTCAATCGCGTCTTTTCCACGCCCGTGATCGTGCCCGACAGTTCCGTCTGCGCCGCGTCACTCGTATTCACCACGGCGTAGGGCGTGCGCTTCTGGATCTCTTTGATCAGCGCATCGGTGATCTCTCGCTCGACGCCGGTGTAGTAGGTGCGGTTGTCGAAAATCGGCACCGCGATGCTGTGGTATTTCTCGGGGTAGAGACTGTCGGCGGTGTAGCCCGTGCGATCGCCCGAGCCGTCGGTCGAGGCGCAGCCGGTGATGGCTGCGGCCGCGCTCAGCGCGGCGGTGGCAGCCGCGATTCGCACCAGCGTTCTCATGGCTGATCCTCCACCGGCGGGCCGGCAGGCTCAGGCTCGGCCGACTCGGGCCCTGTCGCCTCCGGGGCCGCCGCATCGGCCGTCACCGGCGGTGCGTCCTGGAGCAGCTCCTCGGGCACTTCGTCGCTCACCCAGCCGCGCTCTTTCATCGCCTTGTAGGCCCGCTGGGCGGCGAGGGTGGAAGAGTGCTTGTCGATGAGCCGCTTGAGCACGAACCTGGCCGAGACTTCATCTTTGCGGCGCAGATAGAAATCGGCATCGACGAGCATCTTCTCAGCCCGCGCTTCTTCGATGCGCTGCTGCAGCGCCTCGGCCCGCATCTGCTGCGCCTGGGCCGGGTAGCGGGTGCGCAGGATGTTCAGCCAGCCATCCGCCTCCTCCAGGCCCGAGACGTCAAAGGCCGGCCCCTTGAACGTCGCCAGGTGCGAGTAGACGAGACGCTGCATCGCGTCTGGGTTATCTGCGGCCTTGGGGTTGTTCTTGATGTAGATGTCGTACATCGTCGCCGCAAGCTCCATGTTGCGCCGATCGTAGTAGAAGTCGGCGAGGGCCCGGCCGGCGCGCTCGGCGAGTTTGCTGCCCGGGGCCCGCTCCTGGATGCGGATGAACAGTTCCTCCGCTTCGTCGTAGGCGCGAAACCACCGCATCCCCCACAGCTTGCGCCGCAGGCCACCGGCGAAGAGCTGCGCCACTTCAAACTCGCGCTCGAGCGCGATCATGAACGCTTCGCTGCCGGGGAACATGCGGCAGATGGCCTCGTAGTCAAAGAGCGACTTGTAGTAGTCCTTGGCGAGGAAGAGTGAATCGGCGCGGATGAGGTACGCCTCGGCCTCGAGCGGATCGCCCTTGTGGTTCTTGAGCCAGTTGTCCATGCGCCGCCGGGCGTCGCCGTAGCGCTTCTGAGCCAGCGCCTGCCGCGCGAGGTGCAGTTCGCCCGCGGGCGTGTCGAGTTGCGGCTCATCGACGATTTGCCACGTGCCCTCGGCCGTCAGGTCGCGCTCGACCTGCTGCGCCGCAGCGGGCGCAGCGGCCAGCGCCAGTACCAGAGTGAAGCCGGCAGCGGCAAGCGGCAGCGTGGATCGCGGTGTATTCATGGTCGCGGGCATCATAGAGGCGGGCCTGCACGCGGCAAGGCTTCCTGGCGGCATCGACAAAGCGGGACGGGCCATGCGACCCGTCCCGCGCGAAAAGCCTTTACGACGTGATCGGAGTCGCGAATGTCAGAACAGCGGCGGCTCCTCTTCGTCCATGCCGTTCCCGCCCATCGGGCCGGCCTGCTGGGCGATGTTCATGATCGACTTGATCACCGGCGCCGGAACGACGAATGAGCCGGCAAAGCCACCGCTGCTCACGGTCGCGCCCATGCCCACGGGCGGCAGGGCGGCGAGTTCTTCAAAATCGACGCCCGGCGCAAAGCCGGCCGCGAGCGGCGCGGCCATCTTCGCGATGGCGCCCATGCCGATATAGAAGCGCAGCGAGGGATTGGGCGGAAGCATCTTGTCCACCGCCGCAAGCGTCTTGTTGTCGCCAAGACTCGGCGCTTCGCCCTTCATCGCGGCGATCGACTTCTCGATCACTTCAGCGTTGCGGCTCGTCGTCTGGATCACGCCGCCCTCGACGGGCACGACGTAGCCCTGCATGCCGCCCGGGCCGTAGAGCATCGACATCATCTGCTGCATCTGCATCATTTCGGGAGGCACGGTCATCTTGACGGCGTAGGTGTCGGCCTTGATGCCGGCGATGTCCTTGGCGCCCTGCTGGTAATCGGTCGTGATCTTCATGCCCCCGGGCGCTTCGGTCTCGCCCATGGCTCCGATCGTCTCGCGCACCGCCGCGAGGATCTGCTCCTGGTTGCCGCTCATGCGCGTAACGCTGCGGCTGAGCAGCCCGGCGAACAGGCCGCCTGGCGGCGGGTAGATGGCCATGCCCATCCCGTCGGTGTGGCGGAGCAGTTCCATGTTGTTCATCATGTTCGGAGCGCCGCCGGCGGGCTCCACGCCGAGACGCGCCTTGATCTCGTCGAGCAGCGGGCCGACCTTGACGGCCTTGTAATCCATCGACATCGCCATGAGGAACGGCGCATCCTCAAAGCCCTTGAGCAGGTTGCGCGACTCGGCGACGCCCGGGAGCAGCGCCCTCATCTTGCTGCCTTCGCGCGTCTGCACGGCGAGATCGAACGCAAAGCCTCGCTCGCCGTAATTCAGGCCGGCGACGACGCCGCTGCACTCGTCGATCATCATTCCGATGAACGCCTCGTTCATCCGGGCGATGTCTTCGCCCATGGGCATGCCCATGCCCATCGCGCCCGCCTGGGCGACCTGCTGCGACACCGCCTCGCTGAACCACTCGATGACTTCCTGCCGGCGCTCGGCCAGCCCGTCGAAATCGACGATCGCAAACGCCTGCGAGCGCTCGATCACGCCGGTTCCGACTTGCCCGATGCGCTCCTTGAACCGGGCCACGGCGTTGTCCTGCGCGACGTATCCCTCGGCCAGTTCCTTGCGCGGGCTGAGAACGGCGTACTTGCCGGCGGAGCGGACGTAGGCCGTGCTGCCCATCGCGGTGGTCACTTCCGACACGCCGTCGGCGCTGACGTCGGGCCCGAAAGCGGAGATCCACTTCGAGTAGTCGGCGACCGGCAGCAGCATGATCATGGGCGGCGCATCGCCCTCCATTTCATAATCCATCATCGCCACGCCCATGGAGCCTGAGAGATCGAGCGCCGAAGCGCTGACGCCCAGTTGGCTCAGCATCGACGACGGCGTGAACTGGCCCACGGCGTCCTGCTCGATGGCGACCATGAGCTGCTTCCACTGCTTGTCCACCTCGCTCAGTCTGGTGGTGCCGATGAAGATTTTGGTGTTCTTCGGGGCCGCCGCGAGCACGTCGGGGAGATCGGCCTTGGCCAGCGGGGCGGCGCACATCAGGCCCGAGGCGAGGCACAGTCCCGCCAGGCTGGTGGTCGACATCGATCGGAAGTTCATTGGGGTCTCCTGGGTATCAGGGTTGATTGACGGTTGTCGGGTTGATTGGCGGGCGGGTGCGAAGAACTTCATCCACCGGCCCCCTCCGCGGGGCGCGGCTGGCCGACAGACACAAAGACGAGCCCCGCCGGCGCGCATTCCGTTGATGGTAGCCCCGCCGGCCGGCCCGACCGACCGCGGCGCACCGTCCCCGGCCGCCGCCGGCACCCTTATACGGCACCGCCACCCCTGCGTTCCAAAAAAAGGCGCCTGGCGCCTTTTTCGGCCCGGGAGGCTCGACGCCTATGCTCACGCCCATGAGCCAGCCGCTGGTGCTCGACGGGCAAGGACTCTCGACGGATGACGTCGCGGCGGTGGCGCGCGGCGGGCGGCAGGTGCGCCTCGGCGCTGCCGGCCGCGCCGCACTCGAGCGCAGCCGAGCCGTCGTCGAACGCGCCCTGAGCACCGGCGACGCCATCTACGGCGTCAATACCGGCTTTGGCAGCCTCGCCCGACAGCGCATCGCGCCCGACCAGGTCCGCCAGGTGCAGCAGAACCTCATCCGCTCCCACTCCGCAGGCATCGGCGAACCGCTCAGCGAGAGCGTCGTGCGGTCCATGCTGCTGCTGCTGGCCGCGAGCCTGTGCCGCGGCTGCTCGGGTGTGCGGCCCGTCGTCGTCGAGCGGCTCGTGGACCTGCTCAACCATCGGATCGTTCCCGTGGTGCCGTCGCGCGGCTCGGTTGGCGCCTCGGGCGACCTGGCGCCGCTGGCTCACTGCGCGCTCACGCTCATCGGCGAAGGCCACGCCATGCACGAAGGCGCCTACAAGCCCGCGGGCAAGGCCCTCGCCGACGCCGGCCTCAAGCCCATCGCGCTTGAAGCCAAAGAAGGTCTCGCGCTGATCAACGGCACGCACCTCATGGCGGCGCTCGCGGCACTGGCGCTCGACGACCTCGGCCGGCTCATCGACGCGGCCGTCGTCGCCGCAGCCATGTCCATCGACGCCTGCCTCGCGACCGACGCGTTTCTCGATGACCGCCTCCACGCAGCGCGGCACCAGGTCGGCCAGCGCCTCATCGCCGAGCGCCTGCGAAAGTGCCTCAGCGGCAGTCAGATCATCCCGTCGCACAAGATCGATGATCCGCGCGTGCAGGATCCGTATTCGCTGCGCTGCTGCCCGCAAGTGCTCGGCGCCGCGCTGGACACCATCGAGCACGTGCGCACGATTGTGGAGCGAGAACTGCAGGGTGTATCCGACAATCCGCTGGTCTTTGCGGGTCAGGATGGACAGGCCGATGCGATCATCAGCGGCGGCAACTTCCACGGCCTGCCGCTGGCGCTGGCGATGGATGCCGCCGCCATCGCGGTGGCCCACATTGCCGGCATCAGCGAGCGGCGCGTGTACTACCTGCTCGCCGCGAGCGACAGCGAAAACCCGCTGAATCCCTACCTTTCACCCCAGCCGGGCCTGCACTCGGGCCTGATGATCGTGCAGTACACGGCCGCGGCCTGCTGCAACGAGATCCAGACGCTGTGCGCGCCGGCGAGCGTGGCGAACATCCCCACCTCGGCCGGCCAGGAAGATTACAACTCGTTCGGGCCCAACGCGGGCTACAAACTCCGCCGGGCAGTCGAACTGGCGACGAGCGTGATCGCGATCGAACTGCTCTGCTCGGCCGAGGCGCTCGAGTACCACCGGCCGCTGCGCAGCGGCGCTGTGGTGGAGGCAGCGCACGAAACGGTGCGCAGCGTCGTGGCGCGCCTGACTGCCGACCGCCCGATGACGGCGGACATCGAAGCCATTACGAAACTGATCCGGTCAGGCCGGATCGGCGGTTAGCCGCCCGGCACTGTTGTCATAGCCGCGCAGGCAGGCATCCACGAGCGTTCGTGCGCGCACGACTTCGTCGAGAGGCAGCGGACGTCATCGCCCGCTCCTGGATTCCCGCCCCGCCTTCGCTCAAGGCCGGCTCTGCGCGGGGACGACGGGTTTGGCGACCCCGCTACAGAATCGGCATGCCCGTGATGCGCGACTCGAAGGCGATCTGGCCGTCCACGAGCCCCTGCGTGTCGCAGACGAATCGCTTGATGTGGAACTTCACCTGGTTGGCGAGGATGATGAGCGTGTCGCCGGGCGTGACTTTCCTGCGGAACTTCGTGTCTTCGATGCGGGTAAAGCCCACGAATTCGTATTCGATGATCTTGCGGGACTGGAACATCCACGAAGTCAGCTGGGCGGCGGCCTCGACCATCATCACGGCAGGCATGACCGGATAGCCGGGAATGTGCCCGGCGCACCACCACTCGTCGCCGCGCACGTAGCGCGTGGCGATGGCCTGGGCGAAACCTTCGCCGACCCAGGCGATGCGGTCAATCTGCTGGGCCTCGCCGCGGTGCTTGTTGATGGCCTGGATGCCATCGAGATCGACCGCGGTGGCGTTGAGGTCGATTCCCTCAATGTCAAACAGGAGCGGCGGCGCTGCGGGTCGCAGCGGGCTCAACGGAATTCGGTCTTCGGACCCCACGAAAACGGCCCTCGGCTGCGAGACCGTAGCCTGTCTACTCACGTTGGCCTCACTCGGAAATGCGCCGACCGTGCGACGCGGGACGGTCGGCAGGTGTGGTTGACCTGTTTACGAGCCCGGCGTCGAGGGCTGGTCACGCATCGACAGAATGGCGTTTCTGACTTCCTGGCACGCGGCCTTGATGTCCTGCATGGTCTTGCGGGCACGCGTTCCGGCGGCCTTGTTGCCGCCTTCAGCCTTGCGGATGTCTTCTTCCGCATCAGCCACGAGCCGCTTCAGGTTCTCATATGCTTCCATGGTTCTCCTTACCCACTTTCAACGAGGTGTATGGTTTCCCTGGGGCGGCGCAGTGGCCGCATCACAATATAGCACCGCTCAGGCGGCTGCGGACGAGTCCAGAAGCCCAAAAATCAGCATTGGGGGCCTGTGCGGATTTCCTTCACCAGCGTGAGGCACTCGCGGAACTGCGGGTGGCCGGCGTCGCGCAATAACTCGTAAGTCGCTGATACACAACCGGTTATCGCCGCCCCTCCCCTCTCCAGGCGCCGCAGTGCCGGGGCGATCTGATCCGCCTCGCCGCCTGAAATCGCGTCTGAAACCGCAAAAACGAGTTTCCCCAAATGCAGCAGATCGAGCCCGGTTTGCAGCACACAGACGTGGGCCTCGATGCCGCAGATCAGCACATTTGGCCGGCCAGCGCTCACCAGCCAGTTTCGCACGGGCTCCACGCAGGCGCTGAAACGCGTCTTTTCGAACACCGGCGTTCCGGGCGGCAGCGCCTCGGAGATGGGCCTCACCGTGTGTCCCAAGCCCTTGACGTATTGCTCTGTCACGGCCACCGGCAGGCCGAGCACGCCGGCGCAGCGGGCCAGAAAACGGCAGCGCTCGACCAGACGCTCCGACTCAATCATCTCGCCAGTCAGCCGCTCCTGCACATCGATGATCAGCAGGCAGGTCGTTTCCGGTTTGAGTCGCGCCAGAGGCATGCGTGTCCGCCATGCTGAGCCGCAGCCGCACCCAACGGGATGCGTTGCGGTCGATACCATTTGCCCTGTCGGCCGAGCGACCGACGCCCACTCATCTTATCAGGAAAGCGATCTCAGCGATGGCCAGCAAGAAGAAGCAATCGAGCGGCAGTAAGCGCCCAGCTCGAAAAACGACCGCAGCCAAATCCAGCCGCACGACGACGGCGAAGAAAAAACCGACGAGGGCCGGCAGCCACAGCAGCAAGGCAAAGCCGAAGCGCGATCCGCTCGCGCCGCGCACGGTGACGACCGGCAAGGGGCCGAGCCCGGGTGAGATCGGCGCTTCTCTGGTGGACATGTTCAATCGCGGCCTGCTTCACGAGATCGAAGCAAAGTGGTGGTCGCCCGGAATCGTTTCGATTGAGGGCATGGGCCAGGCGTGGGACGGTCGCGCCGCCGTGGATGGCAAGAACCAGTGGTGGGCTCAGACCAACCGCATGGTCGCGGGCAGCGCGGAAGGCCCCTTCGTCGGCGCGACCGGCTTTGCCGTGAAGTTTCACCTCGAAGTCGAGGAGATCGCCACCGGCCGGCGCAGCATCATGGATGAAGTCGGCGTGTACACCGTCAAGGACGGCAAGATCGTGCAGGAAGAGTTCATGTACGGCGCGCCGCCCGCGGCCTCAGCCTGATCCGCCATCGCAATCAAACCAGATGAGATGATGCGCCTCTTCGACGCGCGGCGGCTGGAACCCCGCGCGCTGCGCCAGCGCTGCCAGTTCATCCGTGCGCCACAGGCGATGCAGCGTGTCGCTGTCCTTGAAGTGCTCGCAAGCCTCATCAATCTCATCGCCGCAGCGCAGCGCGATGAGGCCGCGCTGGGCATCGAGGATCATCTGGCACGAGCCGTCTTCGCTCAACCCTGTCTGCCAGTCGCCGGATTCGACGAGCGACCACAGTTCGCCCGGGAAGTTGTCGATGACCAGCGCGCCGCCGTCTTCCAGCGTGCCGTTCATACGGCTGAACACTTCGGCGGCCGTGTCGTCCTCGGTCACCAGCATCCACGTGTGGCCGAGGCAGAGGATGAGATCAAATCGGCCGGGGATGCGCGAGGCCTGCCGGGAATCGGTGAAATCGGCGTCAATGATCTGCACGCGCTGGTGGCCGCGGGCTGGGCGCGATGCTCTGCTCAGCCGCTGCCGCGCCGCCTTACGGGCTCGCGGATCGACATCGACGCCGACCGCGCGCGTGCTGAGGGGGGCCAGTTGCTCGAGCACCGATCCGTCGCCGCAGCCCAGATCAAGCACCTGCCGCGCGGCGGCGGGCCGGCTCTCCAGCCAGCGGCGAAGCGCGGAAATCTGCGACTGCCGTAGCACGGGCTCGAGTGGAGCCCAATCATCGAGAGGGGCCTCGGATGCGTTCATCCCAACAATGTACGGGGATCGCGATGATCAAACCAGTCAAGCGCTTCGGCCGCGGACCCGCGGTGTGGCTCGCCGCCGCGCTTGCAGCCGGCGCCTCGCCCGATCCGCACAACCCCCCGCCCGGTACGACTCCCCCTCCCGAAGGTGAGGTTTCCATGCCTGCTCAAGACTCCGCCCAGCCGAAGCACACGAATCGTCTGGCGCAGGAGACCAGTCCCTATCTGCTCCAACATGCCCACAATCCCGTGGACTGGTGGCCGTGGGGACCGGAGGCGTTCGCCGAAGCGCGCCGCCGACAGGTGCCCATTCTCGTCTCCATCGGCTACTCGACGTGCTACTGGTGCCATGTCATGGAGCGCGAATCGTTCGAAAACGAGGACATCGCCCGACTGATGAACGAGCGCTTCGTGTGCATCAAGGTGGATCGCGAAGAGCGGCCGGATGTCGATGACCTCTACATGACGGCGGTCGTGGCGATGACGGGTCAGGGCGGCTGGCCGATGAATGTGTTTCTCACGCCTCCGCCGCCTGATGATCTGCCCGAGGGCGAGCAGTGGACGGCGCTGGCGCCGTTCTGGGGCGGGACGTATTTTCCGCCGCAGGACGCCATGGGCCGGCCCGGCTGGTCGCGCGTCGTCGAGTCGCTCAGCGAAGCCTGGAAAACCCAGCGCGCCGACGTGATCGAACAGTCCAGGCGCCTCGCCGACGCCGTGCGCGAGCAATTGTCGCTCCAGAGCAGTGCTGCGCCGATCGGCCCGGGCGACGTGAGCGCCGCCGTCGTCACCCTGCTGCGCATCTTCGACCGCACTCACGGAGGCTTCGGGCAGGCGCCCAAGTTTCCCCAGCCGGTCTTCCTCGAACTGCTCATGGCCAGCCGCGACTCCGTCAGCGGCGCCGACACTCAACAGCGCGTCGATGAGGCACTGAGCCTGACGCTCGACCGCATGGCCATGGGCGGGATGTACGACCAGGCGGGCGGCGGCTTTCACCGCTATAGCACCGATGCGCAGTGGATCGTGCCGCATTTTGAAAAGATGCTCTACGACAACGGCCAACTCGCCGAGGTCTATGCGAAGGCCGCCGAGAGCACCGGCGATGCGTATTACCGTCGCATCGCCGATGAGATCTGCGCCTATGTCTTGCGCGAGATGACGGACGAGAAGACCGGCGCGTTCTACAGCGCGCAGGATGCCGAGGTGAATCACCGCGAGGGGCTCAACTACCTCTGGACGCCCGATCAGGTGCGCGAGGCACTGACGAAAGCGGGCGAGGGCGAACTCGTCGATCTGGCCATTCGCGCCTACGGGCTCGACCAGCCTCCCAACTTCCGCGACCCGCACCACCCTGAGGATGAGCCGATGCACATCCTCGCGCTGATGATGCATCCCGAGCCGCTGGCGCGGGCGATGAACCTGAGCGCCGAGCAGGTCATGGAGCGCCTCGATCGCATTGACGCAGCGCTGCTCGAGGTACGCACTACGCGCGAGCAGCCGGGCACGGATGACAAGACCCTCGCCGGGTGGAACGGTCTGATGATCGCCGGCCTGGCGGAGGCGTCGCGCGCGCTCGACAAACCCGAATACCGCGAGGCGGCCGCTCGGGCGTGGACGTTCATCAACACTTCGATGCGCGATGAAGGCGGCACGCTGCTGCGCTCCTGGCGCGCCGGGCGCGCGGCCATTCCCGCCTTCTGCGAGGACTACGCGCTGCTCGCCCACGGCCTGCTCGCGCTGCACCGCTGCAATCCCAAAGCGGGCTATGCCGACGCCGCCGCAAACCTCATGGATGAAGCACGGCAACTCTTCTGGGATTCCAATCGCGGCGGATGGTTCGACACGCGCGAAGGCAGCACCGACGTCTTCTTCCGCGCGCGCTCGCTGCACGACGGCGCCCTGCCCGCGGCAACGAGCATCATGCTCAACAACCTGATCGACCTGCACGAGATCACCGGCGAGCAGCGCTGGCTCGATGACGCGATCGCAGCGCTCACGGCCATCTCGGGCGACCTGCATCAGAACCCCACGGCCATGGCCAACTCGACGCGCGCCCTGCTCCGCCTGCTCGAGGTTGATCCCCAGCGCGTGCATCACATCGGCCGCGACGGCGTCGATCCGAACCGCATTGTCGAACTGGCGGCGTCGGTCGAGGAGATCGACCTGACCAGCGAGATGTCCTTCGAGTTCGCGATTACGCTCATGGCGCGGCGCGGCTATCACATCAATGCCGCCGAGCCGGGCAGCGATCAGGTCGTGCCGCTGTCATTCGAACTGCGCGATGGCGCCGGCCTGGCGCTGGCGCCGGCCTATCCGGAAGGCACGGAATTCGGCGTGGGCGGTGAAACGATCCGCGTGTACGAACAGTCCGTGACGGTGCCGATGTTGATTCGCCGGGTGGGCGAGGTGACCGGCGAGCCGGTGCTGGTCGTGACGTTCCAGGCGTGCAACGACACCTCGTGTCTCGCGCCGGTGACGGAAGAGGCGCCGGTGAAGTTGAAGGTGCGCTGAGTTCGGCCGGTGCCGCGGGAGCGGAAAGCGGCAACGAGGATGCGAGCCGCCGCGTCGTGCGGCGGCTCGCCGGTGATGACCAGATCACAGTCGCCGCTTGCGGTACGCCAGCCCAACGGCAGCCATCCCCACCACTGCCAGAGCCATCGGAGTCGGCAATGGAATTGAGGTGAGTTCTCCCCGCGTGGGGTTCCAGCTCGATGATGCCTGGATAGACCAAGCCGATCCGCTCCAACTCGCCCTCGCTTCTTCCTGCTTGACGTTTCCGTTGAACGCCACGAAATCAAAGACGATCGGTTAACTGAAGCGTGTCGAACCAGATGGCCCACGTCAGGTTGGAAGTGGATGGCCCGAATGCGGTCGCCTGATACGGCGAAGCGCCTCCCCACTCCAGCCCGTTGCTCCAGCCTCCGACGCTGAAACTCCGATGAGTGGGCGACTTAAACGTGCCGCCCGAAACCATCTGAACGGCCACGAGGTCGAACGGACCAACGCCGCTTTCGTTAAAGGCCTGGCCCCAACTGTTTCCTGGCAGAGGGTTGCCGCTGGCCACCAGGTCGCCCCGGGCGGCGGCCGCGACAAGTGCGACCGTCAGTCCGAAGAAGCAGACCACGTTACTTTTCCACATGGAACTATCTCCTCTCTTCGCACGGTGTGCGAACAGCGACGCGGTGGGAAGGTCTGCCTGCGGCGCGCGTCACTCGTCGCCAGCAGCATTGGAGCACATCGATTCGAACACATCGAGGAATCGCGGACCGCGCGACAAGGCGGCGCCGCTGATCTCATGCGACTCGACCACCTCCAGAGCGCGGACATTGGTACCATAATGAGAATTGGATGTCAATATCCTGTATAGAAAAATGTTGATAATTCCTGCAGAAAACAAATGCCTTATCCCGGAACCGGAATTCGGGCTTTCAGTCGTCGCGGCTGTCGCCCGCCAGCGGATCGGGCCAGGTTCATGGCCCTGGTGAAAGGCGCTGCGACGGGGCGAACTCTCGCTTGAGAGCGCGCACTCGCGGGCAGATCCTCAGCGTCGCCCCGACGCGCCGATTGCCCCTCACGGCGCCTTTACGCCGAAATACGTCGCATGAACCGCTATCCCCTTCACCGCAGACCCCAGCGATGGGAAGCTCGCCTCAATCCGACGGTGATCCGGCTGTTTCGCGCACTGCGGCGGCGCAAGGCAGCGCGCGAGCAGCGGCTTGTCGAGGTCGATGTGCGCGGGGCCGATCTCGCACGCCAGGCGGTCGAGCGCGGGGCGGGAGTGCTCATCACGCCCAATCACCCGGGACATGCGGATGCGTATGTGATGTTCGAGGCGGCCGATGCGGTGGGCGTGCCGTTCTATTACATGTCGGCGTGGCAGGTGTTTGAGATGCACGGGGCGATCGGGCGCTGGCTGCTCACGCGGCACGGGTGTTTCAGCGTCGATCGCGAGGGGGCGGACAAAGACGCGTTTCGCGCGGCGGTGGAGGTGGTGCGCGAGAAGCGCGAGCCGCTGGTCGTCTTTCCCGAAGGCGAGGTGTACCACCAGAACGATCGCGTCACGCCGTTTCGCGATGGGGCGGCGGCGATTGCGCTCAGCGCGGCAAGGAAGGCGCCGCGGCCGATCGTGGCGATCCCCTGCGCGATCAAGTATGCGTACTTGGAAGATCCGAAGCCGGCGCTGGTGGAGTTGATGGGGCGGCTGGAGAAGAAGGTGCTGTGGCGGCCGCGGCCGGACCTGCCGCTGGCGCAGCGGGTGTATCGCCTGGCGGAGGCGTTGCTGGCGCTCAAGGAGATTGAGTACCTCGGCGAGACGATGCAGGGGACGATCGCGGCGCGGCGGCTGGTGCTGGCGGATCACATCCTCAGCGGGATCGAGGGGCGGCACGGGGTGCGGCGGGTGGAGGCGCCAGCCAATGCCAGCGCGATCCCGGTGCGCGTGAAGGAGGCGCGGGCCGCGTGTTTGAAGAGGTTGGCGGAGATTGAAGAAGGCGAAAGCCGAGCGGGTGAAAGCGAGCGTCCGCAGATCGCGGCGGATCTGGATGATCTGTTCCTGGTGGTGCAGGCGTTCAGTTACCCGGGTGATTATGTGGATGAGCGGCCCAGCGTCGAGCGGCTCGCCGAGACGCTGGACAAGTTCGAGGAGGATGTGCTCGGGGCGGCGACGGCGACGGTGCGGGCCCGGCGGCGGGCGGTGGTGCAGTTCGGTGAGGCGATCGAGGTTGGCGGGGGTGAACAGCCAGCCGGCCAAGCGGCGGGCGGCGGCGGGAGGATGACGGCCGGCGAACTGACGGCCCGGCTCGAGCGGCGGGTGCAGGAGTTACTGGATGGGATGGGGTAGTTGCGGGCGGGGCGGCGCGGGATTGGGACCGGCGACCCGGGCGGCGGGAGGGAGTTGGGCAGGCCGGCCGGCGTCTGCGGAGGCGTTGGGCGGCGGGCACAGGTTGCGGAGAAAAAGATCATTTGCCGCAATTTCCGGTTGCGAACGGCGACTGATCTGGTATGCTCGTAGGGGTGAACCCCGAGGCCGGCGGGGCGGATCGTCTGCCGGTCGCGGGAGTCGTGGGATGTCAGCGGCGGCCGGCCGGGCCGCGGAGTTTGAGAGAAGAAGGAGAGCCGCGTGGGACGCACATCAGGCCGAGGATTTACGCTCATCGAACTGCTGGTGGTGATTTCCATTATCGCGCTGCTCATTGCACTGCTGCTGCCGGGTCTGGCGACGGCGCGCGATGCGAGCCGGCGGGCCCAGTGCCTGTCGCAGTTCCGGCAGATCGGACATGCGATGATGATCTACGCGTCGGATGAGAATGATTTTGTGCCGCGCGAAGGCAACGAGGTGGCGACGCAGGAGCGGCAAGGCGGCTGGACGACGGTGTCGCACGTGACATGGGCGATGGCGTTTCGCAAGTATCTCGCGCCGCGCAACGAGTATCTGGGCAACTACCACAACCCGCCGCCGAGCCGCTGCGACAAGTGGGTCAACGCGCGGCAGGCGTATCAGTGCCCCTCGCATCCGAACCGGAACCACAACATCTCCTACATCATCAACGGCCTGCGCTTCGATCGGCCGGGCGTGGTGAACGAGGGCAATGCGACGCACGGCAACGGCCGCTACGCGCACCAGATCGAAAAAGCGCTCTTCGCCAGCAGCCTGGTGTACATCACCGAGTTCGAAGATGACGAGAGCAACTACTTCTACAACGTGATGTACAACCAGTCGTGGCCGAGCAACGGCGACCGTGGTCCGGCGGGCTGGCTGGACACGTGGCGAGCGGTCCACATCACCGGCCAGTACCAGGGCACGGGCGGACGGCGCATCAACAACAAGCGCCACAAGACCGGGTCCAACGTACTCTACCTCGACGGCCACGCCGAGTATCGCACCGACGATTACATCCTCGACCTGAAAAACTGGGACGATCGGCTGTATCACTTCCAGCGCGATGCGGGTTGAGCCGGGGCAGGTCAAGCAGGTAGGTCAGGTCGAGACCTGACGATTGGAAGCGTACCGCGCTTCGGCGCACGAGGGCGTGCGCGTGCGTCGCAACGATGCGGCGGTGTGCTGTTCGCACGTCAGCCGCGCGTACACGGCGAACCGTCAGGTTGCACCTGACCTGCGGCTCGTGACGGGCTCGAGTCCTCCCGGATGGCAACCTCGATCGTGCATGTGCCGCTTGACCTCGCCGCGGCGACGACGATCATCGTGCATGGCGAAGAAATCCAACGACAAACCGCGGTGCTGGCTCGTTAAGGCCGAGCCGGACTGCTACTCGATCGACGATCTCAAGCGCGACCGCAAGACGTTCTGGGACGGCGTGCGCAATTACCAGGCCCGCAACTTCATGCGCGATGACATGCGCGTGGGCGACGGCGTGCTCTTCTACCACAGCGGCGCCGAGCCGCCCGGCGTCGTCGGCGTGGCCCGCGTATGCAAGGCGGGCTATCCCGATCACACCGCCCTGGACCCGAAGCAGCAGCACTACGACCCCAAGGCGAGCACGGACAATCCCATCTGGATGATGGTCGATGTGGAATTCGTCGAGAAGTTTCCGCGCGTCGTGTCGCTCAAGGAAATGAAAGAACGCGCGGATCTCGAAGGCATGTCTGTGTTGCAGCGCGGCCAGCGGTTGTCGGTCATGCCCATCGAGCCCAGGCAGTTCGAGATCGTCTGCGCCATGGGCCGCGGCGGGAAGTAGCCTTCGCGCACGCACGCCAGGCGCTCACCACAAAGGGCACAAAGGCACAAAGCGGGCACGAAGAAGAAAATACTCTTTCGCCGCCGCGCGCTACACACCCTTTACTGCTTTGTGTCATGGTGTCTTGGTGACTTTGTGCTGAATGTTGGAACCCCGGCGACGCTGGCTTCGTGGTTGAGCAGCCATTGTTTGCGCCAGACTTTGCCGCCGTAGCCGCCGAGGGCGCCGCCGGTGGCGATGATGCGGTGGCAGGGAATGACCAGCGCGATGCGGTTGTCGCCGTTGGCCCGGCCGACGGCGCGGTGAGCGCCGGACCGCCCCACTGCTTTGGCGAGCTGCGCGTAGGTGCGCGTCTCGCCCGGCGCGATGCGCCTCAGTTCGCTCCACACGCGCTGCTGAAACTCGCTGCCCGGCGCGACGATCGGCGTGCGGAACGCCAGCGACCTGCCGTCGAAGTACGCCTTGAGTTCTTCGCGAATCCGCGATAGGTGCGCATTGCTCCCAGGCACCACCGTTGCATTCATGCGGCGGCGCAGCGTCGTGATCTGCTTCTCGATGGCCCGGCGATCGACGAACTCGAGCAGGCACAGGCCATCATCGCACGCGATGGCGAGCATCGCGCCCAGCGGCGTGTCGATCCAGTCGGCCAGCAGGACGTTGATCTCGCGGCCGCGGCCGACGGGTTGCCCGAACACGCGCGCGAACGCATCCCGAAAGCCGCTGAGCGATTCGTAACCCGTGGTCGCGCCGACGCGATCAGGCGACTTGCCGTTGCGGATCTCGCGCAGGGCCAGGCCGAGGCGGCGGGCGCGGGCGTAGGCGTGGAACGTCATGCCGTAGTGCTGCTTGAAGTAGGCGCGGGCGCGGGTGGGCATCACGCCCAGAGCGCGCAGGTCGCGGTCGGCAAGGCGCGTGGCGGGGTCGGCGTCCAGCCGCGCGTGAAGTTGCTCGACCCACTGCGGCGCCGCGCGGCCGTGTTCGAGCGGCCGGCAGCGCTTACACGGCCGATAGCCCGCGTGCAGCGCATCGGAAGCGCGCTGGAAGAACTCCACGTTTTCGCGCCGCGGCTTGCGCGCGCTGCAGGTGGGCCGGCAGAAGACGCCGGTGGTCCTGACGCCGACGAAGAAGACGCCTTCGCTGCGCGAGTCGCGCTGCACGAGGGCGCTGTACATGGCCGATTCGCTGGGGAGCAGTTGGTTGATCATGGCCATGTTTTAAGGGTAGCGAATGCCGGCCGCCACCGCGAAATGAGCGCGGAATTCGGATTCACGAAATGGCGGGATCAAATCGCCCCCGCCCCGGCCCTCCCCCACACAGCCGGGGAGGAAGTTGGCGTGCGCGCTGCGTTGATCAGGGCTGCTCAATCATGATGCGGAACTGGCCGGGCCTGATCTCGTAGTCTTTCCTGCTGCCGTCGGGCCAGCGGACCTGAAACTGGAGCGAGTCGGTGGGCGGCAATCCCAGGCCGAAGTAGACCTGGGCCACGGACTGCGAGAGATAGCCCGAGCCTGCGGTGATCTCGGCGCTCTGGCTGCTGACGTTGCCGGTGCCGTAGAGACGGATGCGCGAGCCCACCGCCGCGGGATTGCCCGGCTTGCCCTTGAGCGTGATGACCAGCATTTCTCCCGCGACGCCAAGCGCCGCCGAGTTGTTGATAAAGGCGCGGATCGGGCCACCGTTCTGCGTGAGCGCTATGTCCGGCTGGCCGTCGTGATTGATGTCGCACACCGTCGCGGCGCGCCCGTCGCCGGGCACGAACAGCCCGCGGTCGTCGGTGGGGTTGGCCATGAAGTGGCACTCCCATGCCCCCAGCAGAAACTGGCCGATGCCGCCGGTCCACCGGCCGGTCTCGGGCTCGCGATGACTGAAGTTCTGCACGAAATAAACGTCGGGCGTGCCGTCGCCGCCGAAGTCGGCCACGGCGGCGCCGTAGCCTGGCGACGCCTGCGCAATGCGCGTCAGCGTCTGGAAGGTGAACGCTGCAGCGCCATCGCCTGGCGTTCCGCCGTTGACGAGAACGCCGCTGGCGAGCGTATTGGCGGTCAGCACGTGCGCCTGTTCGAGCGAGTCGGGCGTGTAAATCTGCTCAAGCGTGGCGCCGGCAAAGTCGTGGTAGGTCGGCATGCGCTGCTTGACGAGCGGCATGGCTTCACTCGAACAACTCAGCCCGCGCACGGGCAGCAGGACGTGGTCGCTGCCGCTCTTGGCTTCGACGATGTCGTACTGGCCGTTGGCGTCGAAGTCGCTGTAGTAGATCATCGCCGGCTTGTCGGGCGCGGGGCTCTTGTACTTCGTGTTGAGGCCGGCGTTGAGGACGAGGTAGTCCATGTCGCCGTCGCCGTCGAAGTCGCCGGGCGTAACGGAGTTCCACCAGCCGGTGAGTTCGGCCAGGCCGGCTTCTTTCGTGCGCTCGACAAGTCGTCCGCCCGCGTTCTGCCAGTAGTGGATGGGGCCGTACTCGCAGGCGATGAGCAGATCGATAAAGCCGTCGTCGTTGGCGTCGGACCACACGGCCGAGGTCACCATGCCCGAGTCGGCCAGGCCCGGCGCATCGGTCTGGGTCACGTCGGTGAATGTACCGCCGTCGTTGCGCAGCAGGCGGCTGGGCGGCGCGAGCGGATACTGATCGGGCACGGTGCGGCCGCCGACGAAAAGATCAACGTCGCCATCGCGATCATAATCTGCAGCGACGATGCACGAGGTGCTCGTGGCAACATCCGACAGGGCGCCGGCGGGCGCGTGCGTGAAGTGCCCGCTGCCGTTGTTGAGATAGAGCCGGTCGCGCAGCGCCGGATCGCCCTGCGGCCACTCCACGCTGCCGCTGGCGACGACGAGATCGAGGTCGTTATCCGAATCGACGTCGATCCACAGCACGGCCATGTCTTCGGATTCGCGGTCGTCCGCCCACGGCCCGTCGGGCGCTTTGGTGAAGTGGCTGTTGCCGTCATCGAGCAGGAGTTGCCCGACCTGCCCGGCCGGCGCGCCGATGAAGCAGTCGTCGTCGCCGTCACCGTCCGCATCACCCCATGCCATGCCCGGCCCGTTCTGCGAGAGCAGAGCCGGAAGCAGCGGCTGGGTTTCATATTCGTCGAACTCGCGCTCAGGCGCCGCGTCGGTGGTGAAGCCGGATGACGCATCCAGCGCGATGAACTGCGGAGGAGCGTTCGGCTCGCTGGCCACGCGAGCGGACTGCGCGGATTGCGTGATGGTGTACCAGCGGTCGGCTTCGAGCCGCTCGAAAGTCTGCTGCGAGCCGTCGGGCCAGATGACGGTCAGTTCGGCGACCATCGCGCGCTCGCCCAGGCCGAATTGCGCGACCGGCTCGGTGGCGGACTGGAAGCCGTGTGCCGGAAAGACCTGGCGCACCTGGTGGAGGTTCGGCCCGTTGAGCGCGATGCGGGCGCCGACGCCGAATCGGTTGTCGCGGGTGCAGCGCAGGCTGACGAGAAGGCGCCGACCGGTGTTCGAGTCGTTGCGGTAGATTCCCACGGGTTCATCGACGTTGCACACGACGAGATCGAGATCGCCATCGCGATCGAAGTCGGCCATGGCGGCGCCGTAACTGAGCGTCTCCTGATTGACGCCCCACTGATCGCCGGCGTCGGAGAAGTGGTAGTCGCCGTCGTTGCGCAATGCCGCGTTGGGCTCGCGGATTGGCGGAACCTGGCGGTACACGTTCCACTGCGCCTCCCAGCGCTGCACGGGGTCGCGCACGCCGATCCTGTCCATCTCGGCTTCGAGTGACTGAAGTTTGCGGGTGAGATCGGGATCGAAGGATTGGTTCGTCGTGCCGTTGGTGGCGAAGAAGTCGAGCAGCCCGTCGTTGTCGAGGTCGTTGAAGAGCACGGACCAGGTCCAGTCGGTGCTCGCCAGGCCGGCGAGGAAGCCGATTTCCATGAAGCGCGGCGAGCCGGTATTGAGATAGAGCATGTTGCGCATGTACTGGCGCGGCTCGGCGCTGAGCAGAAACCAGCGCGAATCGCCCATGTCACCCATCCACAATTTGGACATATAGTGCGTGCGGGCGCTCATGTCGGCGGCGAGGAAGTCCATGCGGCCGTCGTTGTTGATGTCGCCGAAGTCGGCGCCCATCGAGAACCACGGCGTGTACGGCACGGCCTGCTCGATGGCGTCGGCAAACGTGCCGTCGCCGTTATTGCGATACCAGCGGTCGGCATCCCAGAAGTCGTTGCCGACGTAGAGATCGGGCAGGCTGTCGTTGTTGTAATCCCACCACGTGGCGCTCAGGCCGGGGTGGTTGCCGCTGATGCCCGCCATCTCGCCCACTTCGGTAAACGTGCCGTCGCCGTTGTTGTGATAGAGACGGTCGCGCTGGCCGGCCTTGATGACATAGCGCTCGTCGCGGCCGTTGATGCGGCGCATCTGCTCGACGAACATCTCCTCTTGGCCGGGTGCGAGCGTGGTGTGGCCGGCTGCATCGCGCTGCATGCGGGGCTGATCGGCGGCGGCGCCGGGATACATGCGGTTGGTCAACAGATAGATGTCCACGAAGCCGTCGTTGTCGTAGTCCGCCACGGCGGCCATGACCGAAGCGCCGCGGAAATCGAGCCCGGCCTTCTTAGCCGACTCGATGAACGTGCCATTGCCCTGATTGACGTAGAGCAGGTTGGGGGCGTCGTAGTTGCACACATACAGATCGAGATCGCCGTCGTTGTCGATGTCGAGGAAGGTCGCACCCGTGCCCCATGCCGTGCCGAGATTGACGCCGGCCTGATCGGTGACGTCTTCGAAAACCATGTCGCCGACCTGGCGGTAGAGGCGGTCGCGGCCGATCTGGCTGGTGAGGTAGAGGTCGGGCCGGCCGTCGTCGTCGTAGTCGCCGATGCACACTCCACCGCCGGCGTAACTGTGCATGTAGAGGTGTTTGCGGGGGTTGTCCCAGTCGATGCGGTTCTCGAAGTCGATGCCGGTTTGCGCGGCGTCGAGCTGGGTGAACATCGTCGGCCCGGGCGCCGGCGCTGGCGGCTTGAGAGCTGTGGAAGTAATGCCCTCGCCCTGGCCCAGGGCGGCAGCAGTCAACGTGAAGACAATCAGCGCGCACGCGCCGCGGCGGGGGTGGGTGTGTTGCATCGGTGAGGATATGCGCCGCTTCGACGACGGCGCACCGTCCGGCGACGCCGCCCGGATCAATGCTCGACGCGGTGGCCGAGCATCGGGGCGATCTCGTTGACCATGCGGTCGCGGATCACTTCGTTGCGGGCCTCGAGATTCAGCCGCAGCACCGGCTCGGTGTTCGACTGGCGGACGTTGCACCACCAGCCTTCCTTGCGGAAGCAGTCGATCGTCAGGCCGTCAAGGTGGTCGATCTCGGCGACGTTTTTAAAGTGCTCTTCGAGGGCCTCGAGCGCGAGGTCTTTTTCCTCGTTCATGAAGTTGATCTCGCCGGACTGCGAGTAGCGGGCGATGGGCTTGATGAGCGTGCCCAGCGGCTTCCTGCTTTCCGCGAGCAGGCTGAGCACCTGGGCGAAGATGATGGCGCCGCTGTCGGCGTAGAAGTTGTCGCGGAAGTAGAAGTGGCCCGAGAGTTCGCCGCCGAACACGGCGTGCTTCTCCCGCAGGATCTTCTTCATGAACACGTGCCCGACGCGCGACTGGATCGGCTTGCCCCCTGCGGCGCGGATCTCTTCCTCGACGGCGCGGCTGGAGCGGAGGTCGTAGACGATTCCCGCCCCAGGATGGCTCTTGAGAAAGTGCGTCGCCATGAGAGCGGTGAGGTGGTCGCAGCCGATGATCTCGGCCTTGTCATCGACGAAAATGCCGCGATCCGCGTCGCCGTCGAAGCAGATGCCGCAGTGCGCGCCGGTCTCGAGCACCTTCTGGCGCACGTCGGCGAGGTTCGAGGCAATGAGCGGGTTGGGATCGTGCGAGAACTTGCCCGTCGTATTGCGGAAATGCAGTTCGATGATCTCCAGATTGGGCGCACCCTTGAAGACCTTCTTGAACATCGTGGCCGCCATGCCGTTGCTCGCATCGACGACGACCTTCATCGGTCGATCCTTGAGATCGAGGAATGAGAGCACGTGCTCGCGGTAGCCATCCCAGAAATCGCGCTCTTCAACCCGGCCGGCGGGTTCGGGACCGGGCGCGATCTTTTCGAAGTCCGCCATCGCGGCGTACTTGCTGATCTCGTCGAGGCCGGTCGTCTGGCCGATGGGCAGGGCCTGGCGGCCGCTGATCTTGAAGCCGTTGTACTCGATGGGATTGTGACTGGCGGTCACCATCACGCCGCCGGCGCAGTCGAGGTAGTTGATTGCAAAGTAGATGAACGGCGTATCGACCATGCCCACGTCGATGACGTGCGCGCCGTAGGTGCGGATGCCGTCCATGAGGGCCTTGGAGAGCGCGGGCGAACTCGGCCGCATGTCGCGCCCGACGATGATGTGCCGCATCATCGGGTCGGTGTCGCCCGAGGCGCTCGCCTGCTCGAGGAGGTAGCGGGCCGTGCCATAGCCGATCTTCCACGCAGTCTGCTCGTTGAGCGGGTTGGGGTAGACGGCACGAACGTCATAGGCCTTGAAGACTTTTCCGAGCATTCGGCTGGGCTCCCTCGGCGGACGGCAAAAAGGCGTAAGCAATGAAACCTCCATTATAGGAATGTGGATACGAACTGTCAGTGAGGGCCTGGCCCGAGATGGCCAAAATCGGCCTTGGCGCGCTCAAAACGGCCGATTTTCGTCCGACTCGAGTGCCGGCTGCGGCGCCAGCGATGAGTCGATCTCCAGGCGCACCCGGCGGAGAATCGCCTTGCGCCCCGCGAGGCGCAACTGCTGCTCCAGACCGGACTTGAGCAGCCGCTCGGCCGCGTAGAGCGTCGCCGAGCCATCCACGTGGATCGTCAGCACCCCCCTGCTGAAAGCGCTCAGGCGCGATCGCTCAACGACCCCGGGCGGCATGATCGCCGTCCACCTTTCAATGAACTCGGCCAGCCGGTCGAACGGCTTGCGGTGCTCGCGCTCGAACTGCTGCGGCAGGAAATCGCCCAGCGCCTGAGCCCGGTCCGGCCGAATGGACCGCCCCTGACGAATGGCGTCGATGCGGCGCTGGAGGGGCGTGGACATGGCGGATGGTAGGCGAGTACACCGTGCGGCCCGCGGAGGGCGCGGCCGCGGCGATACGGCGCGAAGGACAATGACCGGATGCAGCGCGAAGGACGCTGAGCGGCGAAGACCTGAACCGAGCACCAAGCGTCAGCACGGGTGTTGAGCGTGCGCCGCGCGGCCGCCGAGATGCAGCGCGAAGAACGCGGCTCGGCGAAGACCCTTCCTTACGGTCGGGGCTCGGGTTATTGCAAGGCGAAGTTTGCTCACTTGATCGTCAAACTCGCATCGCCGGGCCGGCGCAGAGCCTTGTCCCGACCTACGGCCGCGCCGCCGAAAGGGCCAGGTCAACCAACACCGATCTCACGCCCGAGTCGGCGCAGGCGTGCGCGGGTGGGGCTACCATGCCGATCCCATGACCGCGATCACGCTCGATGGCGTTCGCAAGGCCTTTGGCTCGACCGTGGCGGTCGATTCGGTGTCGCTGCGCATCGCCGACGGGCACCTCTTTTTCCTGCTCGGCCCGTCGGGGTGCGGCAAGACGACGCTGCTGCGCATGATCGCCGGTTTCATCGTGCCCGGCCGCGGCACGATCCGCTTCGACGATCAGGACGTCACGCGCCTGCCGCCCGAGAAGCGGCAGACGGGCATGGTCTTTCAGAACTACGCCCTGTGGCCCCACATGAGCGTCTTCGAGAATGTCGCGTTCGGCCTGAAGGTGCGCAAAGTGAGCCGCGGCGAGCGCGACGACCGCGTGGCCGCGGCGCTCAAGGCCGTGCGCATGCAGGACTACGCCAAGCGCACGCCCAACCAGCTCTCGGGCGGCCAGCAGCAGCGCGTCGCGCTGGCGCGGGCCCTGGTGATCGAACCGAAGGTCCTGCTGCTCGATGAGCCGCTTTCGAACCTCGACGCCCGGCTGCGCAGCGAGATGCGCCGCGAGATCCGCCGGCTGTGCAGCGAGACGGGCATCACCACGGTGTACGTCACCCACGACCAGGTCGAAGCGCTCTCCATGGCCGACGAACTGGCGGTTTTGCGCGACGGCAGGGTGATGCAGGTCGGCAAGCCGCGCGATGTATACCAGCGGCCGGACAACCGATTCGTGGCTGATTTCCTCGGCGACACGAACTTCATCAGCGCCGAAGTCGTGGGCGCCGAAGCGGGCGAACTCATCCTCCACGCGCCGATGGGCAACGTGCGGGCGCGCGGCCTGCACGAAGACACGCCGCGCAGCGGGAACCTCACCTGCTCGATCCGGCCCGAAGCGTGGCGCCTGGGCGCGGCGGCGGGCAACGGCGCAGCGGGCAACCAGTGGCAGGGCACGATCGTGGACAGCGTCTACCACGGCGAGGCGGCGCGACACGAGATCGAATTGGCCGGCGATGTGACCATCCACGCGCTCGAACTCAATCCGCAGCAGCGCCAGCCCGGCGCGCAGGTGGAGGTCAGCATCGATCCGGGCGACGTGGTCGTGCTGGCGGATTGACCCCAGATGCAAGGGCCACACTGCGCGGAAATGACGAGACCCTGCCGGCGGGGCTCGTTCAGCGATGCGCTCGGCACCTGCTACTTGGCGACAGGCTGCGGCTCGGCTTGGCGCGCGGGGGTGGATTCATCCTCATCGGACTCGTTGCGTGGCGCGGCGGCGTGATGCGGCTGCGGGGCGGCGACGTGGAGCGTCGGCCGGCCCCATGACCCCCCCGCCGCGGCGAGCCAGTTGGTCAACCACAGCCGCGCATCGATCACGAGGCTGAACAGCATCGGCACGAGCACCAGCGTAAACAGCGTGCTCATGATCAGACCGCCGAGCATCACGCTGCCCAGGCCGCGGTACAGCTCGCTGCCCGAGCCGGGCATGACGACCAGCGGAACGGTTCCGCCGACGGTGGTCATCGCCGTCATCATGATCGGCCGCAGCCGGGTGCGGACGGACTCGGCGATGGCCTTGCGCGGCGAGAGTTTCTCGACGACGTCCTGCTCGCTCTCGCCGTAGCCATTCATGAAGTTCAGCGCCTGGTAGACGATGAGAATCGCATTGTTGACGACGGTGCCCAGGAGCATCACAAAGCCGAGCATCGTGAGGATGTCGAGGTTCTGCGTGGGCATGTACGGATCGCCCGCGGTCCAGTTGTGCACGAGGCGCAGGCCGAGGAAGCCGCCGAAGGTC
The DNA here is from genome assembly GCA_020852515.1 of Phycisphaerales bacterium. Lineage (NCBI taxonomy): Bacteria > Pseudomonadati > Planctomycetota > Phycisphaerae > Phycisphaerales > Phycisphaerales bacterium. The sequence continues at coordinate 259,952 of JADZAS010000030.1, forward strand.
GCCAGCGGCACGCTGAAGAGAATGACCAGCGGGTAGAGGAACGACTCGAAGAGCACGCACATGAGCAGGTAGTTGATGAGCAGCGCGAGGAAGAAGCGGCTCGAGAGCAGGCCGATGAGCGTGCCGTCGCCGAGCAGCGCTTTGCGCACCGACGTAAGTTTGTCCGCCGAGCCGGCGAGGTCGGTGTTCACCGTCTCGGGGATCTGTCCCTGCTGGCGGAGGTCTTCGACGATCGCGGTGATCTTGTCCATCGCCTCGCCCAGCGGAATGTCCTTGTCGGGCGTGACTTCGAGCGACACGGCCCGCTGGCGCTCGACGTGGTTGATCTGCTGAGGCGCGGTGGTGCGGACAAGCCGAGCCACCGACGCGAGCGGCACGTTCTGGCCGGTGGCCGTGGCGATGGGCGTGTCGGAGAGAGCGCTGATGTCGCGCCGGGCCCAGCGGCCGTCTTCGATCGCGTCGCCGTCGAGAACCTTGAGATCGATCGACTCGCCGCCAATGCGGAACTCGCCGATGTTGGCGCCTTCGCCCAAGGCACGCACCGCCAAGCCGACGTCGCGCGTGGACAGGCCCAGTTCGGCGGCGCGGAGGCGATCGACGATGACGTTGACCTGCGGCGCGGCGATCTGGAAGTTGCCCGGCTGGCTCTGCACTTTGCCGTAACCGAATTCCTGGTTGAACAGGTTGAACGCAGCGCCCGCGGCGGCGTTCACCTGATCGATGTCTTCGCCGGAGAACTCGACGTCAATCGACGATCCGCTCGAACCCGAAAGGCGGAACAGCGGCGCCTGGAATGCAAAGCCGGTGACGCCGGGAAGATTTTCAGCGCGCGTGGCGTGGTTGAAGAGCGTGGCGACATCGACGACGCGTTTGCCGTCATCGCTCACGCCGCCATGAAACATGAAGCCGTTGAACGCAACGAAGAAGTAATTCTGCAGCGACGGCGGACGGACCGGCGGGCCGGGCTGGCCGGTGGCCCAGCTGAAAGTCGGGATCGGCGGCAGTTGTTCGAGCGCTTTTTCATAGGCCTGCGGATCGCCCTTGAGTTCGCCGGCCTCCCAGAAGGGACGAATCTCGGCCTCGACTCGCGCGCCCAGCTCGGCCTGTTTGTCGAGGTTGTAGCCCGGCGGGGGCACGAGCATGCCAAAGACGAGGTTGCGATTGCCCTTGGGCAGGTAGTCGGTCGGGGGCATGAGCGCGATGCTGCCCCAGATCGAGCCGACGGCGAAGAAGATGACGATGGCGACGCGCGCGATGATGCTGCCGCACAGCGCGTAAACGAGCCGGCCCAGCGCGCCGCTGATGCCGCGCGGCTCGTCGGCGGCGGGCTTGTTCGATGCGGTGTTGCGGCGCTTGGCCATGCCGGAACCGAGCGAGAGCCAGATCGCCGCGGCGCAGGGCACGACGGTGATCGAGACGACCAGGCTCAACGCCACGGCCGAGCAGATCGCCAGCACGATGTCGCGGAACAGTTGCCCCGCATCTTCCTTGATGAACAGCACGGGGATGAACACAACGATGGTGGTGAGCGTCGAGGCGAGCACCGCCCCCCACACCTCGCGTGGCGCACGGTAGGCGGCCTGGCGCGGCGTGGCGCCCATCTCGATGTGCCGGTAGATGTTCTCCAGCACCACGATCGAATTGTCCACGACCATGCCTACGGCAAACGCGAGGCCGGCCAGGCTGATCACGTTGAGGTTGCGCCCCATCGCGACCATGGCCACAAACGTGCCGATGACCGAAATGGGAATCGCCAACGCGATGATGCCCACCGAACGAACGGAGCGCAGGAACAGCAGCAGCGTGATCACAGCTATGGCGCCGCCGATGTAGATGTTGCTCGTCACCAGGCCGATTGCCTGGTCGATGTACACGGTCTGGTCATAGACCTGGCGGAGCTGGAGCGGCTGGCTCAGGCCGAGTTTACGCGACTGGACTTCGAGCAGGCCGCCGGGCTGGTTGAGTTGCGCGATCGACTGCTGCAAGCCATCCATCACTTCGATGACGTTCGACCCGACCTCGCGCTGGGCGTTGATCGCGATGACGACGTTGCCCTTGGAGTGCACGAACGAGGACGGCTTCTTGTACGTCATGACGACGTCGGCCACGTCGCGGACGTAGATCGGCCCGCCGGCGTCGCGCGTGATGACCGTCTGCTCGACGTCTTCGACGGTGCGGTAGCGGCCGACGGTGCGGAGCGTGATGCTCGCCTTGCCTTCTTCCATGGAGCCGGCGGAGAGATCGACGTTTTCGCGGCGAAGCGCATCGAACAGGTCGCCGTAGGTCAGCGCGTGCTGGGCGAGGCGCACGGGATCGGTGCGCACCTGCACCTCGCGCTCGAGCCCGCCGAGCACGTTGACCGTGGACATGCCCGGCACGCGCTCGAAGGCGGTCTTGATGTTGTCTTCGGCGAAGTCCTGAAGCGTGCGGATGTTGAAATCCGCATCGTCCGTCTCGAAGATGATCCACGCGATGTAGTCGCGGTTCATCGGGTCGGAGGCTTCGATGACCGGCTCATCGACGCCTTCGGGATAACTCGACACTTCGCGGAGCTTGTCAGACGCTTCGCGCAGCGCCGCGTCCTTGTCGGTCCCGACTTCGAATTCGAGCGTGATCTGGCCGTTGCTCTCGCGGCTCTGGCTCGTCATCTTGCGCAGCCCGGAGAGCCCCTTGAGCTTGTCCTCCTGCTTTTCGATGATGTCCTGCTCGACCTCCTGCGGGCTTGCGCCTTCCCAGAAAGTGGAGATCGTGACGACCGTTGAATCGACGTTGGGCGTCAACTGAATCGGGATCGTGTTCAGCGCGAGCACGCCAAACAGGAGAATGAGCAGCACGCCGACCACGACGGCGACGGGCTTCTCAATGCTGGCTCGAATGATGTCCATACGTGTTCCGTTGCTGCTGCGCGAGCGCAACCGGCGCCGCCGCCGGTGCGGTCTGTTTCTCTCAGTTGGAAGGGGCGGACGGCGATGCGGTTGCACCCGCCGCCTCGGCCTCGTTGCGCACGATCATCACCTTGGCCGTGGGATAGAGTTTTTCATTGCCCTCGGTTACAAGCAGCACGTCCTCCTCGAGGGGACCGCTGACGACGAAGCGCCCGATTCCCGCGCTTGAGCGGATGTCGATGTTTACCGGATACGCCGCGCCATCGCGCACGGCGTAGACATAGGGCCCCGTCGGCGACATAAGCACCGCATCGCGCGAAACGGTCAGCGCTTCATCAAACTCCTTGGACGGCACCCAGCCCTTCACCGCCATGCCCGGCTTATAGCGGCCGTCTTCGTTCTCGAGCGCGACCTTGACCGGATAGGTCCGGGCCCGTGGATCGCCGATGGGCACGATCGCTCGGATCGAGCCGATCACGGCGTCTTCGAACGCCGCAGGCAGGATCTCGAGGCTCATGCCCACGCTCAACTGCGAGACGAGCGACTCGGGCACGTCGAGCACGGCATCGACCTGGCCGAGTTCGACGAGTTCGGCGATGTCGCCGCCCACGCCGACCCACTGGCCGACTTCAGCGAGCTTGATGACGATCACGCCGTCGAAGGGCGCGAGGATGGTCTTGTTTTCGAGGCGCTGCGTGATGAGATCGATCCGCGCCTGGGCGAGGCGGACACTCTCCTGCGCCTGGCGCAGGGCCGCGCGTTCGGCGAGGGCCTCGCTGCGCTTGTCGGAGATTTCCTTGGGCTGGGCGGCGCCGCGAGCCTGCAGTTCCTCGAGCGACTGGAGATCGGCATCGGCCCACTCGCTGCGGGCCCGATGTTCATCAACGCTCGCCTGGGCCTCGGCCAGTTCGGCTTCCTGCTCGCGCAGGTTGAGTTCGAGTATGGCCGAGTCGAGCTCGGCAAGCACTTCGCCGGCCTTGACCGTATCACCCGCGTCAAAGGGCACGCGGAGGACGATGCCGGGCTCTTCGGAAGCGACCGTCGAGCGGCGCCGGGCGGCGATCTCGCCCGTGATGCGGTGCATGCGCGTGACCGACTCGCGGCGGACGGGATCGACCGCCACGGGCGAAGCGGGCTGGGCCAGCGCGGCCGGCGCCAGCAAGGCCGTGGCAAGAAGCGCAAACAAAAGCCTGGGAAGCGTCCGCGGGCGCGCCGCGGGCGTCGGGTCATACTGCATTCCGGATGTCCTCCGCTGCCGATCGGGCAGCCGCTGCATTGGCCCAATCATATGGGGTCCGCCAAGGGCCCATCCGCCGGGCGGGTGAAAAGCCACAACCCGCCTGAGAACGGCGGGTTGGGAAGGTTGAGATGCGGCGGGGAACAGGACCTTCAACGGGGCCCGGGACCGCTGCGTGCGCGGCCAGGCGGCGCCGGCCTGTCCGGGATCAGTGCGGTATTTGCACGACGTTGCTCGTTTGACAGCTTGCGTCCGGATAGTTCAGCGTCTGCAGATAGCCGCCGCAGGCGCGCGGGCCGGCGGTTCCTTCGAAGAAGGCGAATCCGTTTTCATCCGCCCGTGCTGCCGTCGCAATCTGCAGCCCGTGCCAGTTCAGACCGAGTCTTGTTCCCGCGCACCAGTGGCCGAAGGGAAGGACATAGGAGCCGCTCATCGGAGCGAACAGCAGCAGAACGGACCGATCCGGCCGCACTCCACGGACATCAGCGAGCACGAAGCCCGGGCACGAGCCTTCGAGCGTCAGCACCGGCTGCGCTGTCGCCGGCGCGCTCCAAATGGCCAGGGACGCCGCCGCGATGAGCACGAGTTGGAATGCACGATTCGCTTTCATGGCCGTTCCTCCTATCGTGGGATCCGCACGACGTTGCTGATCTCGCAGCCACCGCTTGGATAGTTCAGTGTCTGGAGAAATCCGCCGCACGCCAGCGAGTTCACTTCGCCTTCAAAGAGCGCCACTCCGTTCTGATCCGCCACGACTCCCGCGACTTGCCGCAGCCCTCGCCAACCAAGCCCGAGTTGAACGCCCTGACACCAGTTGCCGCGCGGCAGCACAAAAGTCCCTTCGTGAGGCGCGAAGAGGAGAAGAATGAACTTCTCAGGCCGTGCATTTCGAACTTCCGCCCGCAGCAGACCCGGGCATTCACCTTCGAGAGTGAGAACGGGCTGCGCCAGACCCGAGCGCGCCGGAGCCAGCACCGTTGCCAGACTCGCGACGACGGCGGTCAGGACTCTCGTGAACATGGCTGAAACCTCTTTGGGCCGATGTTACATGATATGAGTATGCCGCCGGCGCATCGGACCTGCTATGAGAAAGTCGCCCTGATCTGGCGCTTTCATGGCGACCTCATGAGATTCGGCGGCGAACCGTCTGCGCGCGAAGAAAAACCGGGGCGGCGCTGAGCCTTGCCCCGGCTTGATTTCGACGATCGTTTCCGGCGCGCTACTGCACCTGCGTGGCCACGACATTGCTTGCCTGGTTGTACTGCGCGGCCTGGAACCACACGCTGGCCCCGGAAGATCCCCGTGGAATGGGCAGCGTCCAGACCGCGGTGCCCGCCGGATCGCTGACCGCCACGCCCCCCGCCTGCCGCGGGTTCTGCAGCGAGAGCGTTACATTGAGGAATGGGACAAAGAGGTTGCTCGTCCCGGACGTGCTGTACCCGAGGTAGCAGTCGGAGGAGGGCTCCACGTTGGAGAAGGTAAAGGTCGCGGGCTGACCGGGCAGGAGCGGGTCAGGATTGACGACGAGCAGCGGTGGCGGCGCGGTGGTGTACTTGGCGACGAGCGAGTCGGTTCCTGTGCCGATACCGACCGAAGAGCCGCAGACCACGACGCGTCCCAGATCATCCACGTCCACGGCGGACCAGAAGTCGTCCGCGTGGGCGGGGCCGTCGGTGATCACGGTGTCGAGCAATTGCCCGTCGGGTGAATACTTGAGCAGCCAGGCGTCGTCGCCGCGGCCATAGCCGTACCAGCCGAAGCCGGCGACGAGCAGGTTGCCGTCGGCGTCGAGGGCGAGGTCGTTGCCCCAGTCGTCGCCGAACCAGTCGCTGCGGAAGATCTGCGCCCAGGCGAGGTTGCCATTGCTGTCCCAGTGGACGGTGCCGGCGTCGTTTTCGCCGCCCGTGGTCATGGTTGAGCCGGAGACGTAGGCGCCGCCGGCGCCATCGGGCAGGACGAGCCAGCTGTAGTGATAGCCGCTGTTGCCGCCGTAGCGTCCTTCCCACTGGAACGACCCGTTGGTGTCGTACTTGACAGTGCAGTATTCAAAGTCGCTGTTAAGGAAGGCGGAATCGGAGATGCCGGTGGCAAAGACGTTTTCGGAGCCGTCGATGGAGATGGCGTAGAGCGATTCGTCGCCGTGGTACTGGCTGTCGAAGAGTCGGGACCAGAGGAGGTTGCCGGCGGGGTCATACTTGAGCAGGCCGTAGTCGCGATCTCCGTTGTTGTTGCTCACGTCGCCGCCGACGTAGGCGTTGCCCGATGGCGAGACCGCGATCACCCAGCCGTAGGAATTGTCCAGCGGGCCCCGGAAAGTCCGCACCCACAACTGGCTGCCGGCGGCGGAGTACTTGATCGTGACGTATTCCCAGTACCCGTCGGCGGCGTACTGATAGCCGGTCACATAGACACGGCCGGCGGCATCGAGGCCGACCGCTTCGATCCCGAAGGTCTCGTCGTCGCCGTTTCCGGGCCCGTTGTAACGGCGCGCCCACGTGAGCTGACCGCTGGGATCGTACTTGAGCGTCGTGATGTCGCTGTCGCCGCCGACTCCCGCAGACGAGCCGCAGATGATGATGTTGTCGTTGGCGTCGATGGCGAGGCTTCCGAAGAACTCGTAGCCGTGGCCGGGGCCGTCGTAAGTCTGCGTCCACAGCAGGCGACCAGTGCGGTCGTACTTGCGCAGCAGCACGTCGTAATCCGTGGCGGGGTCGTAGGCCCAGCCAACGGTCACGGCATTACCCTGGCTGTCGATCTTCACGTTGAAATCGACTTCCTCCTGACCCGCGCCGTTGTCGGTGCGGGTCTGCCAGACCGTCCTCCACTGCGCCAATGAAGACGAGGCGGCGGCAAGGACAGCGCCGACCGCGAGCGCGCGCACGAACCACCTTCCCGCAAGGGGATGACTCTTCTCTCTCCTGAACATGGTTTTGCTTCCTGATTGTTCGGGGCGCGGCCGGCCGGTGCGGTCGAGCGCGCTCCTCAGCCACACATCCAAACCCTCGCCGCGTCCGCGCGGCGAGACAGACGACGCATGAAGATACGTCGGTGTCCGCATCGAGACAACGCCCGCGCGTGTGAGAAACGGACGAGGCGGCCGACGTGCGGCCGCCTCAGTGTGGCAAGTGTCGATGCGAGCGCGGCTTACGCCGATTCCTTCTTGCGCTTGGTGGTGAGCTGGGCGAGGGTGTACTTCGCGTCGATCGCGGGGCGGTCGATGATGTAGGTCACGCCCTCGGAGTCGGCGTCGGGCAGGTCGTACATGAGATCGAGCATGACCTCCTCGAACACGGCTCGCAGGGCGCGGGCGCCGGTCTGGCGGGCCATGGCCCGCTCGGCGAGGCAGCGCATCGCGTCGTCGGTGAACTCCAGTTGCGCGCCTTCCAGCGTGAACAGGTGCTGGTACTGCTTGATCAGCGCGTTCTTGGGCTCGGTCATGATCTGAATGAGCGCATCGAAGTCCAGCGGCAGCAGCGGCGTGATGACCGGCAGGCGGCCGACGAGTTCGGGAATGAGGCCGAACTCGAGCACGTCGTCGGCGGTCACCTGCTTCATGAGCGCTGCCTTTTCGTCGATGGCGCGCTGCTCATCGACTCCCTGATCGGCGCTGAAGCCGATGCGCCGCTTGCCCAGGCGCTTCTTGACGATCTCGTCGATGCCGACGAACGTGCCGCCGACGACGAAGAGGATGTTGGTCGTGTCGATCTGGATGTACTGCTGCTCGGGGTGCTTGCGGCCGCCCTGAGGAGGCACGTTGGCAACGGTGCCTTCGAGCATCTTGAGCAGGCTCTGCTGCACGCCCTCACCGGACACATCACGCGTGATCGAGACGTTGTGGCTGGTCTTGCCGATCTTGTCGATCTCGTCGATGTAGATAATGCCGCGCTGCGCCGCCTCGACGTCGTAGTCGGCGGCCTGGAGGAGCTTGAGCAGCAGGTTCTCAACGTCCTCGCCGACGTAGCCCGCTTCGGTGAGCGTGGTGGCGTCGCCGATGGCAAACGGGACGTTGAGCATGCGCGCCAGCGTGCGGGCCAGCAGCGTCTTACCCGAGCCGGTGGGCCCGATGAACAGGACGTTGCTCTTGTCGATCTCGATGCCAGTGTCCTTGTCGAGCTGGCTGAGGCGCTTGTAGTGGTTGTGGACGGCGACAGAGAGGGCCTTTTTGGCCTCGATCTGGCCGATCACGTACTGGTCGCAGAACTCTTTGATCTGGCGGGGGCTGGGGATGGTGGAAAACGTCTGCCGACCGGCGGACATGCGCCGCCGCTCCTGCCGAAAGATGTTCTGGCAGAGGTCCACGCAGTTGGAGCAGACGTAGACGTCGTTAGGCCCCTCGACCATGGGGCCGACTTCGCGCGAGGTCTTGCCGCAGAACGAGCAGGTGGTGACCCGCCGGCCCCGGAAGCCGCTCTTGCTGTCTGCGCCATCGCCGGCCTGACGGTTGTTTGGGTCAGTCCCGCCGGAGTCGCCATCCCGATTCTTGGCCATTGATCCACGTTCCCCTTGTCTGTAACTGCAACCGATCGCGTTATTTGCCGCAAGGCGCAGAGCCTGAGAGTTTATCGTCGAGCCGGGCCCTTCTCTTCAACGCTCGCCACAGAGCATCAGGGCCGGCGTTCATTTCTTCCCCTTGCGGGCAGTGTCCGATAGCCCGCGCGAAACCGACGCGTATGGGGCCGCATCAGTTGTCTGTGCCGCGTGTCCAAGAGCGACGGCCCGGGCCGCCTGGTATTCCTCCTCGGTCAGGTCGCCGCGCGATCGCATCTCGCGGAGATCCTGAAGCGTAAAGGCGGGCGCGGCGCCGTTTTCATCCGTCCGCAGTGCCCTCCGCACCATTACTACGACGAACGCGGCAGCGAGGATCAGGGCCGCGAGCACACCGAGCCACAAAGCAATGGCTGGCCAGTCGATGCGATGCGCCGCCGCGAGTATCGCCATCAACCAAGTCTAAACTGAAGCGGGCGACAAACAAGCGCCGTTATTGATGGAATCGCCTGTAGCCGCGGTTTTGCGGCCGCTAGGATTTCATTGGGCCGTCGGGAGGCCGTGGAGCCCGCAGGAGCACGCCATGTTTTCAGACTTTCGATTCAGCCGCATTCATCTTGCCTGCCTCGGCCTGGCGCTGCTCTGCACGGCTGGTTCCGTCCTTGCGCAGGACCAGCCTGCGACGCCGCCCGCTGAGAAGCCGGCGGAGCAGACCGAGCCGAGCGAGCCGCCGCCGCAGCGCTCCATCGAGGAGATCCGTCGCCAACTCGAGCGGGACGATCCGACGAACCCGACCACGCGCGTGGAAGCGCCGCGCGAGGCGGCGGCGATCGAGTTCGACCCCCTCCTGCCGCCGCGCGGCCGGCTGCTGCCCGAGGGATCCTATCTCATGTCGCGCACCGGCGTGCTCACGCGCACTGAGTCGCTGGGCGTGCTGCACTTTCTTCCCGATGCCGATCCGAATCGGCCGCGCCAGCAGAACCAGGCGATGATGCTCATGCCCAGCCGCGTCACCGAGCGCATCGAGGCGAACCTGAACGAGGTCGCCACGAGCGGGCCGGTGGAGATCTCGGGGCGGGTGTACGCCTACGAAGGCCGCAACTACTTCATGCCCACGACCAACCCGTTCCGCACAGGCACGATGGTCACTACGAATCATGCGGACCTCGTGCGCGAGGGGGCGTTCATCGTCTCGCGCGCCGGGCGCATCAGCCGCTCGGACACCGGCGGCGAGTGGATGGTGACGTTTGACTCGGACAGCAGCGGACTGATGGATCCGCCGATGGTGCTGCTGCCCTGCCGACTGCTCGAGCGCCTGGTGCGCGTGGCGCAGTCTGAAGGCGATGCGGCGCGGATCATCATCTCCGGCCAAGTGTACGCGTACCACAACGTGAACTACCTGCTGCCGACGGTGATGCTGCGGCCGGTCGCGAGTGAGAATCTATCGCCGTAAGTTCACGTGGCATGGCGTGGCGATTCCCTGAACCGAGCGTGTCGAAGTCGCGTTGCGATGCCGAGAGCCGGTGAGCCGGAAAGCGATCGCAGCAACACGCTCGACTGGATGTCTGCCTGCGCAGGCATGACGGGCCGACCCCGCAGCGGCGCACGCCGGAGCCGATCACCCGAAGAGACGCGCGCGGATAATGGCGAGTTGGTCGCCTTGCGCATCGGCGTGCTTCGCGCCGCTTTGGCGCCAGGCGCGGAGGTGATGATCAAACGTGCCGCGACTGAGCAGCAGGCCCGCTGCATTGATGCGGCCGCTGCGCACGGCGAGGGCGTCGAGCAGGCGGCGCTGCCGGCGGCTCAGGCCAAGCCCGGCCGCGACGGCGCGGTACGCCGGACCGTGACGGCGGGCATCGCGAACGCTCCAGCGCAGCGCCATGAGAGTCGCACCTATGACGCCGGCGCCAAGCAGCACCACGCCCAGTGCGCTCCACGACAGCCACGGCCAGTCTGATTCGCGTCCGACAAACGATCGCGAGATGTCTTCGAGGCGCGAGGACTGCGCCAGGGACACCGGCATGAGCGGCAGCGCGACCAGGCGCGAAAGGGGCCCGGCCGCCGCCGGCGCGGCTGCGTTTGCTGGATGAAGCGCAACGACCTCGCGAGGCGTGACCTCCCGCTCCGCGGGCCCGGCGTCTTGAGCAGACTGCTGCGGCGCGGGTCGATGTGCCGTCATCGCGGCCAGCAGGCGGCGGGCAGTGCGGCGGGCGCGCTCGCGCACCGGGCGGCTCGCATCGCGCCGGGCCAGCTCGGCCACGCGCGTGGCGCAGGGCGTCAGCGCCGACACCTCCGCCGCCCACAGGGCGCTGAGACGGTGCAGCGGCCGCGGATCGCCGAGCATCTGCTCAAGCCGCGCTGCCGCGGCGTCGCGGTCGATGCGGGCGATGGCGGCGATGGCGTTGGCGCGAGGGCGGTTGTCGGGCGCCTTGCAGAGTTGCTCGAGCACGTCGCGGCAGGTTTCGATCAGCGGCGGAGCCAGAACTTCGATCGCATTGGCGCGCGTGCGCACGTCGGCGTGGCGCAGGCCGGCAAGCACGGCCTGGCGCGAGGAGTCGCTGTCGATCGCGCCCAGCGCCTTGACCGCAGTGGCGCAGAGGCGCACGTCGGCGCCGCGCGTGAGCGCGAGCAGTTCGAGTTCGATCTCGGGGAGGATCTGCAGATCGCCGGCCAGGCGGATGGCGCGGAGGCAGGTCTCGCGCTGCCGGGCGCTGAGGCGGCGGCGGATTTCGCTGATGATCGCCTCGGGCTGTTCGCGCATGAGCAGGCGCGCCGCGAGTCGCTGCTCGACGCGCGGGCCGCTGCCGGACCAGTACGACCACATCGATTCGAAGTCGGCGCGATTGGAATGCGCCGCGGCGATGGTGCGCACGCTGCGGTGCGGGCCGCGGAGCAGTTGGCGCAGCGTCTCGGCGAGGCCCGCCACGCGCCGCCGGATGCAGTGCCGCACGGCCAGCGCCGCCAGGCGCTCGTCTTCATCAAAGCAGAATCGCATCGCGACGGCGTCGGCTCGCCCATCGCGCAAATTCGCCAGGGCCCGGAACGCCGCCAGGCGGGCGCGCGGCGTGCGAAACGCGAGGCCGTCGGACAGCCGCATGATCCGCTGCTCGTCGGATATGGGCACGGTCATGATCCACTCGGGCAGCGCGGCTTGAGCCGCGGCATCGAGTTCAAGTGCGATGGCCGAAGGCGGCGCCGCAGGCCGGCGCGGATCGAGCCGCCGCAGCCGCGCCTGCTGTTGCGGCAGGTGGAGCAGGTGGGCGCGATCGGCGATCATCGCGGCGAAATGGGGCGTCGGAGCGAGGCGGGCGATGTGTTCAAGCGCCTGCGAGCCGAGCGAATCGATTCCCAGCCACGTCAGCAGATGCGGCGCGAGCTGCTCTTCGGGCAGGCGCTTCATGAAGCCGCGCATCGCCATGTGGGTTGGATGATCGCGATCGGCCATCCAGCGTCGCAGCGCCGGCCCCGGCGTGGCGATGAAGCGCGCCGCCGCGACGAGCACCGCCGTCTGCCGGTGCTTCGGATAGGCGTCGAGCGCCTCGGCCAGGGCTTCGTCGAGCCGCTGGGCATCGGCCTTGCGGGCCCTCTCATCGGACCCCCGGCCGAGGTGGAGCAGCGTGAGGCGATCGATCGCTTCGGCCGCCGCCCGGCTCACGAGCGGGTCGTGGTGCGTGAGATTCTTCACCGCCTCGTCGAGTCCGCGAATCTGACCTGCTCGTCCGATCAACATTAATGCATTTCGGCGCTGGACCGGTTCGGCCGCCTCGGCCGCGGCGGCGATGGCGGCCGGCGCGCCCCCGGCCAGGTCGGCGGTGCGGCGGCGCAGGTCATCATCGAGGTCGTGCCAGCGCCGGATGAGCACCCCCACGGCCTCGCTACATGGCCGCTGCAGCAGCGCGTCTGCAAGTGCCGGACATTCGTCCACTTCCGCGTGCTCGAGCGCATCGGCCAGCGCGGCGACGGCGGCGGCATCGCTCAGGCGGTTCACGTGGCGCAAGCGGTGCTCAAGAGGCGGCATGCTGCTTTCCGTCTGGTGAATGTCCCGATTCGGCCGGATCGAATCGACCCGATTCATCCCGCACCGATCAGTCGTCCATCGGCCAGTCGTGTGCAACCTCTGCAAGACTTGACGGTTGTCCTGTGCAGATCGACGCCGTACGACTGATCCATGAAATCGATTGCCGGGAAGTGAAGGGCCGGGGGGGAAAGCGGGAATCAGATTGGGGAGATGGGGATTTCCTCTGTTGAAAGGAGCCGACATGAGCACACTGTCTCCGCGGGCGCTGGCGTCGCTGCAGGCCTACCGGCTCATGCTCTTTTCCCGCGCCGTGCATCCGGAGTTCTTCGAGATCCGCAAGCGCCGCGCCAGTCGCTCGCACCAGTATGAACTCGACACCTGGCTGGCGCGCGGCGCGCACGTGATCACCTTCACGCACGGCGGCGAGCACATCGTCGAAGTGCTGACGCCCAACGAGCCCGCAGTGCCCCGGCGCGGCGTGGTCGAGTCGCTGCCCTGCGCCGGCGAGCGCGAGCACGAGTCGCGCTTCGGCGGGCGGCTGAACTACATCACCAGCGTGCAGACCGAAATCGTCTCCGAAAACCTCTATCGGGCGACGCTGCGCGAGATGCACGAGCACGCCGTCGAGAACAAGTCGCTCATGCACCGCTGGCGCGAGGATGACAGCCGCGCCGACAGCCTCTCGGTGCTCGACGTGCAGTGCTACCCGTGGGAGGTCCACGCCCAGGCCTGGCATCTCGACGCCGGTTGCGGCCTGGTCCTGCGCTCGCAGGCGATCTTCGAGGTCTTGGCGCAGCAGGGTGAGTGAGCGACGTGCCCGTCCTGTTGAAACTGGCGACTTGATCCTTTTCTGCCGATGAATACACTCGATCGACCATGAAGCCCCTGACCGCCGCCATCTCGATTCGCATCGGCATTACCATGCCCCACTGAGGCGGCGGGGAATCGGCGCGGCTCTGGCGAGCACCAGCAACAACCGATTTCAGGCCCCGCCTCCGGTGGGGCCTGTTGCGTTTGAACCGGTAGACTTGCACCCACGAGTTGACCGCCTGCGGTCGCTTTTTCGAGAGAATTCAGCCATGAGCAGCGAATCGTCCAGTCCCGCCTCCGCCAAGGCCCCGAGCGACAAGCCGTCCTACAAGCAGACGCTCAATCTGCCCAGGACAGCGTTTCCGATGAGGGCCAACCTGGTTCAGAACGAGCCCGCCAGCATGAAGCGGTGGGACGGCATGCGCCTCTACGATGCCCTGCGGCAATTGTCCGCCGACGAAAGGCGCGACCTCTGGTCCTTCCACGACGGCCCGCCTTACGCCAACGGCTCAATCCACCTCGGCCACCTGCTCAACAAGGTGCTCAAGGACTTCGTCGTCCGCACCCGGACGATGCAGGGGCGAGACGTGGCATACGTGCCCGGCTGGGACTGCCACGGCCTGCCCATCGAGCACAAGGTGATGACCGAACTCGTCGAGTCGGGCAAGGCCGCCAAACTCGACACGCTCAGCGATGACGACCGGCGCATGGCAGTGCGGTGCGAGTGCCGCAAGTACGCCGAAAAGTTCATCAAACTGCAGACGGGGCAGATGAAACAACTTCTGACCGTCGCTGACTATGACCATCCGTATCTGACCATGCAGCCCGAGTATGAGGCGGCGACGCTCGAGGTCTTCGCCGACCTCGTCGAGCACGGGCTGGTCTATCGCGCGCTCAAGCCGGTGCACTGGTCGATCGCCAACCAGACCGCGCTGGCCGAGGCGGAACTTGAGTACTACGACCGGCAGGACCTGTCGGTGTACGTGTGGTTTGAGGTCGAAGATGTCGCAGGGCTGCTCAAGGCGTTCGGCCTGGCTGGCAAGGATCCGAAGGAGTTCGCCGATCTCAGGCCGTCGCAGATGATTTGGACGACCACGCCGTGGACGCTGCCGGCGAATCTCGCGGTGGCGGTGCACCCGCGCTACGAATACGTTCTGGCGATGATGGGCGGGCGGCCGACGGTGGTCGCGGCCGAGCTGTATGCCAAGGTCAAGGCGTTGCGGGAGAAGAACAGCGCGCACGGCAGCGCTGAACTCGGTCGCTGCAAGGGCGCCGACCTGGTCGGGCTCACCTATCGCCATCCGTTCTGCCCGCGCGTCTCGCCGGTGGTTTCGGCCGAGTACGTCACGCTCGAAGACGGCACCGGCCTGGTGCACACGGCGCCGGGGCACGGGGCCGAAGACTTCCAGACCGGCCACGCCAATGGGCTCGACATCTACTGCCCGGTGCGCGCCGACGGTACCTACGACGAGACGGTGCCGGACTGGCTGCGCGGCATGGACATCTGGAAGGCGAACGACGCCATCGCCGCACGCCTGACCGAGAGCGGAGCGATGTACTTCTCGCACAAGTTCACGCACTCGTACCCACACGACTGGCGCGGCAAGACGCCGGTGATCTTCCGCGCCACCGAGCAGTGGTTCGCGGCCGTGGATAAGCCGCGCGCCGGCGATGTCGATCTGCGCACGCTGGCGCTGGACCAGACGCGCGATGACGTAAAGTTCTACCCAGAGTGGGGCCGCAACCGCATGCGCGGCATGCTCGAATCGCGCCCCGACTGGTGCCTGAGCCGGCAGCGCGCGTGGGGATTGCCGATCCCTGCGTTCTTCGACGCCGACGGCAACTACCTGCTGACCAGGCGCAGTGTGCTGTGCGTCGCGGAAAAAGTCCGCGCTAAGGGCAGCGATGCGTGGTTCACGATGAGCGCAGCGCAACTGCTTGAAGGCTACGACCCCGCGAGCGATCCTGATGCGCCGCCAGCGCTTAAAGCCCATGCGTGGCAAAGCCTGAGTGAGGCTCTGCGCAAATCCAGCGACATCTTCGACGTCTGGTTCGAATCCGGCTGCTCGTGGCACGCGGTGATGGATCAGCGCGGCCAGGCCGATCTTGCGCACGGCAAGAGCGTCGAACTCTACCTCGAAGGCTCCGACCAGCATCGCGGCTGGTTCCAGGTGTCGCTGCTGACCGCTCTGGGCGCCACGGGGCGCGCTCCTTTCAAGGCACTGCTCACCCACGGCTTTACCGTTGACAAAGACGGCAAGAAGATGAGCAAGAGCCTGGGAAACACCATCGAAGTCGAAGACCTGCTTAAGAAGTACGGCGCCGACGTCTGCCGCTGGTGGGTCGCGTCGATCAACTTCGAGGGCGACATCAAGGTCGATTACTCGCTCTTTGACGTCGCCGGCGAGTCGTATCGTAAGGTGCGCAATACGCTGCGCTTCCTGCTGAGCAACCTCGACGACTACACACCGGCCGAGCAGCGCGAGACGATGCCCGGCGCCAGTCTCGATGCTTGGGTGCTCGGCGAGTACAACCGCATGTCGCAGAAGGTGCGCGCTGCGTACGACCGCTACGACTTCCGTGCGGCTCACAGCGCGCTCTACGACTTCTGCAATGACACGCTCAGCGCCGTCTACCTCGCCGCGACCAAGGACCGGCTCTATTGCGATCGGCCCGACAGCGTGCGCCGGCGGCGGACGCAGCGGGCGATGTGGGAGTTGTGCGACGGGCTGTGCCGACTGCTGGCGCCCATCCTGCCGCACACGGCTGACGAAGCGTACCGCTCGCTCTGGAAAGTCGATGCAAAAGACACCTCGCGCTGCGTGCAGCTGACGACGTACATCGAGGCGTTCGACGTCGCGGCGGATGCGGCCTGGCCCCAGGTCATGGCCGCGCGCGAGGCAGCGCAGCAGACGCTTGAAGCAGCGCGGGCGGCGCAGGTGATCGAGAATCCCCTCGACGCCGAGGTGCACGTGGAAAACGCCGACGGCGCCCTGGCGGCGTTCGCCACCCGCTTTGCCGACGCGACGGGCGACTCATTCGAGGCTGAATTCGCCGACCTGCTAGGCGTGAGCCGCGTGAAGTTCGTCGGTGCGGGCGCAGCAAGCGTCGTCTCGCTCGTCGATGAGCCTCGCTGCGAGCGAAGCTGGAAGCGCGATGGCTCCGTGAAGCAGCGAAGCGACGGCGGCTGGCTGACGGACCGCGACGCCCAGGCTGTCGGCGTGGCGTAGCGGCTTGGTATGAAGGCGATGCATTCGACGATTCATTTCACGTGCGGCACGAAGATGAGCACGAAGCGCGTGTCGCCGTCGGGGCTGACCAGCGCTTCTTCCCCGGCGGTGCGGATGCGCGGGCTGGCGGGACCCGCGGGCTGCGGCTGGGCGCCAACCGGCACGAGCCCTGCACCTTGCTCTCCGGCAGGCTTGTTTTGTTCAGCCTCAGGCTCCACTTCCGCCGGCGGCGCCTCCGCTTCGCTTTCCGCCGGCTTGGTCGACGGCGGGCCGGCCGCGACGCCGACGGGCGCGATGGCCGTCACCAGCACCGCCCACTTGCCATCGAGATCCACGCGCAGCGCCGACGTCGGCACGTAGACGCCCATGCGCGCTTCGCGCACCGGATCGGGCGAAAGCGGGTCGCGGCGCGGCTGGTGGAACTGCACGACCGCCTCGAGCCTCAGCATCGGCGCCTTTGAGTCGATCAGCGGGTAGTCGCGCATCAGCATGCGGAAACGGCCGTCCGTGAACTCGCCGATCTCCCCGCCCACGCGCACGAGCCGCGGGCTGTCGAGCCGCGGCGCCGTGACCACAGCCTTCCACTCGGGCACGAAGCCGAGGTGAATACGTTCGACGATCGGCTCACCCGTGAGCGCCACGAGGAACTCACTCGACTTCTTCCGGTCGGCGAGCAATTCCACGGGGATGGCGACGACGATCAGGCCCTCGCTGCGGAGGCGGTCCAGTTGCTCGGCGCTGAGCCCCAGCGGCTCGGCGGAGTAGGGCGCCAGCACGTCTTCGAGTTTCTCCTTGTGCCGGTACGGCCGGTTGAGCAGGCGATACACCTCCATGCCGCGCTGCATCGAGTCCAGGAGCGATGGACCGACGCCCGGAGCCTGGGGCGAGGGCTCGATCGCTTCCGCCGGCGCCCGGCAGCCTTGGTTCAGGGCCAGTGCGGCGGCGGCCACCAGCGCCGCAGCGGTATGCCTCACGGGAATGCTCATTGGGGTTCCGTTCGTTTCCTCGCTCGACTCGCCCGCCCGACCTCCAATGATACCGGATGCCCCAGGCGTCTCACGCCATGCATGATGATGTCGATCGGGTGCTGTTCAGCCGGGATGCGATCGCCGCGCGCGTGGCCGAACTGGGCCAGGCGATTGCCGACGACCTCGATGTGCTGGCGAACCATCCGACGGAGGTCATGCTCGTGCCGGTGCTGACAGGCTCGATGGTGTTCGTGGCCGATCTGATTCGCCACCTGCCGCACAAACTGCGAATCGGGGTGATGAGCGTGAGCAGCTATCCGGGCCGATCGATTGAGAGCAAAGGCGCACTCATTCGCAGCGGGCTGCCCGAAGACCTCGCCGGCAAGCACGTGCTCATCGTCGATGACATCCTCGACACGGGGCAGACGCTCACGCTCGTGCGCGACATCATCGCGGAGCAGCGCCCCGCCGAGGTGCGCACGTGCGTGCTGCTGCGCAAGGACCGGGAGCAGGCCCGCTCGTTCCCCGTCGATTACGTCGGCTTTGACATTCCCGACGAGTTCGTGGTGGGCTACGGCCTGGACTACAACGACTATTACCGCAACCTGCCCGATATCGTGACCCTTCGTCCCGAGGCGCTGCGATGACGTCCCGCCCCAATGACGAAACCGACCGCGCGCGGCGAACCGGGAAATCCGGGGCTCAGCGCGGCGGCGTCGGCGCGGCGCCACCGGCGGCCTACGCCGCGGGCGGCGAGGCCGTGGATGGCATCACGCGGCCGGTGGCCCAGGCGCGCGCGGCGCTGCCGGCCGACCTGCTCGGTGATGACGAGATCATCATCATGTGGCTCAAGCCCAGCCCGCTGTACATCATCCTCGCTTCGCTGGGCAGCCTGGTGCTCATCGCCGCGCTCACGCTGCTGCTGGCGTACCTGTCGAAGATCTCGCCGCTGCCCAATGCCGCGTGGTCGGATCGCGATGCGTTCCTGTTCGGCGCGACGGTCGCCCTCGTCCGCCTCGGCTGGCAGGCGGCGGAGTGGTGGAACCAGACCTACGTCCTGACCGACCGGCGCATCATCGCCGTGTATGGCGTGCTCCGTCGGGCTTACTTCCACGCCCCCCTCCAGCAGATCCAGCACATCGCGGTCATTCAGACCATCCGCGAGCGCGTCTTCGGCCTGGGGACGCTGGCGTTTGCCACCGCAGGCAGCGACCGCTACGACGCGGCGTGGCTGAGCCTGGCCGGTCCGTTTGGGGTGTACAAGCAGGTCAACCGGACGATCGACCGTTATGTGCGGCGCTGAACACGAAAAAGCCGTCGGCTTGCGCCGACGGCTCTGGGGTTCTCGTTCGATGCCTCGGTGTCGGCATGCCTCGATGCGTGCGCCTCACGACCCGCCGTACTGGACGATGTCATCGAAGCGCTTGAGATCGACGTCGCTCCAGCGGCCGTTCTGCTGGGGGCTTTCGACCTGCTGCTTGTCGAAGTAGATGTTGTCCTTGCCGGCTGACATGATGACGTAGCCGCCGCGCGGCGTGGAATCGAGCGTGGGATGACCGGCGATGGCCTGACAGAGTTCGCGGGCCGGTCCGCCGCCGATCGATGACGCCGTTTCGGCGAGATAGCTGCGGTCGCGCTGGTTCACAGGCGTGCCGCCGCTGCGGCCAACGACCAGGGCCGGGGCGCTGGTGTAACTCTGGAACGAGGAGTAGTAATACGGGGCGGCCTGACTGGTGTTGCCCGCCTGGGCCTTGAAGGCGACGACCGCGGGCCGGCCGCCAATGTCACGCAGGCCCTTGGGCTTGGAGCCGCTGTTAGCCCAGAGAATGATCGGCGCGCCAAAGGCATCGATGAGATCGGGCAGAGCGCGGTCGCCTTCCTGCGGCAGGTTGTTGGTCACGTCTTCCTGCCCGCCCGAGCCGGCCGTCTGGCCGTTGACGTAATAGAGGTCGCGCGGATTGGGTTTGAAGTAGGAATCGTACTTCGTGCCGCCGATGGTGGGCCCGAGGCCGATGTCATCGCGCCAGATGTCGATACCGGCGAGTTGGAAGGTGTCGTCACCGTTGGAGTTCATCCCGCCCATGAGCTCGAGCATGGCATTTTCGGTGCCGCTCAGTTCGCTGTAGTTGTTGTTGTCGCTCGAGAGTTCGCGCTCGCTCAAGGCGCCGGGCTGGCGGTTGTGGGTGAGGACGAAACTGTCCACCGCGTCGCCGAGATTCTTCATCAGGGCCCGCGTCTGCGTCACCTTGCCCTGCAGGCGCACCGCCGCCAGCGCAGGCAGCAGCAGGCCGACGAGCAGGGCAATGATGCCGATGACCACCAGCAGTTCGATGAGCGTGAAGCCGCGGGGCGCACGCGCGACGGGTCGGCGGCTTCGGGCCGGGAAACGGCGGGAGGTGGTGGAGGTGAACATGATCACGGTCCTTTCCGCGGGTGCGTAACAGCCTGTCTCAACCGGAGATCGATAGGATCACCGGCGCGGCCGCGGCCCGGACCATTGAATGGGTGCCCCGGAGCGGCGGCCATGATCAGCGCGCACGCCGCCCGCTCATCCGTACCCATAATTTACCACAGGATGCCCCGCGCGGCTCGGGAAAAGTTGCAAAATCGCGCAAAATCCCTTTGGGCGCCGCGCCTCAGCCGCCCGGACGCTGCCAAGCCGTGTCCGGGTCCTTCTCCATCGCCCCGGCGGCCATCTCGATGCACCGGCGGCAGATGCGCACTGCCCCGTCCAGCGGGCTCTCCCACTGCGGCTCATCGCGCTCCTCCAGGCACATGCGGCACCTGAGTCCAGCCACCTCCCCCACCCCGCCGCCCGCCAGCACGACTTCAGCGTACGCCACCGACACGCACCGGCCGCAGATCACGCTGCCCTCGTGCCCCTCGACCAGCGGCAGGTCCGCCGTCCATGCTGCGTGGCAGAAGTCGCACAGCACGTCGGACATCTGCACGTTCTCAGGATCGGTGCCGGGTCGGTACATCGGAGGGCTCGATTCAGGCGCTGACCGGCGCCGACGCGGGCGCCAATTCATCTTCGGGCACGTACGGCGTGTGCCGGCGGCGGCGGCGCGGCGTGGGCTCGGGCACGGCCGCGAGCAGCGTCTGCGTGTAGGGGTGCTGGGGGTTCGCGTAGATGGCCTCGCGGTCGCTCATTTCGACGATCCGGCCGCGGAACATCACTGCCACGCGATCGCAGATGTGCTGCACGACGGCCATGTCGTGGCTGATGAACAGGTACGACAGGCCCATGTCGCGCTGCAGGTCCTTGAGCAGGTTGAGAATCTGGCTCTGGATAGAGACGTCCAGAGCCGAAGTCGGCTCGTCGCAGATGATGAGTTTGGGATGCAGGGCCAGGGCCCGCGCGATGCCGATGCGCTGCCGCTGACCGCCGGAGAACTCGTGCGGATAGCGGTCAGCGGCGCTGCTCGGCAGGCCGACGCGGTCGAGCAGCTGCTCGACCTGCTTGCGCAGTTCGGCGCCGCGGGCCAGGCCGTGCACTTCGATGGGCTCGCCCACGATGCGGCCGACGCGCAGCCGGGCATTGAGCGACCCGGCCGGATCCTGGAAGATGATCTGCATCTCGCGGCGCAGCGGCTGCATCTCGCGGCGGCTGAGTTTGAGCACGTCGCGGTTCTTGTAGAGGACCTGGCCGCTGGTGGCAGGAATGAGGCGGAGGATGGTCCGGCCGACGGTGGTCTTGCCGCAGCCGGACTCGCCCACCAGCCCCAGCGTCTCGCCGGGCGCGATGGTGAATGACACGCCGTCCACGGCTTTGACCCAGCCGGTCGTGCGCTGCAGCACGCCGCTGTGCACGGGGAAGTGGGTGTGCAGGTCGCGGACGTCGAGCAGAGGCGGCGCGTGGGCAGTCATCCGTGAAGGTTAGGCGGCGCGTGGCGGAGCGGGCGCGAGCCACGCCCTCTGCATGAGATCGATCGGCGGACCTGACGCGACATTCAGACGCTGTTACACTTTCCGCTCATGATTGACGCTCGAACTCGGCGGCAGCATCTTCGGTGGGCATTGCAGCTCACCAGCATTCCCACGGCGGCGGCGCGCGAGCATCGCGTCATCAACTGGATCAACGACTGGCTCGGGGACCGGCCCAATCTCACGCTCCGCCGCGACAAGGCCGGCAACATGCTCATCAGCCGCAAGGGCGCCCGGCGCGGCGGGCGGCCGCTGCTGATCACGGCCCATCTCGATCACCCCGCGTTTGTCATCAAGAAGGTGCGCGACAGCCGCACGCTGCAAGCCGAGTTTCGCGGCGGCGTGCGGCCGCCGTACTTCCGCAAGGCCAAGGTGCTCGTCTACGACGCAAGCGACGCGGCCCATCGCGGCACGGTGATTGAACACGGCAAAGGAAAGCTCTTCGACGAAGTCGTCATCCGCCTGAACGAGGCGACCGATGCGGTGCAGGTCGACGACCTCGCCACGTGGGACCTCAAACCCGCGCGGGTGCGCAAGGGCCTCATCGAGGCGCCGGCGTGCGACGATCTGATGGGCGTGGCGGCGGCGCTCTCGGCCATGGACGTGCTGCGCCAGAGCCGCGGCGCCGGCGACGTGCGGGTGCTGCTGACTCGATCAGAAGAGATCGGCTTCATCGGCGCGATCGCGGCATCGCAGAGCGGGCTCATCCCCAGGCGGGCCAAGGTGATTGCGCTGGAGAACTCTCGGAGCTTTGCCGACAGCCCCATCGGCGGCGGGCCGATCCTGCGGGTGGGCGATCGGATCAGCATCTTTCACCACGGCCTGGCGTTTGAGACGGCGCGGGTGGCGATGGAGATGGAGAAGCGCCGCGGCGGTTTCAAGTGGCAGCGGAGGCTCATGCCCGGCGGCGCCTGCGAGGCGACGACGTTTCAGGCCTACGGGTATGAGGCCATCTGCCTGTGCCTGCCGCTTGGCAACTACCACAACATGGCCAACCTTGCCGAGGTCATCGAGGGGAAAAAAGGCGCCAAAGCCCTGATCGCAGCGGAGTTTGTGAGCCAGGCGGATTATCATGGGCTGGTCGACTGGCTCGTGGAGTGTGGCCGGGTGCTCACCGGGCCGGCCCGGCGCGGGCGGACGGATGCCGACGGAGCGGCTGCAATTCGCCAGATGATGGAAAAGATTGAACGGACCAAGGGTTATGTGCTCAGGGAGGGAGCGGCCCTGATCTAGATTGGGGCAATATGCTGGAACCGCCGCAGCCGGCGGCGGCGTATAGAACCCTGTGAGTTGCGTGGACCGGACGCGGCCGATTGCCGATGTTTTGCCCATTGAGGGTCCGCGTTGATCCTCGGTTCCCGGCCCGGCAACCACGGGGCATGCAGTTGAGCGACTTGATGAGCCAGAGTCAGACCCAACCATCGATGACCGATAAAGATCCCAGCGCGGCGAGCAATGTCGATACGCTGCTGGGGCGGATCGTCGTCGAGCAGGGTCTGGCCACCAGCCAGGAAGTCGCCCACTGCTTCGAGGTGCAGCGGCAGCAGTCCGACGCCAAAGAAGCCTCGCTCGCCGACCTGCTCCTCCAGAACAACTACGTCACGCTGCGCCAACTTGACCGCCTCCGTCGCGAGGTCGAGGCGCAGAAGTCCACCCAGCAGATCCCGGGCTACTCGATCAAGAAGAAGCTGGGCGCGGGCGCGATGGCCAGCGTGTACCTCGCGCGGCAGATCAGCCTCGATCGCATGGTGGCGATCAAGGTGCTGCCCAAGAAGTACAACAGCAACGTCAATTTCATCGACCGCTTCTACAAAGAGGGCCGCGCCGCCGCCAAACTCAACCACCCCAACATCGTGCAAGCGTACGACGTGGGCAAGGCGGGCGAGTTCCACTACTTTGTGATGGAGTACGTCGAGGGCGGCACGGTCTACGACATCCTCACCAAGAAGGGCCGCATCCCCGAGAAGGACGCCATCGACATCATCCTCCAGATCGCCGATGCGCTCAACCACGCGCACGAAAAGGGCTTCGTGCACCGCGACGTCAAGCCCAAGAACATCATGTTCACCAAGGAAGGCGTGGCGAAACTTGCGGACATGGGCCTGGCCCGCGCGGTGTCGGATATCGAAGCGGCCAAGGAGGAAGAGGGCCGCGCCTTCGGCACGCCGTACTACATCAGCCCCGAGCAGATCCGGGGCGAAGTGAACATCGGCGCGCAGGCCGACATCTACTCGCTGGGCGCGATGTTCTACCACATGGTCACGGGGCAGGTGCCCTTCGACGGCGAGAATCCGACGGCGGTGATGCACAAGCACCTCAAGGCCGACCTCACGCCGCCTGATCACGTCAATCCCAAACTCTCCGCCGGCGTGTCGGAAGTCATCGAGATGATGATGGCCAAGAGCCGGCGCGAGCGGTACCACAACTGCCGCGATCTCATCGAGGATCTGCGGCTGATTGCGGCCGGGGCCAAGCCGCGTCTCGCGCACAAGGAGATGGATCTCTCGGGCCTGACGGGCGGGACGATGATTCCGCCGGATCAGCTCGAGGACACGGGCGTGCTCGCCGCCCCGCAGCCCGTGGTGGGCAACGGCTCTTCGCCCTTCAGCCACCCGGCGGTGATGCTGCTTCTGATCCTGCTGGGAGTAAGTCTTCTGGGCAACGTGGTCATGCTGATCGTGAGCATGACGCGCTAGGCCGCGTTCAGGTCACCAACTGGTGGTGCATTGCTTGGCCCGGGCCTACACTCGGGGCTGTCGCCATTGCGTCCTTGCCTCATTTACCCAGCCGCCCGCCGGTTTGCAGCGTGGCGGCCTGTTTTCGCGGCCCATTCGATGAGTTCGGTTTCGAGCCAATCTGATACAGCATCACTGTCGGCCCCGCCGATTTCGCCGCTGCGCGAACTGTTCGCGCTGGCATGGCCGACGGTGTTGACGATGGCCAGTTACACGACGATGCAGTTCATCGACGCGGCGATGGTCAGCCGGCTCGGTCCGCTCGAACTGGCGGCGCAGGGCAACGGCGGGCTGATCACCTTCGTGCCGCTCTCGTTTCTGATGGGCGTGCTCACGATGGTGAACACCTACGTGAGCCAGAACCTCGGCGCCGAGCGGCCGCGCGAAGCGCCGCGTTACGCCTGGGCCGCCATGTGGATGAGCCTCGTCGCGTGGCTGCTGCTGCTGCCCTACGGCCTGTCGCTGCCCCCCATCTTCACGAAGATGGACCACTCGCCCGAACTCATTGCGCTCGAATCCGGCTACGGCCAGATTATGGTCTACGGCTGCTTCGCCATGCTCATGAGCCGCGGACTGAGCCACTTCTTCTACGGCCTGCACCGGCCCAAGGTCATCTTCGTCGCCACCGTCATCGGCAACGCGACCAACATCTTCGGCAACTGGGTGCTCATCTTCGGCCACCTCGGCGCGCCGCGGCTGGGCGTGAACGGCGCGGCGCTGGCCACCGTGCTGGGCACGGCCGTCGAACTGCTCATTCCGCTGGCGCTGTTCCTGGGCCCGAAGTTGAACGCCGAACTCGGCACGCGCGGCGCCTGGAGGCCACACCTGCGGACCATGCGTGAACTGTGGCGCGTCGGCTGGCCGCGCAGCCTCACGTTCGGCAACGAGATGCTCTGCTGGGCCGTGTTCATGACGTACCTCATTGGAACATTCGGCGAGGCGCACAACACCGCCGGCTGGATCGTGCTGCGCTACATGCACCTGAGTTTCATGCCCGCCGTGGGCATTTCGGTGGCCGTCACGGCGATGGTCGGGCGCTACATCGGCGCCGGCAAGCCGGATATCGCCAACCAGCGAGCCTGGCTGGGCGTGCGCATGGCCGTGGCGTACATGGGCCTGTGCGCGCTGGCGTTTGTCATCTTCCGCCACCCGCTGGCGAACTTCCTCATTAAGCAGGATGACCCGGCGGCGGAAGAGATTCTGGCCATCGCTTCGCAACTGCTCATCTGCGCCGCGGTGTTCCAGGTCTTCGACGCCATGGCCATCTCGCTCTCGGGCGCTTTGAGCGGGGCGGGCGACACGGTGTGGACCGGCATCGTCACGATGATCACTTCGTGGACGCTCATCGTCGGCGGCGGGTTTGCGATGGTGCTCTGGGCGCCGCAGCTCAAGTCGCTCGGGCCGTGGCTGGGCGCTTCGGCCTACATCATCCTGCTCGGCCTCGCCTTCGTGTGGCGCTGGCGCAGCGGGTACTGGCGGACAATCAAACTCCTCGACAGCGCCCCGGCCGATGCGCTGGCGGAGATCGACCCCGCAAGCGGTCCGCTGGCCGATCGCGTCATGGCCTCGACAGCGCCGACCATCGGCGGCGAACGGAAGCAGCCGGAGCCGGCGCCGGCGCCGGCCGCGGCGCCATGAACACG
Organism: Phycisphaerales bacterium; assembly: GCA_020852515.1. NCBI lineage: Bacteria > Pseudomonadati > Planctomycetota > Phycisphaerae > Phycisphaerales > Phycisphaerales bacterium. Next base: position 285,890 of record JADZAS010000030.1, read on the forward strand.
ATCAGCGCACGGCAGGCGAAACGCATCGCTGTCGCGCTCGAGCAGTGGTTCGCAGCGCGGCAGCGCGATCTGCCGTGGCGACGCCGCACGCGCAGCATTCAACAGCGCGCCTATCGGTGCCTCGTGGCCGAGTACATGCTTCACCAGACACAGGTGGCGCGCGTGCTCGATTACTTCGACCGCTTCATCGCGCGCTTCCCCGATGTGCAGTCGCTCGCATCGGCCCCGGAGCAGCACGTGCTCGCGCTGTGGCAGGGGCTGGGCTACTACCGCCGCGCGCGGAACCTGCAGGCGGCAGCGCGGCTGATCGTCGATGAGTTCGCCGGCCGCGTGCCGCGCGATGTCGATTCGCTGCTGCGGCTGCCCGGCGTGGGGCGCTACACCGCCGGGGCGATTGCGTCGATTGCGTTCGGCGAGCCGGCGCCGATCGTCGATGGCAACGTGCAGCGCGTGGTGGCCCGCTGGCTGGAACTGGGCGAAGTCCTCACGCCGCGCGAACTTGAACACCGGGTGTGGAGCGCCGCCGAGACGCTTGTGCGCGCTGCGGGCCAGCCCGGTGATTTCAACCAGGCGTTGATGGAACTCGGTTCGACCATCTGCCTGCCGCGCGGCGCCCGGTGCGGCGCATGCCCCGCGGCTCGGTGGTGCGGAGCGCGAGCAAGCGACCGCGTGGACCTGTATCCGCCGGTGAAGCAGCGCCCCGAACCGCGCACGATTCACGCCGCGTCGGTCATCGTCGCGCGCCGCGGCAAAGTGCTGCTGAGCCGGCGGCCGGCGACGGGACTGTGGGCGAACATGTGGCAGTGCCCGACGCTCGAGTCCGAGCAGAAGATCGAGGCGGGCACGATAGCTGCACACCTTCATCAGGAGCACGGGTTGAGCGCAGCGCTCGACCACCCCGCGGGCGCGTTTGTGCATCAGACCAGCCATCGCCGCGTGATGTTCGAAGTCTGGCTCGCTCGAAGCGTGCGCGGCCGAGCTCGTCGGGCGGAGTGGGTCGCGGCCGACAAGATCGAGGCGTATCCGCTGTCCAATGCCCAGAAGCGCGTTCTTGAGATGGCCAGGGGCGCGCTCCCCTGCGCCGAGCATTCGGGTCGCGACCAAACAGTCGCGCGAGCATAAGCGCCGGCGCTTATTCCGCCTTGCCGCCGCTGAGGTCGTAGACCCACGGCTCGACGGCGCGCTTCCAGTCGTGCACCTCGCCGGCGCCGAAGAAGAGCGCCAGCTCGCGCTCGGCGGCCTCGGGGCTGTCCGAGCCGTGGATGAGATTGAACGAATTGGACACGCCGAAGTCGCCGCGGATGGTGCCCGGCTCGGCCTTGGAGCCGAAGGTCGCGCCCATCATCTTTCGACACATGGCGATCGCCCCCACGCCGCGCACCGCGAGCACGAGCACGGGCGAGGAGGTCATGAAGCGCACCAGTCCGTCGTAGAAGCCCTTGCCGACGTGGTCCTTGTAGTGCTGGGCGGCCAGTTCGGGCGAGATCTTCATCAGGCGGGCGCCGACGATCTGCAGGCCCTTGTCTTCGAAGCGGGTGATGATTCGACCCATGAGGCCGCGCTGGACGGCATCAGGCTTGAGGATGATTAACGACGTTTCCATGGTGGCTCTCACTCGGTTTGATGTGACGGGCAGCGCGGCGTCGCGGCCCCCTCGCGCCGCCGCTCGGCTCACCATAGTCGCCCCTGCACGCCCCTGCCACTACGCGTTTTCCCGCATTGGACCGCCCGGATTCGACCGCGTTTTCGCCCTCGCCTCGCCCCGCACGGCAATTCCCTTTGTGCGCGCAGCGGTCGGGGGCGACTATCGTTAACGTAGTCGAGGGTCGATCGGCAAACGAACGCGAGGAGACTCATGAAAAAGTGGATCATTACCATCGTGGCGACCGTGGTCCTGGTGCTCGTTGTGGCGGTGGCGGGAACGCTCTTTTACATCGACGTCATCGCGAGGCAGGGAGTCGAGCGCGGCTCGTCGTACGCGCTGGGCGTGCCGACCTCGCTCAGCAGCGCCGACGTCGGAGTGTTCAGTGGCAAGTTCTCGATGGCCGGCTTCGAGGTGGACAACCCGCAGGGCGACTACACCACCGACAACTTCCTCAAGCTCGATGACGGCGACGTGGCCGTCACCCTCGGCACGCTCATGGAGGACATCGTCGAGATCCCCACGCTGACGCTCGAAGGTCTTTCGATGAATCTCGAGCGCAAGGGGGCAAAGGCCAACTACCAGGTGATCCTCGACAACCTCAAGCGATTCGAGTCCGGCGAGAAGCCGGCTGACCCGGAGCAGCCGGCCAAGAAGTTCGTCATCCGCACGCTGCAGATCCGCAACGTCAACGTGCACGTCGATCTCGTGCCCGTCGGCGGTACGCTGACCCAGGTCGATGTCCCAATCGACGAAATCCGGTTGCAGGATGTCGGCTCGGGCGGAAAGCCGGTCAAACTCAGCGATCTCACCGGCGTCATCCTCAAGGCGGTGATCAACGCCGCCATCCAGAAGGGCGGCGATCTCATTCCCGATGACATCGCCGGCGAACTGACGGCGGGCCTGTCGCAGCTGCGCGACCTCGGCGACCAGGGCATCGGGGTGCTGCTGGGCGATGGCGAGGTGGTCAACACCGTAGGGAAGACCGCAGAGGAACTCGGCAAGAAAGCTGAAGAAGCCGCCAAGCAGATCGGCGAGGGCGCCGAAAGGATCGGCGACGAAGCGAAGAAAATCGGCGAGGGCATCGGCGACATCTTCAAGAAGGACGACAAGGACGATGACAACTGAGCATGGATTTCGCTCGCGCCAAGCATGGCCGTGAGAAGCGATCGCGCGGCGAGGATCTCCGGCGCGCCGCCGTGCTGCTGCTCATCGCCACGTGTGGCGGAGCGCTGCTGGGCGCGCTGAGCACCACGCACTACGCGCATGCCTGGTGGATCGTGCAGCGCGGGGCGGTCGTCGGCGCCATGGTCGGCCTGCTCATCAGCCCCGCTACCTTGCTCATGCTCTGGGACCGCCGGCTCAAAGCCGCGGTGCCGCTGCTCTACGGCTCGTCGGCCGTCGTCGCAGTCTTCTGCAGCTGGTTTGATGATGTCCTCATCTCGCTGGGCGGCACGGCGTGGTTCTTCTTCGGCATGCAACTGGTGACGCGCTGGTTCACCCCCGACACCGCCGTTCCGGCGCACCTCTGCCCGGTGTGCGAGTACGACCTGAGCGGCCTCAATCACGACCGCTGCCCGGAGTGCGGGACGGTGTGCGAACGGGGATCGAAGCCGTAGGCCACACGCGCGGCCAGGCCGGTAGTGCATGTCGACTTGAGATTTCAGCTCTCAGTTCCGCGCAATCGAACTTGCCCCCCGCACACAGCATCTAAAGCAAAGTTTCTTTCCGCCACCCCATGGATGCAATCGCGGTTCGGGCGCCACACCTTGCCGCTCGGGACGATGGGTGCGACCGCCCTTTGCCCCGGCGTCCGCGGCTTCCCTTCACGGCTTGCCGTAGCGCGCTGCGAGCGGGTCGAACAGCCAGCCGGGCAGGTGGGCCACGATGTGGCGAAGCGGCCAAGTGAGTGGCCAGGGGAAGTGGACGACGCGTTTTCGCGCGTCGATGCCGCGCAGGATGCGAGCGGCGCCGTCTTCGGTTTCAAGCAGGAACGGCATCTTCTTCGGATCGTTGTCCGCCGTCATCTCGCTCTTGACGTAGCCGGGGCAGACATCGACGATGTGCACCCCGGTGCCGCGCAGTTCGATGCGGGTGGATTCGAGCATGGTCGAGAGCGCGGCCTTGCTGGCGCAATACGGCCCGGCGCCGGGAAAGCCGCGCCATCCGCCGGGGCTGGAAACGCCGGCGATGACGCCGCGGCGCTGCGCGACCATGTCGGGAATGATCTGCTCGAGCCAGTGGCACACGCCGTGCACGTTGGTGGCGAAGGTCTCGAGGTAGGGCCGGGCGGCGAATGTCTTTGCGTCGTTGCTGCCGCCGACGCCGGCGTTGAGGATCGCCAGGTCGAGCCCGCCCCACTGCTGTTTGATCTGCACGTAGTGCGCGGCGACGCATTGCGGATCATCGACGCCGCCGGGCAGGGTGAGCACATCGCTCGCGCCGGCCGTGCGGAGCTGCTGCTCGACTTCGCGCAGCAGTTGCTCGCGCCGGCCGGTGATGGCGATGCGATCGCCGCGCCGGGCGAGTTGCACGGACATGGCGCGGCCGAGGCCGGAGGTGGCCCCGGTGATCAGGCAGCGGCGGACGTTGGCGGAATCGGGCATGCGGAAAGTCTAACAAGGCTTATCCGTGGTGCCGCGGTCAGGAGGGAGGCTCGGCGACCGGATGGCCACGCGATCGCGCGATGCATACTCATGGCTCGTCGGCACTGAGCCGCGCGCTCGCATGGCCGGCGCTCCCAGGGCGTCGCTTCGACCATGGCACCCGAAACCCGTTCGAGACGAAACCGGACTACGATCGATCACCCATGGCCAGATCGGATCACATGCAGAAGCGATACGATGCGCTGGTCGCCGAGAAGAAGGCGGCGCACGGCTTTCGCGTGCGCCGCTGGCGTTCGGCGATGACGGGCTGCGCGTGGATCGTGCGCTACCACAACGGCGAGGAGAGTCGGCTCATCGAGGCGCCGTACCCGCGCGGGCCGATGAGCGCGGCGGTGTTCCTGCACGAGGTCGGTCATCACGCGATCGGCTTTCGGACCTATTCGCCGCGCTGTCTCGAGGAGTACCACGCGTGGCGCTGGTCGCTCGACGCCATGCGGCAGCGCGGCCTGAACGTGACCGACGCCGTCGAGCGGCGCGTCGCCGAGTCGCTGCACTACGCGGTGGACAAGGCGCGGCGGCGCGGGCTCAAGAACATTCCGATTGAACTGCTGCCGTATGTGCAGCGGCCGCCGCGGAAGCCGAAGAAACGCGGCGCACCAGAGAAAATGCGAGGCCCGGCGAGGGTTGCGGCGAAACCTGTTGCCATTCAACCTTCACCGATTATCCAGGCGGCGACCTCGGTCCGCAACGTGATGAAGCAGTTTTGGCTCTTCGGCGCGTCGCGATGATCAGCCACGTCCGCCGTGCGGGTGCTACGGCACTCGTGCGAGGATCAACTCACAACTCACTTCCGCATCGGCTGCAACTTCCAGTAGGTCAGCGAGCGCCAGAGCCACTCGAATGGGCCGAAGCGGAAGAAGCGCAGCCAGATCGGCGAGGCGATCATCTGGAAGAGAAAGATCGCCGCGACGATCATCAGCAGTTCCGTGCGCTCGAGCTGATTGAACTTGCCCAGCCCCAGCCCGCTGCGGCCGTTGAAGATCGTCGTGCAGATGATGGTGTGCATGAGGTAATTGGTGAAGGCCATGCGTCCGACGGCGCCGAGGGAGGCGGCGAGCCAGTGCAGGACGCCGCTGCGGCAAATGAGCATGATGATGCCGACCCAGCCCAGCGCCACGAACACGCTGCCAAAGTAGTTATAGTGTGAGTTGTTGAATTGGGCGGCGATGAAGTCGAACTCGACAGTCATGTTGCGCTGAAAGCCGAGCCAGATGAGAGGCACGCCGACTGCGAATCCGCCGACGACCATCGCGAGATACAGCCCCGTTGAGCGCGCCGCGGAAAGCACGCCCCACTTGAACAGCGCCATGCCCAGCAGCATCATGCTCAGCGCGCGCCATGAGTAGAAGGCGACCATGAAGAAGTGAAACATGGGCATGACGCGGGCGCGGTGCTTGAGTTCCCCAAGATACGAGCCCCGCATGGCGGCAACCTCCGCGTCAAGCCGCTCGCGCGGCGGCGACCACTGCTCGCGCATCTGCTTCAACTGCGCGCGCACGTTGCCCACCGACATCTCCCAGAGGAGTTCCTGCGGCTCGGGATCGATCTGCTCTTCAGACGACTCGCCGCTGAGCGCCTCGGCCGGGCCATCATCCTCGTCGGTCACTTCACCGCCGGGAGCGTCGGCTTCCGCAACGTCGATCTCGCCGGCCCCGCCTGTCGAGTCGGCGGACTCGACCAGGGCCGGAGTGCGCGCGTCATGCGCATCGAGTTCCGTCTGGAGGCGTGAGTAATAGAGGCCGAACAGCGCCATGAAACCCGCCGTGATCAGCAGCGAAACCAGGCTCAACGGAATGAGCACCCTCGGGGAAAGTCCGCGGGCGAAGAAGAGGGCCATGCCGCACAGGGAATACAGCACGAGGATGTCGCCGTACCACAGCATGTAGCCGTGGATGAGGCCGATGAGCAGCAGCCAGGCCATGCGGCGGTAGTGCAGGCCGGCGGCGCTGCGGCCCCTGGCTTCGATGCGACTCGTGAAGAGCACGACGCCGGCGCCGAAGAGCATCGAGAAGATACTCATGAACTTCAGGTCCGCCAGCAGGTGCGCGACGAGCCAGACCCAGTAGTCGGCGCCGTCGAATCGACCACCTGCGGTGGGGTTCATGTAGGCCGCCATGGGCAGGGCGAAGGACTGGATGTTCATGATCAGGATGCCCAGCACGGCAAAGCCGCGCAGCACGTCGAGCGAGTCGATGCGGCGCTGCGCGCTGACGGGGCCGGCCGGTTCATCGACGGTGCGCGCGGCAACTTGCGGGCTGCTCGTCATGCGGATGCTCCGAGAGAGATATCAGTCAGGCACGGGATCATCGCCGCTGCCGCCCCACGGGTGGCAGCGCACCAGCCGCCGCAGCGTGAGCCACCCGCCGCGCAGCGCGCCGTGGCGGGCGAGGGCCTCGATGGAATAGCGCGAGCACGACGGACAGAAGCGGCACTGGCCGCCGATGAGATGCCCCAGCGTCACCTGGTACAGCCGCACAATGGCGATCAGCGCGCGAGCCGGAAGCGAAGCCCCCGCGGCGAGGTCGCGCCAATCGTCTACCGGGTCGTGGATGTGTCGCGCTTCGTCCATTCCTGGTGTATCTGCGTCGCGGCCTTGTGAAGCAGGTGCTGGTAGGCCGCGAGGTTGAGCGGTTCGTGCGGCCTGACGACGACAATGAGATCGTAGCCGCGCGGAAAGTCGTGCTGGAGGTGGCGAAACGCCTCGCGGATCAGTCGCTTGAAGCGATTGCGCTGCACCGCCGTGCCGACGCGGCGGGCGACGCTCAGGCCAAGGCGCGGATGGTCCAGCCCGTTGGGCCGGCCGTGCACGACCAGCGGGCCGACGATTTTGCGGCAGCGGGCGCCGTAAACCGACTGAAACTCGCGGTTGTGCGTGAGTCTGCTCGAGCGTCCAAAGGTATAGCGGCGCTGCTGGTCCACGGGCCCGTTCCGGTAAGGCGATCGGCCAAGTGTACCGCACCGCGGCGGTCGATCTCCGCAGGGTGCCATGGTCAAGCGACGCTTCGGGAGCGCAGGCCATGCGGGCGCGCGACAAGGCGCGCGCTGTCTGCGCGGTTTCGCTGTGTATCTTTGTGCCTTTGAGACTTCGTGCTAGAGGTTAGAAGTGCGCTCATCGCTCGATCGTCGTGGCGATGACTGGTCATTGGCGAACACCAGCCCTCTTCTCTGCGCTCTCGGCGTCTCTGCGGTGTAGGCCCTCAGAACCAGCGGCTAAGGACGATGATGTACGCGACGCCGGCGAGGGTGATGTTGAGCACCGTGAAGGCGAGCACGACGTAGCGCGTCGGCGGCGTCCAGCGACTCCAGGGTTCATTCATTGCCGCCATCCCGCGCAGCGCCGCACGCACAGCGCGCGCCCGCCAGCGCGAATCGGGCGGCTCGCTCGCGGTGGGCGTTTCGACCAGCGCCTCGCGTTCCTGCTGAGCGGCCGAATCGCGGCGCGGCCCATCGGACTTGGCGAACCCGCCATCGAGATCGGCAGCGCCCGTTGAGCGCCGGTTCGAGTTCGGCTTGACGCGGCGCATGGAGGCATCGCCGCTTTTGACGACTCGACGGGGAGATTCGCCGTCGACGCGCTCGGCCGAATCTGCGGGCGAAGCAGCGCCGGCCATCGCCACGGCCTCGTCGCCCGCGCCGGTTTCGAACTCATCCTGCTCCATCGCGCGCTGCGCGGCGTCGGCGATCACCGCATCCACTGCGGCGATATCCATCGGCGGCGCCGCGGCATCGACCGCGTCATTTCCACTGGGCGCCGCTGCCGCCGGAAAGTCATCCTCGATCTCCGGCGCGGCTGACGGCAGGTCTTCAGCGTCGTCAACGCCTGCCGCGTGCCCGGCCTCGGCGAGAATCGCATCCACCTGGGACTGCAGCGCCGCTGGATCGACGGGATCATCGAGGGGCGGCGCGCTCGCGGGTGATTCTTCGACGTTTGCAGCCTCCGCAGCGGCCGACGCGGGCTTATCCACGGCAGCGGGATCCGGCGGCGCAGGATTCTGTGGCGATTCATCCACGGGCGTTGATTGAGGCGGCGGGGCATCGCCGACCAGTTCCGACATCGCCTGCACCTGCTGCTCGGCTTCATCAAGCAGTGCTTCCACCTGGGCCTCGACCTGCGCCTCGTTCGGCGACTGAACTGGCGGCTCAACGGTCTGCGGCGCGGGCGCGTTCGACGGGCGCGGCGCCGGCTTGTGACTCGGCGGCCCGTCGGCCTTGAGCGGCACCGGCGCGGCGGGCGACTTCCCCGAAGTTGGACGCGACTTGCCTGCCATGGCTCCCCTGAACGCCGCGGCGTCCGGTAACGCTGCCGGGCATGCGGCGCGGCATACTCGTTATGATCGTCCGTCCCGCCTGCCGACTCAAGGCCCGGCCGTAGGATCATCGCGGCCAATGACGCTTTCCCGCGCTGGAGCGACGCGTGTCCCTGCACCGCATCTACCTTCCCCAACCCGATGAACTGAGCCTCGAAACCGGCAGCGTGCTCGAAATCGCCGGCCCCGAGGCCCACCACGCCTTGGCGGTCAAGCGGATCGCCGCGGGCGACCGCGTCGAGGTGTTCGACGGGCGGGGGCTCATCGTCGCCGGGGCTGTCGTTGCGGCGGGCAAGCGGAGACTCTCGCTGCGCGTCGAGTCGGCCGAGCGCTCGCCCCGGCCTGAGCCGGAGGTGATCATCGCCGCCCCGCCGCCCAAGGGGCCGCGCGCGGAGATGATGATCGAGCAACTGAGCCAGGCCGGCGCTTCGCGCTGGGCGCCGCTTCTGACAGAGCGAAGCATCGTCGAGCCGCGCGACAAGCGGGTCGCCCGCTGGCGCGAATCGACGGCGGTGGAATCGGCCAAGCAGTGCGGCCGGGCGTGGCTCATGGATATTGACGAGCCGATGCCGCTGGAGCGATGCCTGGCGCGCGCCGGCGGATTGCTCGTGCTGGTGGCCGATGCGGCGGGCAAGCCGTGCGTTGAGGCGATCGACCGTGCGCGCAGCCGGGCGGCGATCCTGCTGCTCGTCGGACCGGAAGGCGGCTTCAGCAGCGCCGAACGGGAAATCATCGCTCGCGCAGGGGCCATTGCCGTGTCACTGGGGCCGCACATCCTGCGCATTGAGACAGCCGCAGTGATCGGAGCGGCGGCGGTGGTGCAGTGCCTCGCTTTGAGCCCGGCACCCAGGGGCCCCTCCGCATCCGTGGATCGATCCGGTTGACGCTCACCGCGGCCGGGCTAACCTTGATATTGCGGCGGCTCCAGAGAGTCGCCTGCTCCGGGGCTGTAGCTCAGCTGGGAGAGCGCTTGCATGGCATGCAAGAGGTCGTCGGTTCGATCCCGATCAGCTCCATTGCCGGACAACTAACGCCGAGTCCGAGGTTTACGGACACCCGCCGACGTTCGGCGGTGCGGCCTGAAGCGCAAAACCGCGCGGTGTACACCGCGCAAAACGCGATCAGGAGGCCGCACCATGCCAAAGAACCGTCCCCCAAAACCGAATTCTCCGCGAACCCAGATCGCGCTGAGGCCCCCGGGCTATCGCTCGCGACGCGGCTATGAGCAGGCTCTCGTGACGCTCACCGACTCGCGCACCAAAAAGCGCCGCGATTACTGGCTCGGGCCCTTTGGCAGCCCGCAGAGTCGCGAGCTCTACCACCTGCTCATCGCGCAGTGGGAAGCGCTGGACCGGCGCCTGCCCGACCAGCTCTATGCCCAGCAGCGCATCGCCATGCAGATCAGATCGACCCGCGGCGCGCACGGCGGCGAGAGCAGGCTCGAAGCAGATGAGACGATCAGCGACCTCATCGGCGCCTACTGGCGCTGGACGAAGACGTACTACTCGAGCTCGGAGCGCACGCTCATCAAGGGCGCGCTGCGCATCGTGCGCAAACTTTTCGGCTCCACGCCGGCGAGCGAGTTCGGCCCCAACCGCCTGCGGCTGGTGCGCGATGACATGGTGCGCGGCGACCCCCATGGCGACAAACCTCGCATCGCCTGGTCGCGGCCCTACGTCAACGGCCAGATCCACCGGGTGTGCGCCATGTTCAAGTGGGCGGCTTCGCACGAGAAGCTCCCGGCGTCGATCTACCAGCAGCTCAAGACCGTGCCGGCGCTCAAGCGCGGCCGAAGCCCCGCCCGCGAAACCAAACCCGTCGGCCCCGTCGCGGTCGAGACCGTTGAAGCCACGCGTCCCTTCCTGAGCCGCCAGGTCAACGCCCTCATCGACCTGCAGCTCAACACCGGGGCCCGCGGCGGCGAGCTCTTCATGCTCCGTCCCCGTGACCTGGTGATGGAAGACTCCAAGGGCGTGTGGATGGTCTACCTCAAGCAGCACAAGACCGCTCATCACGGCCACGCCCGAACTCTCTACCTCGGCCCCAAGGCGCAGGCGGCCATCCGGCCCTTCCTCAGCGGCGCCGCCCTGGACGCCTGTCTCTTCAGTCCCGCCCAGGCCGAGCAGGAGCGCCTCGCGGCGCGGGCGGCGGCGCGCAAGACTCCACTCTCGTGTGGCAACGTGCCCGGGTCCAATCGGGTGCAGAGCCGCCGATGGACGCCCGCCGACCACTACACCGCCGACAGTTACCGCCGCGCCATCGAGCGGGCCTGCGATCAGGCCTTTCCTCATCCCGATCCCGTCTATCACCGCCAGCGGATCATCGTCCCGGGCGCACGCAGTGATCGCAAGCCGCGCACTCGCCTGGAGACGCTCAAAGAGGTGCACGAGCGCCTCACCGTAGAGCAGCGCGAGGAGCTCAATCGCTGGCGCAAGGCCCACCGCTGGCATCCGCACCAGCTGCGCCACACCGCCGCGACCATCATCCGCCGCGAGTGCGGACTTGAGGCGGCGCGCATCGCGCTGGGTCACTCCAGCGCCCTGGTGACGGACGCGGTGTACGCCCAGCGCGACATGGACAAGGTGGTCGAGGTAATGAAGCGCATCGGGTGAGGCGAATCCAGGGTCAGAAACATTTCGGAAACCTTTTGTTTTCGACCGTTGGTCAAGCAATCCAGTGCCAGCGAACCCCCGAGAAATCGGGGGCTTTTCGTTGTCGCGAGAACGGAAACCTTGGTTTCTGGAAACGGGGCAAAAGGTTTCTGGATCGAGGCTATCCGATATGCCTGCATTAAAACCTTTGCAGTGAACGCAAACACGCGGAGGTATGCATGATCAACGCAAGCGAGACAATCGACCACATCACGCTCGGGCAGGCCAGCCACCTCGTCCCGGGCCGGCCCTCGACCAATTGCATGTGGCGCTGGTGCCGCAAGGGTGTGCTGGCCCGTAGCGGCGAGCGCATCCGACTCGAGCATGTGCGCATCGGCGGACGGATCTTCACGCGACCGACGTGGGTGGAGGAGTTCAGCAGGCGCCTGACCGAGGCGGATATCTCCTACTTCGACGCCAGAGAGCAGGAAGCCAGAGAACTGCCGCCGCGCGACCCGCGGTTCGATCCCCCCAAACGGCACCGCCGCTTGCCGCGCCCGGCTCGCGCGATCGCTCACGATCAGGTTGAAATCGATCGCGAACTGGACGAGGAAGGACTGTGAATCGGTGATCGCTCTCCCGACGGGTCATCTTGCTGCCGTCGCGCAAGCCTACCTCAAGGCAGGACTGTGCGTGCTGCCCGCTGATCGAGAGACGAAGCGCCCGGTACTTCCCGCCTGGAAGGAGTTCCAGGAGCGATGTCCCTCGGAAGATGAAGTTGACGAGTGGTTCAGCGCCCGGATCGACGCGATCTGTCTCGTCTGCGGGGCCGTCTCGGGCAACCTGGAGATCATCGATTTCGACGCGGGCGGGGAGATGTACGAGGCGTGGCGGGCGCTGGTGGAGGAAAACGCTCCCGGCCTGGTCGAACGACTTGGCATCGAGCGCACGCCTTCAGGCGGTTATCACATCGCCTACCGCGCTCAGACGCCCGTGTTGGGGAGCGCCAAACTTGCCCAGCGGCGGGTGGAAACCGACGGCCCTGAACAGGTGCCGAACTGCGGCAAGACATTCAAACCGCGGAAGGACCGCGCTACGGGACAGTGGTTCGCGACTGTCACGCTCATTGAGACGCGAGGCGAAGGCGGGCTGTCTCTTTGTGCGCCGTCGCCGAAGTACGAGATGATCCAAGGGGATCTCGCAGCACTGCCGACCATCACCGAGGACGAGCGGGAGATCCTGCTTGGCTGCGCATCCGACCTCAACGAGATCCCACTGAAAGTAATCGACGCGCCTCGCACTTCGCTGCAGAGCAAAGGCGAGGGAAATCGGCCCGGTGATGACTACAACGAGCGCGGGGATGTGCGTGGGCTGCTCGTCAAGCACGGATGGACGCTCGCTCGCGGCGGTGAGAACGAGCACTGGCGGCGGCCGGGAAAGAACTCTGGGGTGAGCGCGACGCTCAAGAACGGCGTGTTTTACGTGTTCTCGTCGAATGCCTCACCCTTCGAACCTAGCAGGGGCTATTCGCGCTTCACGGTCTACGCCTTGCTCGAACACGACGGAGACTACGTCGCAGCGGCATCGGACCTACGCGTCCAGGGCTATGGCGTCACGACCGACGGCCACGTCAAGGAGCGTCCGCCGCAGCCGCGCAATCCTTACTTGGTCCGTTCGACTCCAATCGTCGGGCCGTCGATCCTGAGCGTGCGCGAGTTGATCGTTCGACACCCCCGCCAGCGCGAGCCGGTGGTCGAGGGGCTGCTGCGCCTCGGCGAGACGATGAACCTGATCGCCGCCTCCAAGTCCCGTAAGAGCTGGTCGGCGCATGCCCTGGCCATTGCGATCGCCACAGGCCGCTCCTGGCTGGATCGGTTCCCGACGGTGCGCGGCGAGGTCCTCATTCTCGACAACGAGCTGCACCACGAGACACTCGCCTACCGCATTCCGCGCATTGTCGAGGCGATGGGCATCCCTCTGGCCGATGTGCAGGACCGCATTCACGTCGACAGCCTGCGCGGGCGCTGTCCTGATGTCTTCGGCCTGCGAGACTACTTCGAATCGCTCGAGCCCGGGCGGTATCGCATGATCATCCTCGATGCCTTCTACCGCTTCCTGCCGCGCGGCGTGAACGAGAATGACAACGGCTCGATGGCGCAGTGCTACAACGCAATCGATGGCTGCGCAGACCAGATGCAGAGCTCGTTCTGCCTGCTCCACCACGCTTCCAAGGGCAACCAATCTTTCAAGTCGGTTACGGACGTCGGAGCCGGCGCCGGGAGCCTGAGTCGTGCCACCGACACCCACCTCGTGCTGCGGCCCCACGAACAGAGTGACGTGGTCGTTCTCGAGGCGGCGGGGCGCTCGTGGGCTTCGGTCAAGCCGGTCTGTCTGCGCTGGCGGCACCCGCTGTGGGTTGTGGATGAGGGCCTCGATCCGACGGCGCTCAAGTCCGAGCGCCCACAACGACGTACGAGGGAGTCGCGGCGTTCCAGGGCCTCGGCGGAGGTGGATGTGATCGTCGCCACGTACTTCAGTGCCGAGCCGGTCGCCAAGGTTGCCGTGTTGGAAATCATCCGCGACAAGGAAGGCCTCTCGGTTCGAATGGCAGAACGTCTTGTCAAGGAAGCTGAAACGAGCGGTCTCATTCATCGCTGGAGCGTGGGCCGGGCACACAAGGTCTGCTATGCCACCGTGCCGCAACCTGAGGGGAGCAGCGAATGAGTGCCATCGCTGCTCCAGGTCGGTTTCGCTCGCGCGCGCACTCGCTCAAGCGCTGCGCCGAAGCGCTGGAGCGAACACAAGACCGTGCTGAAGGGCTTCGCTCGCGCGCTCAAGCATCCCCCCACACCCCCCATGTGCGCGCGCGAGCGACGCACATTGGAATTGACGGCTCAAGCGCTCAAGCGCGTGAGCGCGCGAGCGAGGAACTTGCCGAACAACCCGGAGACTCCAGCCGAGTCTGGCCGCTAGTGCAACTGGGGTGTATTGGGGCCGAGCGGCCGTCGCCACAAACGCCGCGCGACCGCGAACAGCACGCCACCCGGCCCAACGTGCGCCGTAACGGGGCAAACGGGGCGGCGCACGTCGCGCCGTCCAGCCGCCACACCGGCCCAGAACCGCCACAGGTCGCCGGAAGGGGGTGGCGGTATCGGCCCAGTACCGCCAGATTCCTTGGTTCCTTCCGGGCCGATTTGAGCGTCGCGGGTCGAACATCGCGGCGTGAATGCGAATTCCGGTCAACCGCGCGATGGGTTGACACTGGTTGACGGGTTGACAAGCAGAGGCGATCCCACGCTGCAAACGGCGATTCATGGACTTCGACCGCAGGTTCGGGTTGACAAGATGGCGCGATCGAGCGGCAATGGCGATGGAGCGGACTCTCTTCACACGTTGGAGGAAGTGGCATCTCACTTCGGTGTGAGTAAGCAGGCGGTGTCAAAGTGGCGCAAGCGCCATCCCGACTGCCCGCTCCGGGCGCAGGCGCCGTGGCCCGCCAAAGAGGTCGCCTCGTGGCATGCAAGAACCGTCGCCATGCGGCGCGCCGACTCCGGCTTGGACGCCGTTCCGTCGCAGTCGGTCAGGCCGCCGGTGGTCCCTTCAGCGGCCTTCGCATCATCGGTCTCCACCGGAACGACCGGGCCAATCGGCAACCTGACGGAAGAGATTCGCCAACTCCCCGCTGCTCATCGATTGCGGGCAATGCAGCATCTCGAGATGATCGAGCGCCTTCGGTTTGAGAGGCGGGTGCGCGAGGGCGAGTTCATCTCCGCTCCGGAGGTCAAAAAAGCCCTGACCGTCCGTGCCCGCGCCTTCCGCAAGGTCATGGAGTCCCTGTCCCGCGCGCTTGAGCACCACCCCGAACTCGATGATCTGGATCACCAGATTCGGAGAAGAGCCGCCGGCGTCGTCGACGCACTCGTCCAGGAGGCACTCGAGCATCTCGCCGCGGAGGCCGCGCGGGCCGCATCCATCGTCTGCGGGGAGGAGGTTCAGTCATGAAGCGGGTTACCCTCGACCGGCCGCCTGCGATCGAATGGACGCCCGAGGAGGCGCGGGAGTTCAAACCCACGGGCTCGCTCACATGCAGCCAGTGGGCCGAGCGGCACCGTTACCTAGATGATCGCCAGTCGGAGATCACCGGCCCGTGGCGCAACGCCAATGCCGCCTACCTCCGCGGCATCATGGATCTTGGGTTTCTGCCCGGGGTGCGCGAAATCACCATCGTCAAGGCGGCCCAGGTGGGGGTCAGTGAGGCGATGCGGAACGTGCTGGCGTACGTCGCCCACCACGACCCGAGTCCGAGCGGCCTGCTCCTCCCTGACAAGCTCAAGGGCGAGCAGATCGTGAACGATCGCATTCTGCCCATGTTCCGGGTCACCACGGTCCTGCAATCGCTGATGACCGAGCGCGCTCATGACGCGAAAAAGAGCCAACTGACGCTCGCCAATTCATTCACACTGTACTTGATGTGGTCAGGATCGGCTTCGAGCCTGGCCTCAAATCCGCTCCGCTTCGCGATCGCCGATGAGACGGACAAGTTCGTTCCATTCTCCGGGCGCGAGGCCGACCCGGTCTCTCTGCTGCGCAAGCGCCAGACGACCTTCATCGGGATGGGACGAGCCCGACTGTGGAAAGTGAGTACACCCACGACGGACCTGGGTGTGATATGGCGTGAACATCAGGCTGCGGACGTCCAGCTCTATTTCCTTGTGCCCTGCCCCAAATGCGACTCCAAGCAGCGGCTGATCTTCGAACAGGTGAAGTGGGAGATCCCCGCGGAGATCACCGACCCCGTCGAGAAGGCGAAATACGTCGAAGCCCATGGCGCTGAAGGAGTTGTCTGGTACGAGTGCCGCTCCTGCGGTCACCGACTCGATGAGGCCGCCAAACGAGTGGCGGTGGCTGCCGGCAAATGGGGAACGTGCAATCCCGATGGGCTCGCGAACGGCGAGGTCGAGGACGCCGAGTCCCTTCCCGGCTTCCGCCGCGGCACGCGGCTGTCGATGCACATTTCGGCTCTGTATTGCAAGTGGATCACCTTGGCGGATATCGCCGGCGAGTTCCTGCGCACGCAGTCGAGTCCAAGCGTTGGACCGCTCTTCGACTTCACCACCGGGACACTCGGCGAGGCGTTTGAGCAGCGGATCACCCGAATCGAGAATAACTCGTTCTCTGATCTCTCTGAGGCTGCGCAGCACGACGAGGGGGTCGTACCTCCATGGGCCGCGTCGCTCATTGCCGCCATTGATACGCAGCAGGATCACTTTTGGTGCGTTGTCCGCGCCTGGGGCCCGCAGATGCGGTCGCAGCGCATCTGGCATGGCCGGCTCGAGTCATTCGAGGAACTCGATCAGATCTGTACCACGCCCTTCAGAGTCGCTGGCGACATGTTCCCACCAATGACCGTCTGCGCGGGCGGAATCGCGGCGATCGACTCCGGCGGCACGACCGAGCGAGGGGCTCGCCTGAGTCGCACCCAAGAGGTGTACCGCTGGGCGATGGATCGAACGTCGTGGGTCCTGGTAGTGAAAGGCACTCGGCGACAGGTCGAGGGCCAGGGTTGGAAGCAGGGGCGAGGATATTACGACCTCGGCGGCGGTGCTGACAAGATCGAAGTCCGCCTGTGGCTGCTCGACGTAAACCGTGGTCAGGATGAACTTGTGGACTGGGTTCGTCGCAGTCGCGACGCCGATCCCGATAAGGCGATCTGGATGCTGAATCGCCGCAATGACCCCGTCTACAACCAGCACTTGTCGAACATGCACAAAATCGCGGTGCGTGAGGGCAACACCATGAAAGAGCGCTGGGTACCGATTCGGGCGGGCGCCCATATCGATCTCCGTGATTGCGAAGTCTATCAGATTTTCGCAGCGTACCTGCATCGAGTTCATCTGCTGCCCGATGTCGCGAGCTTCATTGAGCACAAGAAGCAGGCCATTGCGGCTGCGCAGCGACCGCGTCGGAAGGCGCGCCCGTTCACTATGCCTGATGGTCGACCCTACCTCGTTACAGAAAGGGGCGGATGGTGACTACCACACAACGACGTCGAAAGGGTCGGGACACGCCGGAAGAAGCGCGCACTCCGCCTTCGAGGCGGCCATTGCGGCTTGAGTGGGTCGAGGCAGGTTCGCTCGCCGAGAACCCTCGGAATTGGCGCCGACACCCAGAAGGTCAAGTTGCTGCGCTCAAGCACATGCTCGCCGATCCGTCGGTAGGGTGGGCGGGGGCGCTGCTGTTCAATGAACAGACCGGACGGCTCATCGATGGCCATGCTCGCCGCAACGTCGTCGATCCAAGGTCGCTCGTACCCGTACTCGTGGGATCCTGGACAGAGCAGGCGGAACGAAAGATCCTGCTCTCGCTCGATCCAATCTCGAGCATGGCCCAGGCAGATGCAGCCGTGTTGAGAGCTCTGATCGAAGAGGTCGATCTGAGCGGCCATGACATTGAACTCGCGGGACTGGTTGCGGCACTGGAGGGAATGGTCGATCATGCCTTGACTATCGAGGCAGCGGCGTTGGAATTGCAACAGGGGCTCACCGATCCGGATGCGATCCCCGAACCGCCCGATGAGCCGATCACGAAGCGCGGCGATTTGTGGATTCTCGGTGAGCACCGGTTGCTGTGTGGCGACTCCGCAAGCGCGACCGATGTCGATCGACTGCTCGATGGTCAGCCGATTCACCTGGTCAACACGGACCCGCCGTACAACGTGAAGGTCGAGCCGCGATCGAACAACGCGATCGCCGCCGGCAACTCGTCGTTCCCCGAGGCGAAGAAGAAGCGCACGCATCATCAGTCGTTTGACGTGGCCCGCCAGGGCGAGAAGAAGCGGACGACGAAGAAGATGCGGGCCAAGGACCGGCCGCTCGCCAACGACTTTATGACCGACGAAGCGTTCGACGAGATGCTCGATGCGTGGTTCGGCAACATGGCTCGCGTGCTCATTCCCGGCGGCGGCTTCTACATCTGGGGCGGATACGCGAACCTTGGGAACTACCCCGGCCCGCTCAAGCGCGCAGGGTTGTACTTCAGCCAAGGGATTGTGTGGGATAAACAGCACCCGGTCCTCACACGCAAAGACTACATGGGCGCGTTTGAGATCGCGTTCTACGGATGGCGAGAAGGCGCCGCGCACCGCTTCTTCGGCCCGAACAACGCCACCGACCTCTGGCACGTCAAGAAGGTCAACCCAGCGTCGATGGTGCACTTGACTGAAAAGCCCGTCGAGTTGGCGGTTCGGGCCCTGCAATACTCTTCGCACGCCGGCGAGAACGTGCTCGATCTGTTCGGCGGATCGGGTTCCAGTCTCATTGCCGCCGAGCAGACGCAGCGCCGCGCGTTCCTGATGGAACTCGATCCGGCGTATTGCGACGTGATCGTGCAGAGATACGAGCAATTCACGGGGAAGAAGGCAGAGCGAGCCTAGATGCCTGAGCAGAAACTACACCATGAACTTCTCGAACACCGGAACCATTTCTTCAGCGATGTGACGGTGAGTTGCCCGAAGAAAGTGGCGCGCGGTCTTGGGCCCGGTCCGGTACGGCGCATCGAACGCCACGTCAAGATCGAACGATGGCTCGAAATTGGCGACTCCATCGGGTCCAGCAATAAGGAACGCAATTTCATCACCATCTCTGAGTCCCGTCAGATCGTTCGTACCGAGACACCGCACGAGCATACTTCCTCTGATGCCGACACCCATCCGCCTGACAGCGGCCCCCAGCAGCGTAGGAAGTCGATGCTTGTCTTGATTCCAAAGGCCATTGAGGCGATAGAGCAGCGCGGGGTCGCCCGCAGGGCAATTGAAGATCTGCTGACGTTCAATCCACTGCTGGAGTTCCGGAGGCAGTCGCTTGATCGTCCTCGCACCGTTCTGCCGGAAGGAGGTCGCGTTTGGCGCAAACGGCAGGCAGATCCGTTCGCTGGCGCCGTGCAACCGTCCGCACGCCCAAACGAGGTTGTCCGCTGCCGACCGAAGGTTGTGTACGGCATCGGCAGCCATGAATCTCAGATCAATAGGGGCGTCGCGACGGACTTGAAACCGGTACGAAATCCGAGTCAGCTCGACATCCTCAACTGGGTCGCGACCGGCCGGCTCCAATTCGTTGCGGATGTAGAACGGCTCGCCTTTCAAGAATTCATCAACGTTGAATTCGAACTCGCCGATTCGGCTCAACGCCCAACGCATTCTGGCCTTCGCGAGTGCGAGCGATTCGGCTGCCTCGGCATTCACGCTGCTCTGGGATGGCATTCGAGGCATTCTAGCTTGCGTTCCCGCAGACACAGCCGCGGCGGCGGGTGCTGCGGCTGTGAATGGTGGTCGCGGACTCGCGGCCTACTCGCTCGGCGCCGCCTCCTCCGGCCCCTTATGGCGCAAGGCGTGATACTCGATCAGCGCATCCTCGTAGACGAAGTCGCTGGCGGCGCCGTTCTTGCGTTGGCGTGCCGGGACGATGCACCCTCGCTCCTTGAGGAACGCGACGGCGGTCGCGACCTGCGACCACGGCGGCATGCTGGCTTCGTCGCCGCCTCCTACCTTGGCCCTGATCTCCTCCATCGTGAACGCGGCATTTCCCATCTGCTCGATCGCGTACGCCACGTCGTCGAACACCTGCTTGGTGCACATGTGCTCGTAGGGCTGGCCGCGTTTGGGTACGACGCGCCGCAGCAGCGCGCCGCTGGTGGCGTCCACGGCGAACGATTCGCCGGGACCGCCGTCTGGCCTTTGCGTTGCCGCATTGACCGCGTCGGCGAGGGCTTCCCATTCCTCGGCGGTGATCATCTGGTCTTCGCGGGCTTCGAGCAGGCGCTGGGCCGCGAGCAGCACCTGGCGCAGGGCGTTGGTCTCATGGCTGCTGGTCATGATCATCACCACCTCTCGGCCGCAATGCCGGCGGCGTGTAGACATTCAGGCAGGTGGTGCAGCGGACGCGCTGCCCATCGTCGATCCAGATCAGGTTGTCAACGTGGCGCTCGCCGCAGCGCGGGCAGGCGTCCTCCGGCTCGACGAGATGTTGTTCATGCTCAGCCGTCATGGCTCCACCTCCCCGCGCGATTCGCTCAGGTCGAAGATGGCCACCACCGCGAGCAGGCCCACCAGCAGCGCTGTGCGTTCGTCGAGACTGGCGAGGTCGCCCGCGGCGCAGGTGCGAATGAGCGCGGCCTTCTCGGCGGCGGGCATGGCGGCCAGGGTGTCGCGCATGGTGGAGCGGGTCTGGTCGGCATGGGCGAGGAGTCGTTGGACATCGCGGTCCATCGTTTACGCTCCTTTCCGGGCCGTGAACCGGCCCTTGTCGGCTTTGATGAACCGCGCTTCCTTGCCCTTGGCCTTGATCTCGCGGATCATCGCGGCGTACAAGGTCGCGTGCGGCGTCGCGCCGTTGGTCTTCCAGCCCGCCGCGATGGCGCGCTCGGCGATCGTCTTCGCGTCGAGCGGCTCTTTCGCCCGCCCCAGGACCTGCGCGGCGGCGTCGAGTCCGCTGAGGCCCTCGCGCTTCTTGCGCGGTTTGGTTTCATCCTTGCCGCCGGTCGTCTTCTTCGTCGCCTCGGCGCGTGCCTTGGGCGCGCCGCGGTCGGGCGGCATGGTGATACCGATCTGCGCCGGCGATTTGCCGGTGAGCTGCTTGATGGACTGCTTGATGTGGAAGACGCCGGTGACCGTGCCAACGGCGTCCACCTCGCGGCAGCCGGTCTTCTCATCGACGGCCGAGGTCGCCGGCGCGCGGTAGAGCAGCGGCGTGCGGCCATCGACGCGGAAGAACAATTCGTACAACTTTCCGTTCTTCTTCCAGCACACGTGGTTGCGGCTGGTGGGCAAGCTCTCGACCTGCTTGGCGATCTCGGCGTACTGGTCCTTGTTGACCAGCGCGATGCGCGGCGGCGTGCGCCGGCACTTGCGCTTCTCAGTCGGCGGGGGAGATTCCAACTCGCCCTGCTGCGCCGCGGCCTGCTCGGCCTTCTTCACCCAGCGCGACCGCTCCTTGCCGTTGACGATCTCGGTCTTGAGGACCAGGCCCTTGGCCGCGGCCTTGGCGTCGCGCTCGGCGATGCGCTGCGCGTCCCGGTCAACAACACGGCCCCCGGGTTTCATGCCGGAGGCCGGTTGGGCGTCCTTGTTGTCGCTGCCTGCAGGCGGCGTCGTGCTCGCTTTCGGCGGCGAGCCGACCTCGGCCCGCAACCGCTGGGCGCTCTTGATGCGAACCTTCTTCTTCGTCTCGAGGTTGGTCGCGTCCCAGCCGCCGTTGCGGTTCTCGGCGTCGATGCGCACCTTGGCGATCTTGCCGCTCACCTTCGCGGTGTAGGTGCTTCCGATCTGGACTTCGTTCTTCTTCATGGTGCTGCTCCTTTCAAGAGAGCGGTTGGTGGATGTGAACCGCCGTCACATGGCGGCGAGTTCCTCGATGACTGCAAAGTTCGGCGATACCGACCAGCGCGGCCGGCCCGTCGCGTCGGTCGCGATGATGCGGCTGTTGACGTTGCACGCGTCGGCGAAGGCGTCGAACGTGCGGGCCGTGGTGCATCGTGCGGCGGCGACGATGCCTTCGGGCGTGCCATCGTGGCTGGCCACGAGGTGGCCCAGGACGACGCCGTCGCGGTCGCACGCCTCGCGGATGACAATGTTCGGCGCGCCGGCGCCGTTGCGGCGGGCGGTGCGATTTCTGTCAATCTTGGTGGCGCTGGTCTTCACGGTGCTCCTCTCTCACTTGCCGCTGGGCAGCGGCGTGATCTCGATCTTGCGTCCGCAGGCGGGACAGACCGCCTTGGTCGGCCGCGCCGACTGGCGGCCCGCCTCGTAGGCGCGCTCAAGCGCCTCCTTCACGCACCACACCGCGGTGTCGTGGAAGTCGAGGCTGTCGCTGTTGCGGGTGGCCAAGGTCTCGAGGCCCAGGATCTCGCGGGCGATGGTGTTCAGTGTGTTGTCGCGTGTGGTGCTCATGATGAGTCCTTCCTGCATGGTCTTTCAGCAGCCGGCGACGCGCTCGATCTCGAGGCGCACCGCGTGGATTTCGGAGTTGGTGCAGCGCGGCCGGCCGTGGCGGTCGCTGCCGTAGATGGCCTTGGCCGTCGCCGTCGCGGCGGCCCAGCGCTCGTCGTCGCCGCTGTGGCGCGACAGTTCGAGGCAGGTCTCGCCGAACAGAATCTGCGCTCCGTAGTCGGCGTCGCGAATCTCGATATCGCCTCGCTCGCCCTTGATGGTGATTTGCCTGATGGTCATGGTGCTGGTCCTTTCCCGCGTGGTGGCGGCTGGCGGTGCGTTTCAGATCGTGGTGATGTGGGCGACGAGCATGCAGGCCCGCACGACCGCGTCGAGTTCGCCGCGCTGGCCGGCGCTCAGCTCGTCGAACTTCTTCTCGAAGATCCGTTCGGCCAGCGCCCGTCGCGTGTTGTCGATGTCGATGGCTTCGAAGCTGTACGTCGGCGCGTAGGTGTCGCTCACCGCGACGTTGGCGCAGCCGGTCTTGTAGGCGCTGATGCCCAGTTCGATATTGAGCGAGGCGCTGACGCTGACCTGCTTCTGCACCGACTGGACGCGGATGGCGATGCTCTCGACGCGCGTGCCGGCGTGGATGACCGGCTCCTTGCCCATCGCGTGGTCGCGATCCCAGAAGGCGAGGATTTCGGCGTCGGTGTAGCCCTTGGCCCGCAGGTAGCGCAGGTCGGTTTCGCTGAACATGGCGTGTTCGCGCAGGCGCTTGCCGAGGTCGTCGTTGGTGGTTCGCGTCGTCATGGTGTTGGCTCCTTTCGCCGTTGTTGGCGGGCGGCGTATGCCGCCTCGCGTTGGACACATGAGGGCATGAACAGCGCGCACATGCAAGGGGAATTGCCGAGGATTCGAGCAGGATTCGCAGATTGTGGGCAAATGGCGGCGCATGTGGGTAGCTTCACCGATGGGGGAGCGCTGCCCGCTAGGTATGTGCTAGGTAGTGGCCGGAATCTCGCCGCGCCGGCCCCGTTTTGTGGCGGGCATGGGACCTCGTGCCCCGCGCCGGCGATGCGTCAAACCGAACTGGAGCGCCATGCCCGGGCGGCCTGACGAGCAGCGCGATCGCATGGCGGTGCTGAATCCGGCCGCATTGCCCGTGGCCGA
This sequence comes from Phycisphaerales bacterium, assembly GCA_020852515.1. Lineage (NCBI taxonomy): Bacteria > Pseudomonadati > Planctomycetota > Phycisphaerae > Phycisphaerales > Phycisphaerales bacterium. The sequence continues at coordinate 309,190 of JADZAS010000030.1, forward strand.
GGTGGCGCGCCTGCTCACGCGGGCCGGTGGTCAATCAATCACCGCAGCGATGATCGAGCGCGACATCGACGACGGCGCACCGCTGAACGGTGACGGCACCGTCAATCTCGTGTTCTATGCGGCCTGGCTCGCGCGGTATCTTGCCCAGCGAGCGCCCACGGCTGGAGGAAGCCGTGGCGATTGATCCCCGCACCCTGCGACCGAGCGAGATTTGCCGCCTGCTCAATTCGACCCCATTGGGCGAGGTGATCAGCGAGCGGCAACTGCATCGGCATCGCAGCCGGGCTGGCTATCGGATCGGCGATGGAAAGACGGTCGATCTGCTCCGCTACACGGCCTGGCTCGTCGCCGAGCGGCATGCGCGACTGAACGCAGCGGCATCGATGGCGGCGGAGGCACCTCATGCGCGTGGCGATCGGCCGATGCAGCATGATCTGCCGAATTCGTTTGCGGGCCGGGAGATCTTCGCTCTGGTCGAGGTGGCCGACGTTCATCGCCGGGCGCGCTGCGAAGGGTCATTCCGGGCATTCTGTGAAACCTACTTTCCGCAAACGTTCAGCCTGCCGTGGTCGGAAGACCATCTCAAAGTCATCGAAAAGATCGAGAAGGCGGTCCTGGAGGGAGGACTCTTCGCAATGGCGATGCCGCGCGGCAGCGGCAAAACGACCCTCTGCGAGATCGCCTGCCTGTGGGCCATTCTCATCGGGGCCCGCGAGTTCGTCGCGCTCATCGGCGCCGACGAAGAGCATGCCGCCAACATGCTCGACTCGATCAAGGCGGAACTCGAAAACAACGAACTCCTGCTGACCGACTTCCCCGAGGTGCTCTTCCCGATCCACAGCCTTGAAGGCATCCACCAGCGCTCCTCGGGCCAGCTTCATGACGGCCGGCAGACGCACATCGGCTGGACCGCCAAGGAAATCGTGCTGCCGACGGTGCCCAATTCGAAGGCGAGTGGGGCGATAATTCGCGTCGCGGGCATCACCGGACGCATCCGGGGCATGAAACACAAGCGTCCTGATGGCCAGTCGGTGCGCCCCTCGCTCGTTCTCATCGACGACCCGCAGACGGATGAGTCGGCGCGATCGCCCTCGCAGTGCAATACCCGCGAGCGCATTCTCGCCGGCGCCATCCTCGGCCTGGCCGGCCCGGGCAAGAAGATCGCCGGTCTCATGACCATCACCGTGGTGCGCCCGGACGACATGGCGGATCGACTTCTCGATCGGGAGAAGCACCCGCAGTGGCAGGGTGAACGGACTCGCATGGTGTACGCGTTCCCGACCCGGGAGGCCCTGTGGGCCAAATACGCGGAAATCCGCGCCGACGGGCTGCGCCATGACGCGGGAATCGCCGCCGCGACTGCGTTCTATCGCCAACACCAAGCGGAAATGGATCAAGGCGCTGAGATTGCCTGGCCGGCGCGGTTCAATCACGATGAAGCCTCCGCGATCCAGCATGCGATGAATCTCAAGCTCCAGGACGAGGCGGCCTTCTGGGCGGAGTACCAGAACGACCCGCTACCCGAGGAGCAGGCGGACGAAGATCTGCTCAGCGCGGATCAGATTGCCGCGAAGACCAACGGCATGCGCCGTGGCGAGATCCCGATCGGTTGTTCGCATCTGACGATGTTCATTGACGTGCAGGAAAAGTGCCTGTTCTGGCTCGTGGCCGCGTGGGAGGGCGACTTCACGGGCCATGTCGTCGATTACGGCACCGAGCCGGACCAGAAGGCGGGGTATTTCACGTTGCGGGAGGTGAGGCGGACGCTGGCGATGGCCGCGCCACGCGCCGGGCTCGAAGGCGCCATCTACACCGGTCTGGAGCGAATCACAGCGGCGCTGCTTGGACGGGAGTGGAAGCGCGATGACGGCGCCATGGTGCGTATCGACCGCTGTCTGGTCGATGCGAACTGGGGCGCTTCAACCGACGTGGTGTACCAATTCTGCCGACAATCCGCCTACGCGAATGTGATGTTGCCTTCGCACGGACGCTATGTCGGCGCTTCGAGCATCCCTTTCAGCGAATACAAGCGCAAACGGAGCGACCGTGTCGGGCTGAACTGGCGCATTCCCAATGTAGCCGGCCGCCGCGCCGTGCGCCACGTGCTCTTCGACACGAACTACTGGAAATCCTTCATCCATGCCCGCCTGGCGGTGCCGATGGGCGATCCCGGCTGCGTGTCGCTCTTTGGTCGCAAGCCGGAGCCGCACCGTCTCATCGCCGAGCACCTCACGAGCGAGTACCGCGTGAAAACCGAAGGCCGGGGCCGGACCGTCGATGAGTGGAAACTCCGCCTTTCCGGCGCTGACAATCACTGGCTCGACTGCATCGTGGGTTGCGCCGTCGCGGCGTCGATGCAGGGCGCGGTTCTGTATGGCACGGATGTGCAGCGGGCTCCGCGCCGCCGTATCCGCCTTTCTGATCTCCAGGGAGGGCGGCGATGAACAGCGAAGCGAAGACGAAAC